>JAIOPX010000011.1 GCA_021413705.1 Planctomycetota bacterium | reverse complement strand
CAGGAGGTATGGCCGGCTGCCCCAGATCGGACTGGTCACCATCGCGCGATGCCGCAACCCGAGGGACTGGTCGATCGCATGACAGGCCTCCGTCAGGGCGGAGGCCAAAACGGGGACGTAAGTAGTTTTCTCGCCGAGGGCATCGAGGAAGCCCCCAAGCAGGGGCCTGAAGCTCCACCGCGACTGGGCTATTGCGAGCCGTTCTTTCAGTTCATTCAGATGCGCCGCCGTCGGCGTTGCCACCCGCCCGCACCAGCGGGCCGTCCGCAGCGCGGGATCATCGGTCAGCGGATGACTCTCCCCCGGCCAGCGCAGATCGAGATGCTTTGGTTCATCCGTATCGACCGCGAAGTGACAGGCCGATCCGCCGGATGTCTCAGCCGCAAGGTGGATCACAACGTCCTTGGCCCACACGCCGGGGTGGCACAGCTCGGCCTGGTGCCCGGTGCCGATGAACAGTTGATCGTCCTCCCCGTGTCCCAGCCATCGCCGCATCTCCCGCCGCGCCTCGGACAGCGGAACATTCTGGATCCGCGCCTGTGACAGCCCCAGCATCGCGTTGTTTTGCCGAGCTTCCGCCAGCAGTTGCGGCGGCGCAGGCCAGACCATCGCCCCGCCGTCTTCGGCCGGGGCCACCCATTGCGGATATTGTGTCATGAAATCGGCCACGTCGCGGGCATCTTAGTGCCTATTGCTGCGCCGTGTCGATCAGAACATGCTGGAGCCGGGTGAGCTTCACTGGATCGTGCAGCCGTTCAAGCTCTTCGTGCAGAACGGCCAGGTAATGGCGCATCCTCTTCTCAGCATCATCCAGCGACCCGCCGAACTGCCGGGTGGGATCGTTGTAGATCAGCCGAACCGGAATTTCCGTGATGCGCAAATTGGCGTTGGCCGCCTGCGGCCACAACTGAAGCGGAAACGCATAGCCGGCCTCGTTCAGCCGCAGCTGGGCCATCGCGCTCATCCGATGCGCCTTGAATCCGCAAAACGCGTCCGTGATCGCCAGGCTGGGGAACAGGTCGTTCAGGGCGGTGGTGAGCGTCTCGTTGATCGTCCGCCGATCCAGCGGCGGCAAATCGTCGTCGCTG
>JAIOPX010000010.1 GCA_021413705.1 Planctomycetota bacterium | reverse complement strand
GCGCGGCGACGGTCAGCCGCAAGGAAGATCTCGTGCCAGCACTGGAAAAAATGATCAATTCCAAGGGCCCGTACGTCCTCGACGTGGAAACGCCTTACGTGCAGCACGTACTCCCGATGATCCCGTCCGGGATGTCGGTGAAGGAGTTGATAAAGGAGTGAGTGTCCTCAATCTTCAGCCACCCGAAGTTTGATAACGGCACTCACATTTTGTTTTCGCGAACGACGTGGCTTTCCAACGGCCTTGGTCGATCCAATGCGGCCCACCTGCTCGACTGAAATGTGTCCTCCGGCGGCGGCGAATGCACGGAGAATTTGGTCGAGCGATACATCGGGTGCCGCTCGCTCGATTTTAGCGACGCGCGGCTGGCTGGACTTGATCCGGCCCGCCAACTGCTTTTGCGTCATGTTCAAGACTTTTCGTTGTTGACGTACGGCCAGCGCTGTTTCTACCCGTGCGTCGAGCAATTGTCGCTCTTCAGAAGTCATGTTCAGGAAATCAGCGGCATTGCCGATTCGCCAACCTGCCGCTTCAAGTGCTTTTCGCTTCTTGGAATCCATATTCAACATCCTTGAGCTTCGCCCAAACTATCTGGGTTTCTTCGCAGGCTTGGTAACGACCTTGTTTACAATTTCATCGTACCGGCCAAGGCGTGCTTTGCACCGGTCGATCACCTCTTGCGGTATTTTCCTTGTCTTCTTAGCATAGACTTCGGTAATTATTACAGCATCGGGATCAACTCGGTACATGATGCGCCAATTGTGTTCACCGTCGCGAATGCGTAGAGCGCCACACCGAGGACCGACGATCGGCAACGGTTCCGCCTGCGGCATGTCGAGGTGCTCTCCTGCCTGCAGCAAATGCAATAGGTATCCGGCCTCTTGTCGTGCTTCCGCAGAGAATGGCGGAGTCTTGATCTCTCCGTACAGCCAAACCACCGGTCGTCGAGGTTCACCTTCTTCTTCCGTGTCTCGACTCTTGCCCATGCGACGGATCCTTAATATCCCTTCATGGAGTATATATCGTATACGGTATATAGTCAAGTCGAGGAAATCGAGCCCATTCTTTCAAACAACGGTGGTTTGGCGGCAGAATGCATTTCAAAAGATAGTGAGGAGCAAGTACTTGCTCCTGCTGCATTGCTTGGTACGGCACAATCGTCGGTGCAAGCACCCACTCTACTCAAAATGCGATTGACCCAGCCGCCGCCGGAATGGCCGACGAGGAGTTTTCCGCCGGGCGCTGTGGGGCTGCCCCTCGCTTCACTAACGAAAAGAACTCATCCAGAGCCTGGATATACTCTGGCGTCGGACGCCAGTTGTGTCCCGCGTCGGGAATCGTCATCAGCCGCTTCGGTTCGTGGGCTGCGGCAAACAGTCGGTGGGCCTGCTCCAGCGGGACCAGTGAATCCTGGTCGCCGTGGGCCATCAACAGCGGCCCACGATAGTTGCCGATTTTCTCCAGAGACTGAAATTGATTCCGCATCAAATACGGTGCCAGAGTATAGGGCAATTGCCGCGCGGCGACATCGGGAAGCGATGTAAAGGTACTTTCCAAAACGAGGCCTGCCGCTCCGTCCTGGGCGGCCAGATCGACCGCCACGCCCCCTCCCAGCGATTCGCCCATAAGCACGACCTGCCATTCCTCAATATCCGTCTTCTTTGCCAGCCACCGACGTGCTGCACGAGCGTCGTCCAACACGCCCGCTTCGGTCGGCAGGCCTTCGCTACGGCCGTAGCCGCGATAATCGAAGATCATTGCGGTCACACCCAACCTTTGTTGCAATAGCCGCATTCTCTCCTGACGATGACTGAGATTTCCTGCGTTTCCGTGCAACACGAGTACGACCGCCCGGGCCGATTCGTTGGGACAAAACCAGCCGTGCAAGCGTGTGCCATCGGCAGCTTCCAGAAACACGTCTTCAAACTTCAGATTTTCAGGCGACCAGTTGCCACTTGGATAGCGCGCCGGTTGATACACGATCGGATCATCCAACCAGCGAACGGCAGGGGGCGATAAGGACACGCAACCGCTCAACGCAGCGCACGCCATGGCAGATAGAGCAAGAAGCGAACGCATGTAAAGCCCCAAAGGAGTGCCGCCGCAACGACTTTACAGAATTGCCAAGTCGAACAGGGCGAGACGATAGGGAAGGCTGCAGCGTGGGTCAATGCCAAGGAGGTTGAAATTGCCTCCTGAGTAGCAAGTAGCGTGGGTGCTTGCACCGGCCACCGTGCCGGTTATCGCATGATCGGTGGGTGCAAGCACCCACCCTACTTAAAAGGCGTTCGGCACGGCGGGACCACTTTCCGGGGAACTTACCTGCCTGCGGATAAACTCAACGCGAGGTTTCTGGCCGCCAGCGGCGTCTTTCACTTTCAGCGTCTCGGCCACATAGCGCTGCGGCTTGGGATTGTCGGGGATGATGAAATTGTCCCCCTTCTGCAGGATCGGCCGCACATCGGGCATACTCCCAAAAGCCTTGTCCCCAGCCGCCTGGCAGGGGAACCATTGCCCTTTGCCTTCCTTATTGACCAGATAGAACTCAGGGTAGCAATGTTCCGGCACCCAGACGGTGCGGGCGGGGATGCCGTTGATGCGGCAGAAGGCGATGAACAGACTGGTCATTTCTTCGCAATCGCCGTTGCCATCGTTCAGTGCGGCCAGCGCTCCCTTGAGTTTGCCATTTTTGTATTTCACCCGCTCCCGCATCCCGTCGTATAGCGCCTCGACTTTTTCCCAGTCGCTGGCCCCCTCCTTGGCCGCGATCAGCTTCTTCGCCAAGTCGCGAATCTTGACGTTGCGGGTTTCGATGTAGGGACTGGCCCCAAGATAGGGGCGCACGGAAGGCTCCACTTTTTCCGGGATGCGAAACTGCTTGGTGTCCTGCGGCGCAGCGATTTCATATCGCGTCAGTTCAAAGGTGAGCAGCACCTTGGCGGCGGAGTTGGCCGCCACGGTGGGGGCCGTCATCAAGAGTTGCTTCGTCGTGCTGCCGATCGTGCGATAGGTCAAGCCACGTACTTCCGGCGAGCGCTCTTCGTGGACCAGTTTGACCTTTTGCTCTTCCCAGTCGTTCGGAACGGGTGCGGTCCCAGAGACGCCGCGCAGCGCCCCACCTGCCGCCTGCACCGTGATCCCCACCGCCAGGTACATCTTGCGCGGATTGCGCAGTCGCGATTCCGCCCCTGGCGCCGTCGTGGTTGCCGGCTTATCGGCTTTGTCATCATCGATAAACTGCGCCGCGACCGGCACAGGGCGACCAGCCACTAAGGTCAGGAGCAAAAGAGTGAGAGTCAGAGTTCGCATGGTGAAACCCGTAGGTCAGGCTACTGCCTGACGAGAAACGCTCGAACTGACGAAGGCCGGGTGATTGACGTTCAATCGGATAGTGCAACGCATTGCGTCAGGCAGTAGCCTGACCTACTTGCTGCTACTATTGTAGCTTGGCGAGGAAGAAACCGCTGATGGGTGCGGTTGTATGAAATGCCGGGGCTTCGTCTCGCCGCCCGGCGCGCTGGGACAGCCCCGGCCACCCCTGCTGCCAACACTCGTCGCGCATAAAAAATCCGGCGGCCTGAAGCGTGTCCGTTGATTGCGGAACACAGCAGGCCGCCGGTTGTTCTGTCCCGACCCACGGGGGGTCGGCGTTTCTCTTGGCGAGTGTTTGACTTACGGTCGGTACATTACCGGCCGGGGGGGCCAATCATTGCGGGCGGGGGGCCAAGCATCACATCGCCGCCCGGTCCACCACCACAAGAATCACAATCATTGCCCGGCATTTCATCGTATTGCGCGCTGCAACATTCGCGGTCCCGGTCTCCACGGTGGCCAAACAGACCTCCACCGCCGAACAGCCCAGGACGGCAAGGATTGCGGCAGCAACCGGCCATGCTCAGCGTTACCATCGCCAAGGCCGCCACGATCAGTAGCCTCTTCATACCTCATATCTCCGGAACGAAACGTACAGGGAGGAGCCAAAATCGGCCGTGCAACTCTACACCATGCCGCGTGATGTGCAAATGCAACGCACGATAATTTTTGGCAACCCGCCGATGATGCTTTTTTTCGACAAGGCGTTCAACTCGTGCTACATTACCTCATCGGATCAAGCGAGTTGTTCTTTATCGAGCGAGGCCGATCGCTCGATCAACAATCAGAGACAAGGTTTAGCGCGTGCGCACCTGCGGATTGTTCGTCATGGGCATGATTTTCAGCGGTATGGTTTTTAGCGTACGCGCGTCGAGTGGCTTTCGACCCTACCGATCGCGAGGGAGCTTGACTGGTGGATCCAAGTGGTCCGCCAAGTCACTGGTAGCGATTGTGCTGTTGTTAACGGCCGTAACGGCGGGCCGGGCCGACGATGAAGACGCCACCCAATCGCTCGTCTCCTTACACACCGCCCCCTGCGCTACATGCCAACGCAACGAAGACGAGGTCTGGCTGATCAACGATCGCCACTCCGATTGCATCGAAGAAGGAGCCGATCCAATCGCGTCGCTCCAATTCAGACGCTTTGATGTCGCAGCAGACCAGTGGCAGGACGCCACCGCCGCTGACTTTTTCGGCGGCCCGGGAGCCAAGCGCCCTGCGTGCTACTGGGTTCACGGCGACCGGATCGACTCGAGTGAAGCCGTCTACGCGGGACTGACTGTGTACCGCCGGCTCGTCGAAGGAAAGTGCGATGCCCCGCCGCTGAGATTTGTCATTTGGAGTTGGCCCAGCACGCAGGTCTATCGCAGACCGGTGCCCGATGTGCGGCTGAAAGCTTCACGCACGCCGGCTGAAGGATTTCGCCTCGGCTATGTACTCTCCCGCACACCCGGCGATGCGCCTGTTGGCCTGATCGGTTATAGCTTTGGCTCACGCGTAGTCACCGGCGCTCTGCATGTGCTGGGTGGAGGTGAGTTGGCTGGACATCGACTGGAGAAGCCTGCCCCAACAGCCAAGTATCGCGCGGCGCTGCTGGCTTCTGCGACCGACTATGATTGGCTCGAGCCAGGCGAGCCTCACGGGATGGCGCTGAAATCGGCCGCGGGCCTGTTGCTGATCAACAACGGCTGCGACCGGGTTCTGGCCCATTATCGAGTGCTGGCCTGCGACCGACACGGCGTGCCCGCCCTGGGTTATTGCGGTGTCCGCAGCCTCTCCGCTCTGGGGCCAGACGGTGAAAAAGTCCGCCAGCACGACGCTTGCTGTGATGTGGGGAACCGCCATTGGTGGCGGCTCTATATCTGCAGCGACTCGGTCATGGGCCAAGTTCGCGCCACCGTGCTGCCCAAGTAGGGTATGCGCAGCATACCAATTCATGGACGGGGCTTTCGTCCGAAGCCAATACTTTCGCGGAAACTTGATTCCGTTTCTTGTTCAGGCTCTGGTACGCTGCGCGTACCCTACGGTTGCTATAATAATCCCATGCCACAACCGCAAGTCTATCTCGACGGTCAGTTTGTTTCCCCCGATGAGGCCAGGATTCCACTGGACGACCTGGGCTTCATGCTGGGCGCTACGGTTACGGAACAGCTCCGCTCGTTCGGCGGCCGGCTGTTTCACGTCGATGAGCATCTCGCCCGGCTGGCCCGTTCGCTGGCGATTGTCGGCCTCTCAGACGGAGTCGATCTGAAATCGCTCTCCACTGCGGCAGTGCAGCTTGCCTCCACCAATCACGCTTTGCTCGATCCGGCCGATGATCTTTCGCTGTCGATCTTTGTCACGCCGGGAACTTCGCCGGCGCTGGCCAACGGCCGCCCAGTGCGCCCCCGCGTCTGCATGCACACTTTTCCGCTGACGTTTGGGCAATGGGCGGAAAAATACTCCGTCGGGGAACAGCTTGTCGTAACCCAGGTTCAACAAGTCAGCACCCCCTGCTGGCCGTCGGAACTGAAGTGCCGCAGCCGGATGCACTATTACCTGGCCGACCGCGAAGCACGCGAGCGACAACCTGGGGCAAGGGCGCTGTTGCCCGACGCTGAGGGCCGCATCACGGAAGCCACCACGGCCAATGCCCTGCTCTACGAAAAGGACTCCGGCATCCTGGTACCTCCCGCCGCCAGAGTTCTGCCTGGCATCAGCCTGGCGATGGTCCGCTGGCTTGCGCAACGACGCGGAATAGCCTGGCACGAGCGGGAACTCACGGCTGCCGACGTGGCCGCCGCCGATGAAGTGATGCTCAGCAGCACGCCTTTTTGTCTGTTGCCGGTCACAGGACTCGATGGAAAACCCATCGGTCCCGGCCAGCCGGGCCCATTGTTTCAATCGCTCCTTGCCGATTGGTCGGTCGAAGTGGGTGTCGACATCGCCGGCCAAGCCAAGCGATTCGCCCAGCGATAAGATTTCGTCGACGGGTGCTTGGGGCAAGTCTCGGATCCGCCGTGGTGGGCGAAGCGCCGGGTGCCTGGGGCAAGCGAGGCGCCGCCCCAGCGCCTCTTACACTCGCAAAAACCACCGGTTGCGATACATCACCATCAGGCACACCCATTGAATTCCCATCACCAGAAGAGGGCGGAGATGCTCATTCATCACGCCGGAGTTCGGAGGCACCAATAGCCGAGACACTCCGCCAAAGTCGATAAATCGAACGGCCATATAAATTGCAATCGCATTGGCTCCAATGACCACGAAGAAGAGGCAGGCAGCCATTCCCAGGAGCAGCCCCGCGGCTTTGTGAACGCCATCGACGTGCGGTTCTTCGATGGGTCGGCGTCGCAACCACGCGCCCGCCAGAGCGCCGAAGAGCGCTGTGCCAACTGCGGGGATGGTCGAGAACAACCCTTCGGGGTCGCGGATGTTGTGTCCTTGCTTGTCATGGATATAGAGCCGCCCCGGCATCAAGCTTTGATCTACATAGTCGGCCAGCGTCTTCCCCGGCTCAAGGACGCCAGCCCCAATCCCAGGCACGGGCACAAACATCATGGCCCCCCAATAGCCCAGCAGTAGAACGACCACGGCGGCAATCTGTCCGCGCAAGTCGGCAATCAGATAGATCAGAGCCCCGAACATCCAAGCCAGTCCGATCCGTCCCAGCACGCTTCCCCAGCGCAACTGCGGCGTGAAACCTGTCTTCAGCAGGCCGTTGTAGATCAGGCCCAACAGCACCAACAGCAACCCACGGCGCACAATCTTCAGCGCCAGCTTCCAGCGCGGTTCCCCTTGCTCCAAACTGCGGCCGATTGAGAACGGGAGCGTGACTCCGGCGATGAAAAGGAACAGCGGAAAGATCAAGTCGTAGGCGGTGAATCCATTCCAAGGCACATGCGTCAGTTGTGTTTTCATTCCCTCCAGCAGCCACCAACCCGAGAGGGCCGCCAAGCCGTGGACGATCCCCTCGCCCCCTGCGATCCAGAACATGTCGAAACCGCGCAGGGCATCGAGGGACAGCAGGCGCTGAGACGGAAGCGATTCGGTGGTATTGCTCATGGGTGGGCCGCCCAGCGGGAGGGTGTTGTTTTCGCCAGGATGCGAAGCCGGGCAAGGGAGCAGTATGTTCTCCGACAGGATGCCGGGCAAGCGCCGCAGAGAGCTACTTGCGCTTATGCCGCTCGAAGAACTCCCACATCAGATCGTTGGCCGAGATGTCTTGCGTCGAAGCACCGAGCCATTTCAGCTTTGGCTGCCGCCCTGGCCAGGTGTGGCCGCCGCCGTGAATAGTGAAGAGAATCACCTCGGCGCCATCGCGCCCATGGGAATAAGTCTTGCGCGTCACATGCATCCCATCCTTGGATACGTCGGGCAGAGCTTCTTCCTTCGGCTTCGCGTCGCAGCCGTTGGCTGCCACCCAGGCTCGGTGCCGTGAAAATGAATGACCGGCACGGGCTGCGCCGGCTGGCATTTTTCGGTTCCCATCGGCCCGGCGACTGGGGCGATGGCCGCAATGCGCGGAGCTAGTTTGTCGGCGACCGCGTAGCTCATCAGCGCGCCGTTCGACATGCCGGTAGCATAAACCCGTTTGGAATCGACATTGACCACGCGGACCAGATCGTTCAACAGCGCGGTGACAAAGCCAATGTCGTCGATATTCTGCCGCTGCGCATAGCCGCAGCAGTTGCCGGCATTCCAAGTGAGTGCCTCTGCCACGCGCCCCGTACCGGCCGGATAAACCACAATGAAGCCTGCTTGATCCGCCTTATCGCTTAGGCCGGAGAAGTGGACCATCTGAGCAGGATTGCTTCCGCCACCATGAAAGGCCAGCACGACCGGCATCGGCTTCGTGCCGTCGTAACCGGGTGGGACGTGAACCAGATAGCTTCGCTCCAAGTCGCCCACGGCGAGTTTAAGCGTAGTATCACCAGGTGTAAGCGGCACGGATGTAAGGGTCATGGTGAGAGCCAGCACGACTGCGGGGAACATGTTGGAATTCTCCCGATTGAGGCGAGTAAGGCAAGCCGGTGTTGGAGATCACAGCGCGCAAGGAGTGTTCTTCCGGGAAAGTGGCCGGTATTGAGTCGATGGTTACACCCTTGGGTAGGCTGTGGGGCGAGGCTATCATGGAGCAGTTAAAATTGCTGTCAGGAAGTAGCAAGAGAAGGATCCAATGAACAACCCCATGCACTCAACGATTCAGCGAGGCTCGTGGCGCTGCTTATGCCGCTCCGAGACAAGCGGTCCCTGGGCGCTATCGCTTCTGACGACCGCCGCATTGTGTATCCCTTTCCCCGCTATGGCGGCCGATGCACCAGCCGACCCGGCACTCAAAGGCTACGAGGAACAATCCATCAAAACCACGATCGGCGGACGGGCCGATCAACAGGTCAAGTTTCTCCTGCTCCGCCCGACGAAGATCGAGCCGGATAAGAAATATCCTGTCGTGTTGTTCCTGCACGGCGCTGGCGAACGTGGCACTGATAACCGCAATCAATTGCGTCACTTTCCAGAAAAAATGTCGGAACCTGATCGCCGGGAGCGATTTCCCGCATTTGTCATTGCCCCGCAATGCCCTCCCAACAAGCGCTGGGTGGAAGTGAACTGGAACTCAGGCAAGTCAACTCCCCAAGCCGAACCAACCGAACCGATGCAGGGAGCGATTGCGGCGCTTCAGCATGTGCTGAAGACCGAGCCGACTGATCCCAAGCGGGTTTATCTGATCGGCCTCTCCATGGGTGGTTATGGCTCCTGGGATCTGGCCACGCGCCATCCCGACTGGTTCGCGGCGGTCGCCCCCATTTGTGGCGGCGGCGATGAACGCCGCGCAGCGGCACTCAAGGACTTGCCTGTCTGGGCCTTTCATGGCGACAAGGACACTGTCGTGCCTGTCGCCCGAACGCGAAGCATGATCGAGGCCATTCGCGCCGCTGGAGGACAGCCGAAGTACAGTGAGCTGGTGGGCGTGGGACACAATTCGTGGCAAAACGCCTGCGATGAAAAGTCGGGGCTTCTTACTTGGATGTTCGAGCAACGACGCAAATGATTCACACCTTGGCTGATTTGATGCCGCAATCCGAGCTTGCCGCCCTGCGCAATCGCTATGGCGATTTCCCGATTCTGACGCATCGCATCAAAATGGGGCCCGATTCGCTCAAAGAATATCGCTCGCAATTGAAGCGGCGGCGGGGAGAAATCCTGCTGGTGCTGTCTCGGCCCACCGGCGAAGTACTCATGCACACCAAGGTTTTCTATCCGCAGGGAGTCTATCGCCTGCCGACCGGAGGCATCGACTGGAACGAACCCGTGCCAGATGCCTGGCACCGGGAACTGTGGGAAGAGACGCAACTCAAAAGCAGCAGCGAGCGGCTATTGGGTGTGATTGGCTACGAGTTTGTCGGCTACTCGGCTGCCGACGGCACAGCGGATGAGACTGCCGACAGCGTGCCGTTCGTCACGTATGTGTTTCAGCAGCCCGATGTCGTCGGCGATCCGATTCCGCTGGACGAGAGCGAGCAGATCAGTGATTTTCAATGGCAGCCGCGAGCGGACCTCAAACTTGCCGCCGCAAATCTCAGCGGTCTGGATCGGATCAGCTCCGAAAAAGGGGACTGGGGCCGTTTTCGAGCCGTCGCGCACGATTTCGTCCACGATGCTCCCTGGTGATTGTGGGCTTGTGTGCCGCAACAGAGGGTAGAGGGGGCCAGGGTAAGGCAGACCCTACTATTCATCCCGGTGTACGCTCTGCGGCGAGAAAGCTGGCAGGCAGACGGCGATGTATTCCGCTCCGGGCGATTCGGGGGAACTGTAGCGCACCCACTCGCCAGGGTGCGTAATGATGGCCTGACCTGCGCGAACATCGTGCGAGCCGCCGCGGTGTTCGACCAGCAACATGCCGACCAGCACGATGGTGTACTCGGTGAACTCCGGCGTCTGCCCCGGCTCGACCCAGCCGGCCGGGCTCTTCATGTGAGCGATGCTCAGCGCCTCGGTCTTGGAGTTGACGCGGCCGATGTACTCGCGGATCACCTTGGGCACATTCCCCTGGGCGGCGATCTCGGTAGGACGCTGGATGAAGGTAGGCATGAATGGTGGCTCTGTTTTTTCCCTACGCCGAAGGTGTTCCGTCGCGCAGCCCAGGGTAAGCCGATGCGAGTGAAACGAGCAATGGCGCCACCCTGGGTGCGCCCAACCCAACAATAAGTTACCCCGAAGGGGTTAAATCAACAATGAACCACCGTACGTGCCCGATTTAACCCCTTCGGGGTAACCTAAATCAAGCTCACGAAACCCAGGGTGCGCTGCGCGACCCTGGGCTGGGCGACGCAACCCCTTCGGGGTAAAGAATAAGAACATTGCGCTACAATATGGCATTGTCTTACAAACATCTGACCTCCATGAGCAATCCTTGCTACAATAATCTCATGTCCACAACCACGCCGATGACCGCCGAACAACTGATCGCGCTGAATCCAAATGGACGTTGCGAACTTGTCGAAGGGGAACTACGCATGATGTCTCCATCCGGGTGGAAGCATGGCGACATCGTGGGACGGCTGCATGCGATCCTGGGGCATCATATAGTCGAGAACGGGTTGGGCATGGTCATGGGGGCAGAAACCGGATTTATGCTGGCCCGCGACCCCGACACGGTTCGCGCCCCGGATTTGGCGTTTATCGCCAATGCCAATATACCCAAGATCCTGCCGAAGGAAGCCTTTTGGCCAGGAGCGCCGGACCTGGCTGTCGAAGTCATTTCGCCGGGGGACAAGCCAGCGGAGGTCAAAGAGAAAATCGAAGCCTGGCTGACTGCCGGGACGAAGTTGTTGTGGAAGGTGGATGGGAAGGCCCACACCGTGACGGTCTATCGGTCGGTGACCGATGTGAGTGTGCTTACGATCAATGACGTTCTCGACGGCGGCGAGGTGGTGGAGGGGTTCCGTTGTCCCGTGGCAGCGATCTTTAATCTTGCAAAATGATTCGAGTTCGAGTGCTTGGGGGGCGTGCGGCGATGATTCAGGAAGGCTCGGGTGTAGAGCTTGTCGAGCTTATTCGCAACGCGAAGCGGGCACTGGTTTTCATCAGCGTGCCGTGGTCAAGCCCAGAGCGTAATGGACGAAAGGTGTTCGGTGCTGCCGTTGACCGTCTTGAGCTGGTTTTTCGTGACGGCGACGCCAGCTTTTTTCGACTCGAAGTGGATGAGGATGCCGTTTCGCAGCAATGGCTGTCGTGGATCGGTTATCTCCAACTTGCGGGGATGGGAGCAGGAAGTCTCCTATGGTTGGATGCTGGCAAGGTGATGTCCACCGAGATCAATGCCAATCAACTCGGTGTAAACGGAATTGTGGAACGGACCCTCATGTTGTGGATTCGCGGATCAAACAATACAGCAATGTTCTCACCCAGCGAAGTTGATGGTCGATCCCTGATTGTTCTGAGGCATCATCCGCGATGGTGCGGTAAACAGTTTGTCGTTGTTGAAAAAGGGGAATTGGAACTTGACGGTGCAGTGCTGGACTTAGTTGGTGAAAAATCTCGTCGCGCAATATCGAATCGAGAACTCGCCTCGATGCTTACTGTCAAACCCGACTCACTTATTGAAGAATGCCGAGGATTCGATTTATTCCTTATCCAGGACGCGGACGATTAGCTTGCGAAGGCTTCGCCTGGCCGATGTCTCGGATGGTGCTCGATCCAACGACCGTGGACAAGTAATGAACACGCTCAGCGTAGGAAACCGGGCAAGCGTCACGAAAGTGGGTGGAAAATCGCAGCTAAAAGAAATAGCCCCCGGCGAGCTCGCCTCGCGGGAAGCACAGTTTATCAAGCTAGCTTGGGGGCGCGCTCCTCCTCCGTCGCTTCCTTACCGCCCGCCGTTGGCGGGCGGTAAGGAAGCGACGAGAAAAATAGGGGGATGGGCTGCTAAGCCGCGAAACTCCGTTTCCGGCGAGGCAAGCTCGCCGGGGAACATTCCAGACTACTCCCTACCTACAAATGAGCTGCCTGCCTGAGCAAACCCGCCCACTGCCTGCGATCGACTCAATCAACGTATAATAGACTCCCTATGCAACTACCCATCCTCAACAGCCCGCCCGGCCAGACGGCCAATGCTTTGGCTCTGCTGCCGCAGACCAGCGGCAGTTCGCGCGCGGCCGTGCCGCTGCCGATGACCGCGGCCGAGATGCGCGAGCGCGGATGGGACGCCGTGGACATCGTGTTCATCACCGGCGATGCCTACATCGATCACCCCAGCTTTGCCATGGCCATTTTGGGGCGCGTGCTGGAGGCGGCAGGGTATCGCGTGGGGATTGTCAGCCAGCCGGATTGGCGCTCGTGCGACGACTGGCGGCGGTTTGGGCAGCCGCGGCTGTTCTATGCCATCAGCGCCGGCAACATGGACTCGATGATCAACCACTACACGGCCAATCGCAAGGTGCGCAACAGCGATGCCTACTCCCCCGGCGGACGGATCGGTCTGCGACCCGATCGGGCGACGCTCAGCTACTGCCAGCGTGCGAGAGAAGCGTATCGCGGAGTGCCGGTGATCGCCGGCGGCGTCGAGGCTTCGTTGCGGCGGCTGGCCCACTACGACTATTGGAGCGACAAGGTCCGCCGCTCGATCCTGCTGGATTGCAAGGCCGACATGGTCGTCTTCGGCATGGGTGAGGACGCCATCGTCGAGATCGCCCGGCGGTTGCAAGCTGGCGAAACGGTGCGCGACCTGCGCGATATGCGCGGCATCGCCTATGCGCTCGGCGCTTCGGAGAAACCCCCGGAAGACGCACTCACTCTTCCAAGCTTTGACGAGGTGAGCACGGACAAGAAGAAGTTTGCCGACGCGACGCGGACCATCCACAACGAGACGAACCCCTACAACGCCAAGCGGCTGGTGCAATGGCACGGCACTCAGGCGGTCGTGGCCAATGTGCCGCCGCTGCCGGTGAGCCAGCAGGTGATGGACCGGCTCTATTCTCTGCCGTACACGCGCCGGCCCCACCCGAGCTATACCGAGCCGATCCCGGCCTTCGGGATGATCAAGGACTCGGTCACGATCATGCGAGGCTGCTTTGGCGGCTGCACGTTCTGCTCGATCACGACGCACCAGGGTCGGATCATCCAGTCGCGGAGCAAAGAGTCGGTGATCGCCGAAATCAAGGACATGACGGCCGACCCCAATTTTCACGGCGTGGTGAGCGACATCGGCGGCCCAACGGCCAACATGTATGAGATGACGTGCAGTAAGCCCGAGGTCGAAGCGGTCTGCCGGCTGCAATCGTGCGTACACCCGACCATCTGCAAGCTGCTGGGGACGAACCACGGGCCGCTGGTGCAGTTGATGCGCGAAGCGCGCGAGGTGCCCGGCGTGCGGAAGGTGTTGGTGGCCAGCGGCATCCGGATGGATCTCGCCCGGCGGTCGCCGGAGTACATGCGGGAGTTGGCCAGGCACCACGTGGGTGGACATCTCAAGGTGGCGCCAGAGCACACCGATCCCGACGTGCTGATGAACATGCGGAAGCCGAGCAACGACGATTTTGACGAGTTCACCGAGAAGTTTAACCGGGAGTCGAAGGAGGCCGGCAAGGATCAGTACATCGTGCCGTACTATATCGCCAGCCACCCTGGCAGCGATCTGAACTCGATGATCCACCTGGCGACGTTTCTCAAACAGAGCGGTTATCGCCCCGACCAGGTGCAGGACTTTATTCCGGCCCCGTTCGACGTGGCCACGGCGATGTACTACACCGGCATCGACCCATTCAGCCGCAAGCCGGTGTACATCGCAAAGCACCTGCGCGATCGCAAACTGCAGCGGGCGCTGATGCAGTTCTTCAAACCGGAGAATTATTTTGAAGTACGCAAGGCGCTGTTGGCGGCGAAGCGCGGCGACCTGATCGGCGACGGCTGCGATTGCCTGATCCCGAGCCAGCCGCCCAAGGAAGCGATCGAGGGAAGACGCAAAGACGCCGGCAAGCGGTTTCGGGGGGATTATGTGCATACGATTCCAGGACGGGCTGGGAGCGGTGAGAAGCAGCTTAAGAAAAAGGGAAAGCAAAAGCAGTCTCGCAACGCCCCGGGCAAGGGCTATCGCCCCAAGAATAAAACCGCGACCGGCGGTCGTGGAAAGGGGCGTGGAGAAATAAACCATGGACCAAAATGACCTCAATGATGGCGATGATTCCATTTCTTCGTGCAGCGCCGACCGAAACCGACTTGAGGCTATGTTGATCGAAGGGTTGGATAGCGGTGAGTCGATCCCACTGAACGCTCAGGAATGGACTCGCATTCGGGCCGAAATTGCGACCAGGCGCTCGCATGGCAAGTAGAGCCTCCAGTCCCGGCCACCTGTCTGGAACTCCACCGAACGGTTGCCTGATGCGGAAGTAGGTCCAGTCTGCCGGTAAAGGCAAAGTTGCAGCTATCAGAACTTTCGGGGCCACCCTATGACTGAACCGGAGGGCCTTTGGCACCTTTCCAAATAGTGACCACGACTGTGAGAATTGTGGTCATCACGAGCCAGCAAAGAAAGAAAGGGACAATGAACTCGTCCGAGTGGAAAAACCCTCTTATAAAACGCACCGGCCAAAGGAATGGAAGGGCGATCCAGTAAAACATCTTATTAGATGGATGGCAAATCCCGCTTATGAAAAGCAATTGGGCGGCCACCACAGCGACAAATCCATAAAGCAAGGCGAAAGCACCGCAATAAATGAACCGTTTGACCATGCTTTTACTGGATCGTTGCCCTACCGCAGCGTCACTCATTGTAGGTCATCCTTGCAGTAACCTTGCAGTAAGTATGCCCGATCTTGTCCCATTCCGCCCAATTTGGGGCAGCCTTAAAAACTGCTGAAACCCTTGTAAAACAAGGCTTTTGGCGTGATAATCGACCCTGTCCAAAAAACCCTAGCCCATTACTGCCTGACTGGACCTTGCAGTGTAGTTGTCGTGATTGCGAAGATGAACAGTCCAGAGCTTTTCGTATCATAATGCGCCACAAAAAGGTCCGCACCGGCAGTGCGGACCTACTTCACTCCAGAGTTTCCTCGCTGTCCATTCCGTACTGGCTGAGCTTTTTCTTGACCGTTGTGCGGTGCAGGCCCAGGCGGCGGGCGGCGGCTACATATTGGCCGTGGCTGTGCTTGAGCGCTTCTTCCAACAACGGCGGTTCGACCAGCTTGAGCAGCTCGTTGTGCAACTCGGCCGTGGATGGTTCGCTTTGCAGTTTGGCTGCAGCCCAGTCGCTGACCAGCGTTGCAATTCGTTGCGGATCGTCGGCCGCTAGGTCGCTGTGGGGCGCATCGACCGGCGCGGGCAGATGTTCCGGCATCAGGTTGCTCCCGCGGGCCAGCACGATCGCGTGCTCGACGGCGTTGCGCAGCTCGCGGACATTGCCGTGCCAATCGCGACGGGTGAGTTCTTCCTTGATGGCTGCGGAAAGTCTCGGCCTCGCTGCCCCCTCGGACTTCTCACCTCCCAAAGCCGGTCGCCGCGAGAGCAGCCCCAGAAAATGCTCGGCCAGCGGCACGATGTCGTCCCGTCGCTCGCGGAGCGGTGGCATGTCGATGCGGAACGTGCAGAGTCGGAAGTACAGATCGTGACGGAACTTCTCCTGGTCAACAGCCCGCAGCAGATTCTGATGCGTGGCCGACACGAGGCGAAAGTTCGTCGGCACAGTCTGGTTCGATCCCACCGGCACCACTTCGCCATGCTCGATCGCGCGGAGCAGCTTCACTTGCGTGGTCAGCGGAATGTCGGCCACTTCATCGAGAAACAGCGTCCCCCCGTCGGCCTGGGCGAGCAATCCTTCGCGATCCTGCTCGGCGCCGGTGAATGCGCCGCGGACGTGGCCGAACAATTCACTCTCGGCCAGCGAAGGGCTGAGCGACGCGACGTTGACCGCCACGAATGGTCCTTGCCCGCGTGTACTGAAACGGTGAATCGCACGGGCAGCCAACTCCTTGCCGGTGCCGCTCTCGCCGGAGAGCAACACGTTGGCCTCGGATGCCGCCGCCAAAGCAATTCGCTTGAACGCCTCCTGCATCCCCAGCGACCGGCCGACGAGCCCTTCCACATACTCGGCCGTCGATGTTTCGGGATCCGGCTCCGTCTCGCGCGTCAGCGCGCGCTCAAGCACCTGCTCCACCTGATCGAGGTCGAACGGCTTGACGAGATATTCAAACGCTCCCTTCTGCACGGCAGTGACGGCCGTCTGCAAATCGCCGTAGGCTGTGATGACGATGATCGGCGCGGAACCGAGGCGCAAGCGAAGCAGATCGATGGCCGAGAGGCCGTCCATGCCGGGCAGCCGGACGTCCATGATCACCACGTCGGGCCGCTCGGTGGCAGCCAGCTCGATGCCCGCTTCGGCCGTCGATGCGGTCAGCACCTGATGCCCCAGACTTTCGCCGAGCCGTTGGATTCCCCAACAGATCGACGGTTCGTCGTCAACGACCAGCAATTTGGACACGGTGTTGCTCCGGTTGTGAGCGGCACGGCGCTAGCCGCCGGTCGCGCTCGGTATCTTAGTCGTACTCGGTATCAGTTCTGTTGGACACCGGTGGCTAGCGCCAATCCGCTCAGGTTTGTTGCCGCCGCTTTGGGTAACTCCACCACAAATGATGTCATGTTGTCATGCCGTCGCCAGGCGATCGTTCCTCGGTGGCGCTCGACGACGTCCCGGGCGATGAACAAACCCAGCCCGGCGCCGTCCGGTTTGGCGGTGACCAGCGGATCGAACATACGGGCCTGCACCCGCGGTTCAGGGCCGCGACCAGTATCGGCCACTTCAAGCATTGCCCGCTGGTCGTCCGTCACAGAGAGGTGTACGCGTACCAGGCGCTGTGGCGATGGATTGTCGCCCAGGTCAACGGGGGGCTTACGCCCCCCGCTCGCCGGGGTTAAGTCGCCCGTCTCTCGCTGGGCCGCCGCGTCAATCGCATTGAGCACCAGGTTGACGACCAACTGTTCCAGGTCTTCATCGTCCCCCTCCACAATGACAGGCTCGTCGGGCATCGTCAATTGTACCTCCACACCCACGTGCCGGGCGGAAGGGGTCAACAACGGCAACGTCCGCTCCAGCAGAGCCTGCAATTCCACCGGAGAGGCGACAATCGGTTCGCCCCGTGCCCTGGCCAGGAATCGCCGGATGTATTTTTCCATCAAGGTCAACTGCCGCAGGGCCACCTCCAGGCTCTCGCAGTCACCCGCCGTGCATTCGCGGCGATGCAGGTCGAGTGCCATCCGGCAGCCGGTGACGGAGTTGCGCAACTGATGAGCGATACCGCCGCCGAGTTGTCCCAGCGTGCGAAGCTGCTCCGCCGCGCGCACTTTCTCTTCGTAGAGCGTGAGCATTTCGGCCATCCGGTTGACCGCCTTGGCCAGATCGCGGATCTCATCGTTGCGTGCCGGCAACGGCAGCGGCCTGAAGTCGCCATCGGCAATGCCGTCCACCTGACCGCGGAGCCGGGCCAAGGGTCCGCCCACCCTAGCGGCGATGAGCGCCGCCAACAGAAACACCAGCGCCCCACCCGCGGCTCCCACGGCCAGCGGCGGATAGGCCGCCTGCCGCCAGGCGTCTTCATAACTGCTCTCAGGGTAGTAGATGTGCAAGCGGGCATTGCGATATGGCCCAGGGGCGTTGGGCAGCCTTACGACAGAATGAAAATAGCGCTGCGATCCGATCTCGACCGGCTGCACGAGTTGAAACGATTGCTCGCTCGAATGTTCTGGCGACGGCGGCGTGGCCGGGAGTCGTTTGGGATCGCTGGCGGAGAGCATCGTCCCGAAGCGATCCGTGACGACAAACTCGGCTCCCGAAAGGGCACGCATCTGAACCAGCACCGTTGGGCTGGGTGGAAAGCTGGCCGCGGACAGGGTGGCGGCCACGGTGCGAATCTGATTCTCGATCCGCGACCGGGTACGGGCGACCGAAAGATAGACATTGAGCGTCGTCGATGCCGCCAGCACGACGAACACCACCGCCAACATCGGCAGCAGAATCTGGTTGCGTAACGGCCAGCGCATGGAGGGGTTTCCGGTAACGGCTAGGCAAAGGACAGCCTGGTTCGATCATAAGTCCACGCTGACCAGCAGGCAATTCAGCGAGCTGGTAGCATCGCGGTAAAGTCGCCATCAGCCTGAAATTCAGGCCAAAAAAATGCTGTTAATAGGCCGCCAGTGACTCGGGCATGGGTTATAAATTGGGTTGACTTGAGGGGGTTCGCTCGGTATAGATAAACTGTCAGGTAGGCGATTCATTTTGGTCTATTTCTCAGCCAAGCCGTAGAGGGTTGGACCCTTTCTTGGCGACGGAGTTTTCCTGCTTGAAGCATTCCTTCGCTTTTTCCCGTTGCCGTGGTCTCTCGCACTTGGCTCTTGTGTTGGCCATGCTGCTGGCTGCGCCGGCGTGGTTTGGGAGCGAGTCGGACGAGACCTTGCAGCAGGAAGTGAAGAAGTGCAGCGAGGTTCTGGCGTGTCCTTCGCAGACTCGCCGTAGCGAAGCTCAACCGGCTTGCTTCACCTATTTCCGCTCCTGGTGTTGCCTTTCTCAGGCTTGTCTTGCCAGGCGCAATCCAGCACCCGACCCTTGCGGTCACCGGCTGTCGAACGAGTTGCTCGCCCCGCTGAGATGCTGATCGGGCTGCGCGCGAGCCTGCCGCCCAGGCGGCATTCCCCCGGACGTTCCTAGCCGAAAAACTGCCCGACTTTTGCGCATCTTCGACGGTCTGCGCGATGCCCGCATCGCCCCGTCCCAGACACGATGCGCAGGTCCGGCCCCTCGGCACTCGATTTGCCCCCCGTTTGCGGCACCCATCGCCTGACCTGGGGAGGAATTGAGACATCGCCTTCCATCAGCCATACTGGAGCATCATCATGCAGAAACTTGTAGCCGGCATCCACCAGTTTCAAAAAACCGTCTTCCGCGAGCAGCGGCAGATGTTTCGTGAATTGGCCGATGGGCAGAAGCCGCTGGCGCTGTTCATCACCTGTTCCGATTCGCGCATCTGTCCCAGTCTCATGATGCAGACGGAGCCGGGCGAACTGTTTGAGTTGCGCAACGCAGGCAACTTGATTCCTCCCTACGGCGCCAGCCAAGGGGGAGAAGCGGCCACCATTGAGTACGCCGTGTCCGTGCTTAAAGTGGCTGACATCATCATCTGCGGACATTCTCACTGCGGCGCCATGCAGGCGCTGCTCGACGACGCTTCCACCCAGTCGCTCCCCGCCATCCGCTCTTGGCTCTCCCACGCGGAAAGCACCAAGCGGATCATCCGGGAGAACTACGGGCACATCACCGAAGCCAAGGCCCGGCTGACGGCCACGGTCGAAGAGAACGTGCTTGTGCAGCTCGAAAACCTCCGCACGCATCCCTCCGTGGCCGCAGCGCTGGGGCGCAACGAGTTGAAACTCAGCGGCTGGGTGTACAAGTTCGACACCGGCGAAGTCTTCGAGTTCGACGCCGGCGCCGGACAGTTCACCCGGTTGACGGAAGCTGCCGTCGTCGAAACCTAATCGCCCCGCGCGCGTCGCGTAACGAGCTGCGCCGGGAATCTTGCCGAGAGACGTGTGTCTCCGCGACGGCCTGCTCATGTGAGTAGCTCAGACCAAGGACTGATTCGATGGCGGACTTCCCCAACAAATCTCACGGCAATGGTTCGCACAAGCCTGCTGCCGGCAATGGCATTTTCTCCCACTTCAAGTTCGACCTGCTCTCGTCGATCGTGGTGTTCCTCGTCGCCCTGCCCCTCTGCATGGGCGTGGGCATCGCCTCGGGTGTCGATCCGGCCCGCGGCATCATTACCGGCATCATCGGCGGCCTGATCGTGGGGTTTCTCTCGGGTGCGCCGCTGCAAGTCAGCGGTCCCGCGGCCGGACTGTTTGTCATTGTCTATCAACTGATCGACTCGCAAAAAGCGGCCTACATCAAGACTCAGGGGGGGCTCGAAGCATTGACGGAAACGGCCCGCACGGCCATGGAGGGACAGGCTCTGCAACATGCCCTGGCGGCCATGGGCGTCGCCGTTCTGATCTGCGGCTTCCTGCAAGTTCTGGCCGGCGGACTGAAGCTGGGGCAATGGTTTCGCGCCGTCTCGCCGGCCGTCGTGCGCGGCATGTTGGCCGGCATCGGCGTGCTGATCTTTGCCAGCCAGTTTCATGTGATGATCGACGATTCCCCCGGCGGCAACGGGCTCCACAATCTGCTCACCGTGCCCCATGCCATCATCAAAGGCTTCAGTCCCTCGGAGAGCACGTCGCACCATCTGGCCGCGCTGACCGGCGTGATCACGATTGTCACGCTCATGGCTTGGCAGAAGCTGGCCCCCAAGCGGCTGGCGGTCGTGCCGGCGCCCTTGGTCGCCGTGATCGTCGCCAGCCTGTTCGCCGCTATTTCTGGTGTCGGCGTGTTGAAGATCAATGTGCCGGAAAACCTGCTCGACGAGGTCACGTTTCCTTCGACCGCCACGTTCTGGCAACTGCTCTCGACGCCGGCCATTTTGACGGCCGGCTTCGTGCTGGCCGCCGTGGCCAGCGCCGAGACGCTGCTCTGCACCACCGCGCTGGATCAAATGCACAACGGCCCGCGCGCCCAATACGATCGCGAGTTGATGGCGCAAGGCGTGGGCAATATCGTCTGCGGCGGCCTCGGCGCGCTCCCCATGACCGGTGTCATTGTCCGCAGCTCGGCCAATGTTCTGGCCGGGGGGAAGACTCGGCTCTCGACGATCATGCACGGCGGCTGGCTATTGCTGTTTGTCGTAGGGCTGCCGCAAGTGATGGGCTACATTCCCCGCTCCTGCCTAGGTGCCATTCTGGTCTACACGGGCGTCAAGCTGGTCAATATCAAGGCCATCAAACAATTGTGGAGTTACGGCAAGAGCGAAGTGGCCATCTACACCGTGACTCTGGTGGTCATTGTCGCCGCCGACCTGCTGACCGGCGTGCTGGTGGGCATCGCGCTGGCCGCGGCCAAGCTGCTCTATAGCGTTTCGCATCTGCATGCCGACTTGCAAATTTCGCATGGCGGCCGACAGGCTGTGTTGAGGCTGCATGGATCGGCTACCTTCCTGCGATTGCCCAAGCTGGCCGACGAACTGCAGCGGGTTCCCCAGCAAGCCTCGTTGCACGTCGATTTCGAGCATCTTGAATACATCGACCACGCCTGCATCGATCTGCTGATGAGCTGGGCAAAGCAGCATGAATCGGTCGGCGGCCGGTTAACCATCGACTGGGATTCTTTGCACGCTCGGTTTCGGAGCGAAAGCCGTGATGGGGAGCCCAAGCGAACCGATCGAGCCCCCCGCCGCAAAAAGGTAAAAGCGGCGCGCGAAGACGCGCTGCCAACGTCGGAGGGGTAGATTCCGCACGCGATTGACGGCTTGAGTTGTCGAGGCTTGAAGTCTCTCCGGCAGATGCTGGGTGTCGATCTCATCGACATGGCCGTCGAAAAAAGCGCCGCCCCGTAGGATGGGCATGGTAGTTTGCCAGCGGCTTGCGCAGTCGAGAGTGTCTGTTCTGAGGCCCGTTTCCGGTAATTGGCCCCGGTACGCCGTTTGCCGTATGATATCCTTCAGCGTTCGACACAACACATCGCCTGCCCATCGGGAGCTTTGACCATGCTCAAGACCTATCGCATCCACACGCTTGCCGTCGCCTTGTGTGCGACAGGAGTTTTCCTTGCTTCGCGACCTGTCGCCGCGGCCGATCCTGATCTGCGCGAAGTGACGAACAAGGGGATTCACTATCTCAGCACGGCTCAGGGGGAAGACGGATCGATCAGTCCGAGAATCGGCGTAGGCCCCACGGCGCTGGCGATGTTCGCGCTGTTGCGCAATGGTCGGCCGGTTTCCGATCCTGTGGTCGCCAAGGGTCTAGCCTACCTGGAAAAATCGGTTCAACCCGATGGCGGCATTTATCAACCCGGCAGCCCCGTGGCCAGTTACGAAACCTGCGTGGCGGTGTTGTGCTTTCAGGAAGCCAACAAGAACGGCCAGTACGACAAGCTCATCAAGAAGGCCGATGGCTATGTGCGCGGCGTGCAGTGGGACCAGCGCAACGGCAAGGATGAGTCGGACTTCAACTACGGCGGCGCGGGTTACAAACCCAATTCCCGTCCCGACCTGTCGAACACGAGCTTCATGATCGACGCACTGAAGGCCGCCGGCGCAGGTGCCGACGACGAAGCGCTGAAGCGAGCCCAAGTCTTCGTCTCGCGCTGCCAGAACCTGGAATCGGTTCACAACACCACGCCTCTGGCCTCCAAGGTCAACGACGGCGGGTTCTACTATGCTTTGACTGTCGAGCAAAAAGGGGACAAGGGTGGACCACAAGGCGGCCTGCGCAGCTACGGCGCCATGACCTATTCGGGCCTGAAGAGCCTGCTCTACGCCGGCGTGAAGAAAGACGATCCCCGCGTCAAGGCGGCGGTCGCCTGGATTCAGAAACACTACGATCTTAAGAATAACCCTGGCATGGGTGATGCCGGGCTCTATTACTACTACCATACGTTCGGCAAATCCCTCAGTGCGATGGAAGTCGATCAATTCGAAGACGACAAAGGCGTGAAGCACGACTGGCGCAAGGAGCTGACCGCCGAGTTGGCCAGCCGGCAGAAACCCGACGGCTCCTGGGTCAACAGCAATCGCCAGTGGATGGAAAACGACCCGAACCTGGCCACGTCGTTCGCGCTGTTGGCGCTGTCGTATTGCCAGCCAAAGTAGCTGAAGTAGGTCCAGTCTGCCGGACTGGACCTTTTGCTGACGCATCATGATGGCATAGCGGCTCAGTCCTGACTTTCCGGTCCAGAATCTTTCGTAGCATAGTCCGCCATAATAAGGTCCGCCCCGGCAGAGCGGACCTACTCCGCTAAGGTGTTGGCTTGTCCTGCCGCCGTTGCAATTGAGTCTTGATGTAATCCTGGCATGCCACAGAATCCTTCTTGTGCAAGTCATTCAGCATTGCCCGGTCATCGAGGCTCAAGGACAGCAATTGAGGCGTTGAATAACATCCCACCTCGGCTGCTCCCGCTCGCATCTTGAACGAGCCAATTCGCAAGTAACCTCGTGAACTGACGGAAAGGCGCTGCCAATCGTGTTCGCAGGAATCTGTATATCGTTCGCCGTACCACGCCGACAGCGGTGAAGGGGTCGTCTCCGTTTTCGAACTGAGCAATGTCCTCGGACCATCCAGGCGATGGTTCTCTTGAGTGAACTTCTTGAGTCCGCAGCGACTGCAATAGTAGCCGGTCGAAGATTGTGATTCGTTGGGCTGCAGGGCGGGGAGAAGCAACCCTGTGATTACGCCAATAGCGATGAGGACCGCCAAGGAGTTCAGGCCCCATCTGGCGAACCGTCCTTTTGGGTGGGGTAAGAAGGTGTTCATTTCAATCGATTGTGGTTAGTAGGTCCAGTCTGCCGGACTGGACCTTTTGCTAACGCGTCATGTTGGCAAATCGTCCCAATCCTGGCTTTCCGGTCCAGAATCTTTCGTAGCATAGCCCGCCATAAAAAGGTCCGCTCCGGCAGAGCGGACCTACTCCGGCTTCATCTGCTTGATCCACTCCCGCAGCATCTCCACCGCTTCGCGATCGACGAGCGACGTCGCCAGCGGCGGCATCTGGCCCTTGCCGCGCTGGCCGACTCGCGTCAGCAGCACGCTCCGCGCCGGCGCCCCGGGTGCAATCAGCTTGGGATCTTTCACATCGAGTGAACCGTGCAGCGGCGCAACGTCCACCAGCTTCGTCTTCGACAGCAACGTGGCGAAGTCGATATTGAACTGGGCATTGCCCCCACCTGCTTCGACGTGGCAATGAGCGCAGTTGCTGTGCAAGTAGGAGCGCGCTCGGGTGGCCAGATCTGCAGATTTGTCGTAGGGGTCCACCAATCGCGGCATCTTCTCCGGGGCCAGGGCCAGTTGCGTTGATTTGGCAGCGGCGCGTTGACCTTCAGACTCAGTCCGCCCGGCGACATACTTATCCAGCTCTTTACCTTTCAGTCCCTGAGCTGCCCCTTCTTCACGGGCAGCATCCTTGGCCACGTTGGCCACATCGGTCTGAAACAAGCCCAGGTGCTCCAGCGTGCGCAGTTGATTGTCGCAAACAGCGCCATAGTTATGGTTCCGATTCATTTGCAGCGTGCTCAAGCCCAGCACGAAATTGGCCGCCCGGCTGTGGCAGACCATGCACTCGGTGCGGCTGGGATAGTGCCAGGATTGTTTGCGCACGCCGTCGGGGTGCGCAGCCGAGCGGGGGACACGAATGGGATAATCTCGGTCCAGGCCGCCGCCGGCCACCAGCGTGGCGTCGGTCTGCTCGTCGTTCCAGAGGTAGCTGTAGCCAATCCATTCCTTCTGTTGCTTCGTGAAGAATCGCGTTTCGATCCAACGGCGGCTCTCCGGCTTTCCTGCTTCCATCTCCAAAGCGAACGACTTGACCAGCACGGCGCCGTCGGGAAAATTCCAGCCGCCTGTGGAAGTGATCGAAATCCGAGGATCCTCTCCCGGCAAGGCGATGTAGCGCTCCTTATAAGCTCCGTCCGACCAGAGCTGCGCGTTGACACTGTAAGGAATCACGCCCGGCTGCATAACATGCCCACGGACCGATTGAAACAGGCCGCTGTCACTGAGCCGCGTGGGAAAGTTCGGCCGCGCGGAATCGGCCGGCGTCGGCTCCAGCGTATAAAAACCTCCTTCGGCCGCGTGATCGAGGATCAGCAGTTCGCCGTCAGCGTCGATGCCAAAGCCAGTGATATTAAACGGCGTGTCCACCAGTTCCTTGTGCCAAGTCACTTTGCCAGCCTTGTGGCGCACTCCCCACATCTTGCCGGTCGAATGATCGCCATAGATGTACGCGCCGCGCAGCTCGGGCCGCTGCGCGCCGTAGTACACCAAGCCGCCGGTCAGCGATCGGGCTTCCGAGTGATGATGTTCCACGGTCGGGGGCGAGATGGGAGTCGGCCCCTGCTTGCGCGTCGGATAGAACGGATGACTCCCTTCGAATAGGCTCCAGCCGTAGTT
>JAIOPX010000097.1 GCA_021413705.1 Planctomycetota bacterium | reverse complement strand
GAGGGGGAGACAGGGAGACATGAGCGTCCCCCGATCCGGTCCCCGAAAAAGAATCGCGTCCGCTTTTACGCGCCCGGCGAAGAGGATGGGACCACGGATAGCATGGCACGGATGGGAAGAACGGAGAAGTCAGAGGTCAGAAGTCAGAAGTCAGTGGTCAGCGGTCAGAGGTCAGAGGTCAGAGGTCTCACGCCCAGAGGCAGGGCCGCAGAGGGAGGGGCCAGAGTAGGACGGCCGACCCCGGCCGTCAGCGGGATTCGTTTGCTCGGCGGGAAATCGTGTGCGAGGGGCCCTATCAGCGAAGAGAATCGCGCCCCCTTTTTCTCGCCCGTGCGGGCGAAAAAGGCGAAAACTACTTACGTCCCCGTTTCCGTCCTGAGGTTGGCGACAACTCGCCCCTCACAAGGCTTTCGGAACAATAGCCAAGGTTCGAAACAAGCTCGTGGAATAACGGACACCTCGGGGTAAACCTCATGTCCGAACTTCGGCCTGTCACCGCCCCGAAGGGTCTTTACAACTCGTACGATTTGGCCCCGAACCTCGAATCCAGCCATAGCAAATGCTTGGGCGACCAGATGCGCCACCATGCACTGTGTTGCTAGAATCACATGGGCTCCGGGTACTAGCACCCGAAACAACTCTGGCGCCGCCCTAAGATGGAATGCCAGCACTTCCATCCGATCATGGTCAGTTAGAGTCGTGAATCTTGGCATCGGCTGACGATTGGCGCCGTCGAACGCATGCGGAAGTCTCCACACCCCACCTTGTCCGTTACGTCGCTTTCGCAACTCGTCGGCTGAATACTCCCGCATGCCAAAAGGGGGATCCGTAACCACGGCATGAAATGACTGCGCGCGCTGTTTCTTGAGCCACACCAAGGAGTCAGCGTGGTAGATGGCATACCGTGCGTTACGATACACCTTCCTCATTTTTTCTCCGAGAGGAACGGTGTGATAAGTTTCACCAGCTGTTCGTGCCGGTCTGCACGGCGGGCCTTGTCGTTTGAACCTTTCTCGATCGCCCTAGCGTATTCCTTGGCAGCGGCACTTGTCTTGGCTGTCGGATCCTGGAGACGCTTATCCACTTGGTCAGCGAACTCCCCCAGTTTGTCACGTAATGCTTTCTCAGACTTCTTCAGCAATTCGTGTTTCTCCAGCAAGTTACCGAACGCAACAAACAAGCTGTAAAAGTCGGCGCGATTGCCCCATCGCGTGTCAGAGATCATCGGGAAAAGCGATTCGATCGTTTGGCGAGCTTTCTCAAAGAGCCGAGTGATGCGAACTTGGTCCGGAAAGTCGTCGTCAAAAACTTCGTATTGTCCGTAATACTCGTCGATGATCTTCGCAGATCCGCCTTGCGGCCCGTGGAGAAGTCCGATCAACAAATCACTCATCATCTCAATGTCGGCCATTCGACGAATGGCAGCCGGACTGACGATGCGATTTACCGCCCAATACTCGTCGTCGGCTAGCTTCTCGGACAACTTGGCAAAGGCCCCGTGGTATGTGGCATTGCGCAGTTCCTGCGCTTTGAGCGGCATCGCAAACTTGTTCAGTCGCTTGAACACGTCCTCGATCTCCGTGATGTTTTCCGTGTATAGAAAACGGACGCATATTTCGTACTGAAAGAATCGCTTTCGAGCGTCGCCGGTCACGTCAGTGAAGGACTTGTCCTTGTGCGGCGATGTGGCGGGTAGCTCCTCAAGCCGAAAGTTATTATTGTCCTGGCCTTGCTCTTGATCTGTTTCTCTCTCCAAACCAACAAACTGAAGTATCGTTCTCAGACGCTGTTGGCCGTCCACTACGCCGAATTCCTCTGTACCGTCGTCAGCCTGAGTCACTTGAACGTAGACTTCCGGTATCGGGACTTCCATCAGAATGGACTCAATCAGCGAGCACCTTTGCTTCTCCAGCCACACGGGCTTACGTTGAAAAGGCGGTCGGAGCTCCAACCGGCCAGCTTTGTACTGCTCCTGGAACCATGAAATCGATTGCGGTCTTGAGGCGTGCTTCATCGCGCCGCTCCTTTACGAGTGCAATGTCCGTCGAAGCTCGGTGATGCTATGTAGATGGTACAGGTCCGCGTGCCTCCACGTCCGATACAGCCGAGCTTTTACGTCTTGGTGACGGCGGGGAGGATGCTTTGATGCGGACTTAAAAGTGTTGAACCAGCGGACGTTAAACTCCAAGAGCGGCTTCGCTCGCTGACCGTGAATTGATGGGTCTATTCTCACAGCGAGCGGACTCAACCATCCGGTATACAGTTCGGCCTGTCGCGCGCGAAGCCACCCACTGAGACGAGCAGCAGACGAACCCCGTGGGTACGCTGCCGATAACAGATCGTACCAGAGCTGATCGAACAGGGCGGCGTTCACGATAACGACGTCGATATCCGATCGCTCTGAGAACGCCCGAAGATTATTGCCCGGTTTCAAGCTAACTCCAAGCCGACCACTGCCGACAATCACGATGTCTGCTATGTCGATTGCGAGGGACTGGCTTACCTCGCTGCGAAAATCTATCCAAGCAACTGGCTTGGGATCGAAGACATACGGTACACGGTCGTCATGCAGGCACGGGCCGAGCAGTGCTTCGTCGTTAGAGCCGGCGATTAGTTCTCGGAATTCTGCTGCGGTCATGGCCGATGCATCGCAGTCTATCCCGCAAGCCGCATGGGTGCAAAGCCGAGACGAAAGACGGGACATGATTCAACTCGCCGGGCCATGGCTTTGTCTACGGTGTCAGGAGTTAGTACGGCTTCGGCGAGTTGGCGGCTCTGCGCGCGGCGGTACGTCAGAATGATAGGAAATTTGATTTTGAGCCGCGCGGCTGGGGGCGGGGGGTTTGGGGGGAGGGGGCGGAAAAACGGCCGCCAAGGTGCGTCATGTTGCCAAAAGCCGCTGGTTCAATCATCCGGTTCATGTGGTCACTCCAACTTTTGAGGGGTGCGGGCGGTTCCAAAGAGAAAAACACGGAATTGAAGTGGCCCAGCCGCGACCGAACCCACTGCCGCGAAGCCCAGGCCACACGCTGAAGACAACTTACCCCCGGACTCGCCACGCGGCAAGTAAGAAACAACACAAATCAGCAATTCAGGACTCGATGGCTCGCTCCCGATGGCGATGTTCTTCGAAGTCTTCGAAGTCCAAGTCGGGTTCGATGGTCCGTCGCGAGTCCGGGTCGGCGGCCCCGGTCAGGAGACCCGGGCTACAGGGCGGTGGAGCGCGCGGGGGCGGGTCGGCCCAGAGGCCGCAATGACGCAGAATCTTCTCCAGCACCTCCGCCTGCCGGGCCTCGATGAAAGAGATGACCTTCATCGTGCCGCCGCACTTGGGGCAAAGCAGCGGGTCGGCCTCGTAGTTGCGCTGGATGAGCATGGCCCAGCGGCGGCGGGCGCGGTGGAGCGTATCGACTTCGGGCGCACCCTCACCCGCGTCCCGACAGGTCGGGACGCTGCCCTCTCCCGGGGGGACAGGGGACGGCTCGGCTGGAGCCTCGCCCGCCAGGACGGGCGCGGCGCGGCCGCAACCTTTGCGGGCCTTGTTGGAATACGCGCCGTAGTAGCGGATGAGATGCTCTCCCTTGTTGGGGATGTGCTGAGTCACTTCGGCAATGAAGTCCAGGGGGTCGAAGACTTGGAAGTTGCGGCTGATGCCGCCGAAGAGGTCTTCGGAGGCTGGCTTGGGGAAGCTCTGGCAATGATCCTTCTCGGCCCGGTAGATCACCTTGCCATCCGGCGTGATGCGCAGCAGACGGGCGAGGCTGAACGGGCTGCGGGCCATGTACTGGGCGAGGTGCTCAATGCCCTTCCGGTTGCTGGCTTCCAGGCGGACGCTGCGGTCCACGTTGAAGCCGCTGTGACGCCAGGAACTGATCTGCGCCACAAGGGATGGTTCGATTCTGCCTTCGTCAAGCAGCAGGCGGAAGACCTTGTGCTGCCAGAGACGCAGGAATGGCTCGTGGGTGAGATTGGCGGGCAGGGGAAGAAACCGGCCGTCGGACGCGAACGCGCCATCGGTTACAAGTGCGTGCAGATGCGGATGGAAGTGGATCAGGGTGCCGAAGGTCTGGATGGCGATGATGCCGCCGGGGCGGACATCGAGACCAAGCAGCGAGCCATAGACTTCGGTGATCGTTTCCCATGCCAGCTTCGGCAGACGATGAAGCAGGTTGCGATGGAAGCGGAAGAAGATCCGCAGGCGCTTGGGGATCGTCCAGACGAACTGCCGATGCGGGACGGGCTTGCAGACATCTTCGGCCACGTGCTGGCCGAAGAGGAGCGTCCGTTTCTGGTGGCAGCTTGGGCAGATGCAGCGCTGTTTGCAGGAGAAGGGGACGAAGAACTCGTGCCGGCAATCCGGGCAGCGGACGCGGGCAAAGCCGTGCTGGAGATCGCCGCATTTCAGGAACTCGGCAACCGCCCGGCCGATGGCCGGCCGCCAGTAGCCGAAGGTGCGGGCATAGCGCTCGGCGTAAGCGGCCCGAAAGTCGTCGAAGCGTTCGCGGATGAGTTTGTGGAAGGGGGATTTGAGCGGCCGGCGTGTGCGGTAGACGGCGGGCTTGATGGAAGGGCAGAGCACGGAGCCTCCTGGCTTGGCGGTGGTCGCCTCCGTGCTGTTTGGCAAATGTTAGCGCCACAATAGCAAAACTTTGCAGAGATGCAAACGGCTACTGTGTGTCGTCTGCATTGGCGTCTGGACCGCTTTACCTCTCATTTCTTGCGAGCTTTCCGCGTTCTCTTGCCGTCCACCCGCTGCCTCGCTATATTGCCCCGCTTTCGTTCGGGCGGCTGACGTCGGGCCTTTTCTGGCCGGACACACGATCGCCCGCAAGGAGTTTGCTGTGAGACCGAAAATTCATCCCAAGTATCAGAACTGCACCGTCCACTGCGCCTGTGGCAACACATTCGTGACCCGTAGCACATCGGCCAAGATCAACGTCGATATCTGCGCCAACTGCCACCCGTTCTATACGGGCAAGCAGAAGCTCGTGGACGCCGCCGGCCGGGTCGAGCGCTTCAGCAAGAAGTTCGGCGGGACCTACAGCTTCCAGAAGACCGCCGCCCCCGCCGCGGCGAAGAAGTAGGACCGCCGTCAAATCTGCACGAATCATTCGTGTCAATTCGTGAGGATGCGTGGGCAAATTGATCCCGCCGGTTGAACCCGCTGCCCGCCACGGCCTGGGCCGCTTGCGAGATGTTGCACTTCGAGTTTTCTGGCGACTCCGCGTGCGCGCCCACCTACGATAGGTGTCCAGATGAAAGTTGGCCCACCCATGACCACCATCCCCCCGAGCTCACCATCCCAAAAACCAGATCAAGCCGCCGTCAAACTCGCCAGCGAGGTGTACGTGGCCGTCCCATTGCGGGTGAAGGTGATCAATCTCGTGGCCGTGGTTGCGCCGTTCGTGGGATTGGGCGTTGCCATCGCCCTGCTGTGGGGCTGGGGATTCAGTTGGGTTCACCTGGGATTGATGGTGGGCATGTACCTGGTGAGTATTTTCGGCGTGACCATCGGCTATCACCGATACTTCACTCATCGCTCGTTCCAGACGAATCGGATCATGAGGATCATCCTGGCGATCACCGGATCGATGGCGGTCGAGGGGCCGGTCGTCAAGTGGGTGGCCATCCACCGCCGGCACCACCAGACCTCCGATCACGACGGCGACCCGCATTCGCCCCACCTGCACGGCGAGGGTTTGATCGGGCTGCTCAAAGGGCTCTGGCACGCGCACATGGGCTGGCTGTTCAAGCCGGATGCCCCGAACCTGATGCGCTCCGTGCGCGACCTGCTCGATGACCGCGCGATCCTCTGGGTCGACCGGCTGTTCTTCGTCTGGGTGGCGCTGGGACTGCTGCTGCCGGCCGGCCTGGGCTGGGCGATCACGCTGAGTTGGCAGGGCGCGATCCTGGGATTCATCTGGGGCGGGCTGGTCCGCATGTTCTTCGTCCATCACGCGACGTTCAGCATCAACTCGATCTGCCACATCTGGGGCAGCCGGCCGTTCCGCAGCGACGATCACAGCACCAACAACCTGGTTTTCGGCATCGTGGGCATGGGCGAGGGCTGGCACAACAATCATCACGCGTTTCCCACCTCCGCGCGCCATGGCCTGCGCTGGTGGGAGGTCGATCCAAGCTGGTGGATGATCCGCCTGATGCAGCTCTGCCGGCTGGCTTGGAACGTGCGAGTTCCCAGCAAGGCAGCGATGATGGCGAAAAAGGCGTGAGGGGAAATCAGAGGTCAGAGGTCAGAGGTCAGAGGTCAGAAAGAGAGTCATCTTGCTGATCTCTGATCTCTGATCTCTGACCTCTGACCTCTGGTATCCGTCCCATAACCCTCCTCCCTTCCCATCCCCCCAAACCGTACAACCGATTTGCTTCAACAGGCAGCATTTTGCATATCTGATCCAGTGCCGCCATTGCGGAGGATAGACCATGCGAAGACTGCTGATCATCATCCCGCCGGATAACCCCCGCAGCAAGATCAATGCATTGTTGCACAACCTGGATGCCCAGGTCGATCA
>JAIOPX010000450.1 GCA_021413705.1 Planctomycetota bacterium | reverse complement strand
CCCCCACAGTCCTAACCCATGACCACCGGCAAATCAAATTTCCTATCATTGGAATCACACTTTTGGCCGCAGATCAGTCGGACTTTGGAAAGCGCCCATCCCGGGCAGCATGCGTCAAACAATTCTTAACCGGCAGTATCCGGCAGGCCCTTAACGTTACGGTCACGGAAGTCATTGTGTCCGAGGGCATACCTGTCACGGACGAGATGAGTCCGAACAACGGGGTTCATGGTAGCCTCGCAGGCTCGGCACCATGACCCCGGACGTTAGCACAGGAGAAGAAGATGGCAGTAGCTGCAGGGGGCTCAAATGGTTCCGTGAAGTTGGGAGACATCCCTGCTGATGTCGCTGCGGACGCCATGGTTCCGGTCTTCGTGCGGTTCAAGGAACAGTTCTTCCCGGACGCGGAGGCCTATCCGGCCTTCATCGCGGCCAATCGGCATCGGCAGCGCTCGGAGCTGCGCCGGGACGTGGTCGGGCACCTGACAGACATCTCACGGCGCACATGGCACGACGCCAAAGCGACGATCAATCGTCTCGTGAAGGCCGGGCATCTCAAGAACGTCAAACGCTTCTGGCTCGTGAACGGCATTTCCTGCGACGCCTCCCTGACGGGCTGCCGCGAACTGGCGGACATCGAGGACGTGGCTCACATCTACTGGCAGAATCTCCGCGACCAGAACATTCACCACCGCCACACCCCTCCCCAAGTGAATCCAGAGGAAGGAGCAAGGATTCTCCGTCGATTCTTGGACAACTGGCATGATGATTCCGATGATGATTTCCACGTTGAGGACGATTGGATTCCCTGGAATCTGAGGGCAATCAAGGCGGATCGCGTGTGGAGTGAGGAAGGAGTCCTCGGACGAGGCGTCGTGGTCGGGATCATCGACAATGGCACCGTCGATTGCCCGGCTCTGACACCAGCCCTGTGGCGGAACAAGGGGCAGACGCTCTCGGGCAGGGACGAAACCGGGAACGGCTATGTTGACGATCTCTTCGGATATGATTTCAGGCGCGGCTCGCCTTGTGTTTTCAACGCCACCCATCCTGCCGACCGCCACGGTGCCATTATCGCGGGGATTATCGCGGGGCGACCTCATGCCCAAAGCGGAATTGTCACCGGGGTGGCGCCGCGCAGCCACCTGATGTGGTTGGGCTATGGCGAAGGGCGGTTTGACGCATTCGAGTACGCCCTGGAGAATGGCGCGGATATTCTTTCGCTGAGTTATTCTTTGGAAGATATTCAAGGGAATCTGAGGGGGTTGTACCGCCTGGCGCACGAACACCTTGATGCCGCAGGAATCCTGGCTGTTGGCGGCGCGGGAAACAAGAAGGGGTGGGTGAAAAGAACCGATGCTTCCTCGGTTTACGAGCACATGCCACAAGGAAAGCAGATCGTCAGCCCCAAAGACATTCCATGCGTCCTGACGGTGGGCGGAATCTGGAGAAATCGGCAGCGCGCATTCTTCAGCGCTCATGGCCCGTGCACGTGGGACGATGTGAAGTTCTATCGCGACCACGCCCGCCGATGCCCGTTGCGCAAGCCGGATGTCTGCGCGTTTGTAAGCGGGTTCCCCATGTGGGCGAACTCGATAGAGAAGCTGCCATGGGGCCCGAAGAAAATCTGGTGGGTCAGGCGCAATCTACAGGCCTTTTCCGACGAACTGGCCCTGGTCATCGGGCCGATCGGCAATTCTTTCACAGGTCCGCAAGTCGCCGGCACAGCGGCTCTGATGTTTTCTGCGAATCCTGAACTGAATCCGTCTGAGGTGAAGGACATCATATGCAGGACAGCCGTTCATCTTGGGGACGATAGAGAGGCTGTAGGACGCGGACTCGTTTGCGCGCTTGCCGCTGTCCGGCAGGCGAAGAAGGTTCGCAAACAGCCGCATTCGACGAAGGACAGATGAAGCAGGACGGTGCTAACAAGACCTTTCTGCGGACGTCGCGAAACCGCGCCGCCGCAACCCCTCACCCCCACAGTCCTAACCCATGACCACCGGCAAATCAAATCGCCTATCATCGGCTCGATCAATCCAACCAGCGGAAGTGCCATCCGCGTCAAGGCTTCGATGTGGTTTCCCATTTTCATAGTATTTCATTCTTGTTGCGTTGTTCTGACACAAAATTGCTTTTCCCGGGAGGGCTCGGCATGGGCGCCAACAAGGGCGGGGGTATCTCCCTGTTCTTCGGCTCCTATATTGGCAGAAGATGCCAGTTCAAGAGGAATTGAACGAGCGCTCCCGTACCGAACGTGTAGTGTGGTAAGCCGTTAGTCTCCCGATGATTCAGATCCGATGCGTAGCATTCACATATCTGCTGCCCGTCAGCCACCATCGCCAGGAATCGACGCTTTGCCTCATTGGTTTCATCGATATATCCGTAACGTGCAAGTATCTCTGTATTCCACAGGTAAACGTGTGGCCATGTGCGTCCGCGCCAATACCCGTTCGGATCATATGTAGTTTCGTTATAGGCAACACTGGGGAAAGGAATCGGCCCCCACATCTCGTCCGGGTTCAATAGATGGCGCTCGATTGCGGCCTTGATATCCTTTTCAGGAAGCCTGATGCCTGCCCATAGCGGCAGCAAGTTGAAGAACGTTTTCACTTTGGTCGGCTGTCCAGTCGTGGTGTCGCGATCGTAGAAGATCGCCTCATCAGGATGCCACAGGTGCTCCAACATGAGAGCCTCAAACTCGTCAATGCGGGTATCCCAATGCAGGACATCCTCGTGTTTCCCCAACGCCTCAGCCATCTTGCGCAGACATCGCATATCCATAAGCAGGTAGGAGCTCAAACTCACACTCTTGTGCGGGAGCAGGTAGAAACAGGTAGCTTTGTCGTGATTGCGATATTGATCGTACAGCGGGGAGTCATCTGCCACGGCTCCCGTAGCGCGCCATTCCGGCATGCCGTCCCTGTCGTGATCAGCACAGGCAAACCACCGTTCATTAAGCAGACGCAGCGATGAATAGACTTTGTCGAATGGGACATCAGCCTTTCCACATTGCTCCAGCTTGGCCAGCGCCCACGATGCTATGGGCGCCTGCGAACCCATCCATCTCATCCCCTTACGCATCTGGGGGAACGCATTCATGTAGGGCGTAGCGAGGTCCGAGTGTTCCATTTTCCGGGTGAAATTTTCGATGATCTCGACCGACCAGTTGGGATCGATCAACCCAAGAGCCGGGACGACGACCATGGAATCCCAGAAATAGGCGGTGGAGAGCGATTGCACCGGAGCGGCAGTGACTGCCATAAGGTCTTCGAAGTTGCCGTAACCGGCGGGGACTTTCACGCTGCACGTGAGGATGTCTGTCATGGCCTGCCAATACTTGCGCCGCCAGAAATCCGTAGAGGGTTCGCACTCGGGCAAGCTGGCGAAGGTCTCCTGCCACGAGACGAGAGCATCGCTCATATGCTCCCGTTTGGAAACAGCAGACTCGGTTGATTGGTCATTGAACTGCCACTTCCAGGACATCCGGAGTTTCGCGTCGCGTCCCGAGATCGGGGCGAACTCGCACCAGTATGCGCCGTGCTTCCCGCCTGGCAGTGTTGCCTGCAGTGTCCGGTCACCGAGCGGCAGGCTGGGAATGGCGGCCTCCCCGGTAAACCCGACGGAGGCGACCGGCCAACTGGGTGTGGCACAAAGGTCGATGACAACATCGGTCTTTCCGGAGAAATCCTTGTGGGGAGAAACAAACCGCAGGGCCCATCCCTGATCATTGCGCTCGCCGCTGATCATTGCCTGGCAAGGGCTGCTGCCGCCTTGGACAGCCACGCGCAGTGTTACATCCTTGGGCACATCGATCGCCCATTCCACGATGAGTTCATCATTCGCGGCGAACCACACCTGCTGGCAAACCTGCAGACCCCGGATCGTGCCGACTTCTTCCCATCCTCCGGGCCACGAGCTCCGATCCGTGACCGACACCGGTTCCCATCCATGTCCAATATCCAGAAAGAGGCGGGCCAGCGGCCGGAGAAGCGGTGCGGCCGTGCCGACGGAGCATGCTTTCAGGAAAAACTGCGTGATTCCAATCTGATCCGTATCCCACGCGCCAACGGCGACTGGCGAATGACAATCGCTGAGAACTCCCAGCGACTTATCGTAAACGACACACCCACGTGCTTCAGGCCAATATGTATGGTTCATATTTCCAATTATCCTCTTGGTACATTCCCTGTTTCTTCCAAATCACATCCTGAAGAGACGACGTGCTGAAGTCAATCCGCACTTGTCCAGACACCTGAAATCTATCGGATGAATGCTGACCAGTCATTTTCGTTTCAGACCCGGTGGACATTCCATCTGCACATTCCTGCTCCGGCCTTTCTGTTGCCAGGCCACACGCAGCAGTCCGCGTGGCGTCGGTACGGCCCCTTGGCAAGAGGTGACCCTCTTTGGCGGCTGCGGCTTCACGGCCAGCGTCGCGTAGCCCGGCCGCCGCAATTCGATGCCCATGAGATACTTCACGAAATACTTCACCACGTAGGCCGCAAACGGATGACACCGGCTGCGCACGGGCCAGTCGCCATGGCCAAATTCAGGAAATGATTCCCAGACTGTTTTGTCGCCCGCCCGCACCATGTCGCCCCAGCGCTGGCGGACCAACGCGAAAATGGCCTCCACGTCGCCCTGTTGATCGAGCAGTTCCAGCACATCGTACAGGCCATACGGGCTGCCGTAGGACAGCAGTTGTGAGTCACCTTTGGCAATGCGCCGCAACCCCTCACCCCCACATTCCTAACCCATGACCACCGGCAAATCAAATTTCATCATTGACCACGCGGCAGACTGCCCCTGCAAAGAAGAAAGAAAATGATCCATTTTGGATCTAGGGGAAACGAAGAAGACGGCACTTTCAAACCGGCCGAAGAAGATCACTTTCAAATCGGCGTCGACAAATTTCCATGGATTGCCGAATTCGATCACCATTATTGGTTGACAGGCGCCATTTCAGAGGCGTATCGTCGTGCTCACGAGTTGGATTCTCCAGCAAAAGCCGCGGAGAGTGATACAAACGTTCGGTGATACAGGAGAAAACAGATGCATGATCCTCGCGATGCTAACTCAAGGCGTTACCGTGTCTTGTCCATGTTTGCGATGACTCTCGGCATCGCGTTGGCGATCTTCGGGCTGGCGGGTGGGCCGCCGTATTTGGCGCTAGCCGTTTCCGGGGTCGTGTTTGCCTTGGGAATCGGTTGGGCTTATGCGGCCCGCGTCTCCTCTGCTCGGAACTAGTCCCTAAACCAGCGTAGCGCACAAGGGGCTCCGCGGGTCGTCAAATAAAAACACTCGAAATGCCTGTCGTTCCACGTGGGAACGTGTCTGATGTATTGCATCACTATCAGACAACAGGAGTCATTTCGAGTGAAGAATACTACACCCCAAAAGCTCGCCCGACGCAAGCATCGAATCGTCCGGAAACTCGCCCGCCGCATGGACCGGCCCCGCAAAACGCCCATGCTGGCGGCCCGGAACATCCGCTACGAGCTGTCCGACCGGGACCGCGGCCTGGCCTGCGGCGGCATCGGGGCCATTCACCTGCTGGCCCGCCAGACCGGACTGATCGAGGCCATCGACCGCCATGTCCATGTGCTCAAGGTTCACAAGCCCTATCACGAATCGGATCACGCCCTGAGCATCGCCTACAACATCCTGGCCGGGGGAACCTGCCTGGAGGACATCGAACGCCTCCGCAACGACGAGGTCTACCTCGACGCCCTGGGGCCGGTCGCATCCCCGACCCCACCACGGCCGGCGATTTCTGCCGCCGTTTTGAAACAGACGCGCAGATCCTCCAACTCATGGAGACGATCAACGAGGTTCGCCTGAACGTCTGGAAGCAGCAGGACTCTTCGTTCTTCCGGCAGGCCATCCTCGAGGCCGATGGCACCCTTGCCCCCACGACCGGCGAATGCAAACAGGGGATGAACATCAGCTACGACGGCCAGTGGGGCTATCATCCGCTTCTGATCTCGATGGCCAAGACCAAGGAGCCGTTGTACTTGGTCAATCGTTCGGGCAACCGTCCCAGCCACGAGCACGCGGATGAGTATTTGGACAAGGCCATCACCCTCTGCCGCCGGGCGGGATTCCGCAAGGTCCTGCTCCGTGGGGATACCGACTTCGAGCAGACCTGGAAGCTGGACGGCTGGGACCAGGCCGGGGACATCACCTTCGTCTTCGGGGCCGATGCGGTCAAAGCTCTGGAACGCAAGGCGGAAGCCGTGGCCGAGACGGCGTGGCGACGCCTGGAACGCCCGGCCAAGTACGAGGTCCAGACCGAACAGCGGGCCAAGCCTGCCAACGTCAAGGAGCAGATCGTGCGGGAGAAGGGGTTCAAGAACTTCGTGCTCCAGTGGGAGGATGTGGCCGAGTTCGAGCACCGACCCGATCGTTGCCAACGGGCCTGCGCCAGGGCCTGCGGCAGAGCGGTGGACAGAACCAGAACCAGTAGCCAGGAGGCTTGTCTCATCGCGAATCGTCTCCCGCCTTTCGGCTAGCCAAATGCTAGCAGGCCGGCTGCTAATAGAATAGGGTATCGATAGGAAGCCGGCCGGTGCCTGCGCAAAGTCGGGATGTCGGCTGAGCATGCGGTTTCTCAGCACGGGAGCATGATGGCTGCGACAATGACCAAACGCGAGCGGGTCGAGCGGGCGATGAATTTGCAGGAGACCGATCGAATCCCGCTGTATGACCTGCTGCTGTGTGACGCGGCCATCGAGCTGTTCAGCGGCGAGAAACTGCCGCCGCTGAAGGATGATCCGCCGACGCGCCAGACTGTGGACAGGATCACGGGAAAGGCGATCGCCAGGTTCCTGGACATGACCCGCTCGTCGGGCTTCGGTCCGCTGGCCGATTCGGTCGTAACGGACGAACAGGGGTTCGTCCGGCGCGTATCCGCATGGGAGAAGACTTGGTGGATCGAGCAGCGTCCCTTCGCTGACGAGGCCGGCGCGGCGGCGTTCCTGAGGAAGTACATCGCCGATAGGACCGATGACCGGCGCAAGATCGAGGCCAACCCGGGCCAGTACCGCCAGGAGCAGCAGCGTTCATTCCTCGAGATGCAGGCGCGGCTTGGCGACACGATCCATCTGCTGGCCGTGCAGGGGACCGGGCTGGATTCGATCCGCGAGATGTTGGGCTTTGAGCTGTTCTCTTACGTGGACGTCGAGTTTCCCGGCCTGATCGGCGAAGCGCTCGAAGCGACCACCACGCTGAGCATCGCCGCCTGTCACGCCATTGCCGACCTTTCCCTGTCACCGGCCGTGCTGACTTACGGCGACATCGCCTGCAAGAACCGGCTGATGCACTCGCCCGAGTACCTCCGCAGGGAGTTCTACCCGCGGCTCAAGCGGCTGAACGATGCCTGGCATGAACACGGCTTCAAGTGCCTGTTTCACTCCGATGGCGACCTGATGGACGCGATGGACGACCTGGTAAGCACGGGCATTGACGGCCTCAATCCGATCGAGACGGTGGCCGGCATGAGTCTGAAAGAGGTCCGCCAGAAGTATCCGCGGCTGTTTCTTGCCGGCGGCATCGACATGAGCCAACTGCTTTCCAACGGCACGCCAGACGAGGTGCGTGAAGTCTGCCGCCAGGCGATCCGCGATGCCTCACCGGGGTTCCTCATGGGCTCGACCACGGAGGCCGACAATAGCTGCAAGGCCGAGAACCTGCTGGCGATGTACGAGGTGGCCCACGAGACGCGTCGCTGACGCACTGGGCCATTGCGGCTCGTCTGCGGACCGTTCTGGTTCCACGCGCAACGCGCCCGGCACGCCAACGGTCCGCACGGCGAGCGGGAACGCGTGTGTGCAAAGCAGCGCCGCGTCTTGCTCGCCGAGCGGGCCCTACACAACTGCATTCGCCGCTCTGCCTGCCGCCTACCGCCTACTCACAACGTCCCCTCGCCATCACCGCAGCGCCGCATTACGATGCGACCATGGAAACCCCCGCCCCCATCCGCGCGGCCAAAAATCAAATTTCCTCATCAGTCGGGATCTCCCCAGGTAAGGACTGCGCTGCTTCCCGGCACGACCGCCGCATTTACCTCCGCGACTGAACCGACCGGCTTCGTTGTGTTGTGCCAACTCGCCGCGTCGCGGCCGGCCTTGGTATGCGGTTCTTGTTCATCCGCCTTCGCTCGCTCCGGCGAGACAAGTCGGCCCGCCGGTTTCCTCTAGACTTCCTCCCGCCGGTCAGTTACCCTCCCGGCGTTGGCTTCGAGTGGTAGTACATCGCGGCTGAAGTATGGCGGCAGATATCGCCGATAAGGATTTCGGTCACGGATGACCGGAAGGAGTGGTCATGGCAGGCCCGAGCGCACGTTCCATCGTTCTGAGCAAAACCCAGCGTTGCATTCTGGAGGG
>JAIOPX010000449.1 GCA_021413705.1 Planctomycetota bacterium | reverse complement strand
CTGGACTTGCTGATCGCGCAGAAGTCTCTGGACACGACATCACGCGGAGCGTGATGGATACTATACGCGCATGTTATGGCACGGTCTCCCGACCGTGCCATTGAGCCGACCGCAGGTCTCCCTACTGCACTGCGCCGTATTGTTCTCCTGTGATGGGGATACCTTCGATCGTGGCGGCGACATGGTCGGAGACCATGCCGCAACCCGTGACATCACGCGAAGCGTGATGGATACTATACGCGCCCGCGCGAAAGCCTCGACACGACGACATACGCTGCGATGCCGCAGGCAATGCCCACCAGGTCGGCCAGCCAATCGTGGAAGTCGGCTTGCCGGCCAAACGGAGTCTGGGTTATTTCGTCGATGGCCGCGTAAGTTGCCAGGGCTGCGAAGAGCCAGAGGAAATCCAGTTTCCTCAGCGGCGATCTCCAGGCTGACCAGCAAACGGCGGCCAGCAGGGCAAGCACCGCATAGGCCGCGCTATGCACCAGTTTGTCCCCTTGCTCCAGTTTTATCTCTGGAACCTTGGGGACGTGGGTGGCCACGACCAGAACAAGCCAGTAGATGATGAGGGCTGCGAGCGATGCCCGACGCCAAACAATTGCTGTCATTGCTGGTAGGGTGGGTGCTTGCACCCACCATTGGACTCAGTGGTGATAAACGCAGGCAAACTACCATTCTATCTGAGCGAATAAAACGCTGGTGGGTGCAAGCACCCACCCTACCATCGCCATTTAGTCTGGGGAAACTTTGCCGATTGTGCCGATGGTTAGGGCATGACCACGCATACGCGCGTCGATCCATCGGAAGTCCAGGAAACCCATTTGCAGATCCGCACCTTGGTGGCGGAACTGGCGGATTTGGCGCGCTCCGACGTTGAGCGTTCCGAATTCTACCGTGAAGCGCTTACCCGGCTGGTGTCGGCCATGGCGGCCGTCGGAGGCGCGGTCTGGGTGCTCAACGACCAGGGTCAACTGGCACTCGAATATCAGATCAACCTCCGCCAGGCGGACCTGCCGACCTGCGGTTCGGAGCACGAAGGTCACGCCCGACTGTTGAATAAGGCGCTTGCCTCCTCCGAAGGGATGGTTGTGCCACCGTTTGCTGGCTCGGCCGAAGATGGGGAAGCGGCCAACCCGACCGGCTCGCTGCTGATCCTGGCGCCGCTG
>JAIOPX010000448.1 GCA_021413705.1 Planctomycetota bacterium | reverse complement strand
CAACGGCAGTGTGACGACCTACGTCTACGACAATCAGGGGCGAGTAACGCGCAAGATCGTGGCTCACGACAGCGTGGGTACGACAGGGAGCATTCTGACGGCTTATTCGATCCCCGGCGGGATCCCGGCCGTGGCCGCGGTCACGGACATGACGTATTTGGAAGGGACCGATCTGATCAAAGAACAGTACGTCAATGGCGAGAAGACCGAGTATCTCTACGACGGGATGCAGCGGGTGATCGAGACCAAGGTCACGGCCCGCGATGGCGTGGTCCTCTCCAGCAAGGCGACTTATCTTACGAACCTGCTCTTCTCCACCGAAGATCCGTATGGACGGAAGAAATTCCATGCTTATCGAGCCAGCGATAGCGAGTTGGTGCGAACAGTCCAGGCGACCATTCCCAATCCGACCAGCCCGCCGACGGACAATGCCACCGTGCTGGCCATGACCCGGGCCGGAACGCCTTCGAGTCCTTCGCCCAATGAAGAGTATCTCATTACGGACAGCGAGATCGATGTCGCAGGCCAGATGTTTGCCACCATCGATCCGCGGGGCGTGGTGCATGCTACTGAGTTCGACAGCCGAGGACGGAACATCAAGAGCGTTGAGGCGGCCACGGACTTGGGAAGCTATTCGGCGGGAGATTTTACACCCACAATTGATCTTGGAGCGCTGGCGGGTATCGCGGCCTTAACAGAAACCGACTATGACGTGCAGAGCAACGTGCTGGAAGTCCGCAGTCCGCGATTCTTTGATTCCGGTGACAGCGAAGGATACAACAAGGCCAACACGGTCATGACGTACACGCGGCGGAACATGCTAAAGGACCGAACCGTGGCGGCCGGGGACAGTGGCGGCGTGGATGCCACGGAGAGCTTTACCTACAACGACGACGGGACGGAAAACGTCCATACCGACTTCCGTAGCAATACCTGGACGACCCTCTGGCAGACCTGCTGTAAGCGGCCGATTGCCAAGGTTCAGCCAGCGACGGACGTCGATAGCGACACGGGAACCGGGGCAACCCAGGCGCTCAACGTAACCTTCTACACGTTCTCGGGGGATGTAGCCCATACCGGCACACTCATGGACGTGACCAACTTCACGCCCAACTGTTGTGGCGCTGCCACGAACTTGCTGGACACGGAGACGGTCAACGAGACGACGATTCGTTACGACGCGCGGCATCGGCCCATCGCCAAAACCGCCTGGCTCGTGCCGGCTTACAACGATGGTGGGACCGGAGCGATCGATCCCAACGCCGTGCCGATTGTCGGCGGGCCGGAGACCAACGATCCAGATCTGGTGGTCAGCACGGTCAAGCAGGGACTCACGACCCGTTGGCTCTACGACGAAGATCTTACGGATGGCAACGGGCTAGATGATTCTACTGGTGTAAGCGTGGATAAGCTCGATGGCTCGGGCAGCTACAACGTCAAAATTACGGGACTTTTGAGCGAGCTCTCCAGCGATGGAATCGATCCCCACACGGATGCCAACTTCTCGGCCGTGGTCACGATCAATCCCGATGAAGACATTCAGGTGGTCATCATCGATGGCGTCGGGCGGACAGTGCTTACTGGTATCCAAGAGTCGTACAAAACCAGTGGCACGATTAACACGCCAATTACGTGGCAGACAACAAAACACGATGCCGTCGTGAGCATCACCGTGGGGGACGTCCTGGAGACGGCCTCCGTTGACGCGATCAATCACACGGTCAAATTGCGCACCGATGGTGCAGGCCGAGAGGTCGAAAGTGAGGATGCACTCACGAAGATCACTGCCAGCACCTATGATGCTAACAGCAACCGACTTTCGGTGCGCGACCCCAACAACACGGGTCTCGACTGCGTCTATGACGAACGGAACCGGGACGTCTCGTGCGAGGATACACAGAACGATACCATGGCCAGAGTGTATGACAAGAACAATAACGTCATCACGCTGACTGACGCCAAGACCAATGATACTACCATTGTTTACGACGCGCGGGATCGGAAGAAGAGTTCCACCGACCGGGTCAGCAGCCTTACCCAGTGGCGGTACGACGACAATAATAACCTGACTAGCTTGGAAGACGGCCAGAATCAGGTTACGGCTTATGTATTCGATGCGCGGAACCTCAACACGCAAATCACTTGGCCCGATCATGTCGGAGGACAAACCGTCGGTCAGATTAATTATGGGATCACCGAATGCACCTACGATGCGGCCGGCAGGAAGTATCGCTGCACTGACCATCTCGGCGACACCAAGACTCACAACTATGACTTGGCCAGTCGGCTCACGTCGAAGGATTATCGCACGCTAGCCAATTCTCCCAGTGGCACCATCGCAGATACCGATTCGTTTACTTATGACGATGCCAGCCGGATGCTAACAGGTGTTAGCGGCCGTTACAGCAATACGGTCACATTCACTTTCGATGACGCGGGCCGGAAGGCCGGCGAACAGCTCAGCGTGATGGGCCACAGCTATTCTACGACCGCTCAATACGACGCGGCCAATCGGCGGACCAAGCTCACTTATCCTGACGGATCCTTCGTCGAGGAGAGCTATACTGTACGAGATCAACTGGAAACCCTCGAGTACACTAACATCCCCTCGGGCGGCGCCACCACATCGCTGGACGTCGATGCGCGCACTTACGATGACGGGATGCGACTGGATACCTCGACCTACGCCAACGGCGTCGTGTCAAGTCACGCCCATCGTAACGACAATCTGACGTCGTCGATCAGTCGGACCGGGCTGTCCGGTGCCAACGTGACCTACGGTTACGATTCTAACAAGAACAAGACCAAAGAGACCATCAGTGGCGCCATGGCCGGATTTGGATTTAACACGTCTTCTCCGGCCACCTACGACGACGAAGATCGACTGACGGCCTGGAACCGGGACGACACCAACAAGAACCAGGCTTGGACGTTGTCGCTCATTGGAAACTGGAATGCATTTAACGACAGCGCCTTGGGCAATGAAACTCGCACCCATGGCGCTGCTCACGAGTTGACCGCCATCAGTGGAGGCAGCAATGCAGGTTCGCTGACACTAGATGCTAAGGGAAACACACTCACGACGCCGACGCACGGCGGGATCACGTTTACTTGGGACTTCGACAACCGGCTCAAGCGGGCCAACAATGGGGCCAACCACGATTTTACTTACGACGTGATTGGACGTCGGGTGACCAAGACCACGGGCGGAAACTCATTCGTATATATTAGCGATGGCATGCAAGTAGTGGCAGAATACAAGCACGACACAGTACCGGTGCGCCTGCGGAAGTATCTCTATGCCAGTTATATTGATGAGCGGGTAGTGCTGGTTGATCTAACAGCCGTGGGCGCCAGCGGCGCGGGCACCGAGGAACTGTTCTACTACACGGCCAACAATCTGTATTCGACACTAGCCATGACGAATGCCGGAGGCGGCGTTGTAGAATGCTATGCCTACGATGCTTATGGCGACATCGTCTACACGGATGCCACCGGCGCACCGCTGATTGTTCAGGCTTCGACAATTGGGAACGGGTATACATATACAGGTAGGGAACTTGATGCGGAAACGGGGATCTATCAGTACCGGGCGAGGTACTATGATGCAGGGCTGGGGAGGTTTGTGGGCAGAGATCCGATTGCCTATGACGACGGCATGAATCTTTATGGATATGTCAATGGAATGCCGCTGGACATGTTGGATCCTTCTGGCTTAAGACGGGAGGAAAAATTAACCCCTGCGCTACGCAAAACATTGTATGACAACGCATTCAAGATAGTGCAAGGTCGCGTTACGTCTGGACAGATGTCGGATCTAGAAGGTAAAATACGAATGGATATAGTTTGGTTTGCGATGAATTCCAAGTTTGGATTTAGTAAGGGTGGTTGGAGAAACCCAGAATATTGGACAGATGGTCCAAAACATGATGAAAAATACAGATTTCGGCGTGACCGAAGCCCGACGCAAGGAATGATAGACGCTTGGCTGAGGAAATATACAACTGGGTGCAAACAGGCGGCCCAAATGATACAATTGCGAGGCTATATTCAAGAGGCTATACGGCGCGACGAGGCAGCTGGCAATACCCTCCGTAGAGACATTTTCGACAAATTTGCTCGCGGCAAGACATCAGGAGAAGTATACGATCACTTTTTCGAAAAAATCAACGGCAACTACTTTAGCGCGTCCGAATATGTTCCCGGCGACCGTGCGTGGATGAAAAATCCGTGTTGGGCGAAAGCAACCACCGCCGAACAAGATGCCAATCCCGGAGAAGAGGGGTCAAACGTGACTGCGGTTGGAGATGGATTATTTGTTCCAGTCGGCGGAACAGTGGTTTACGATAAAGAAGGTCTTCAAAGACACATTTACAAAACATTCGACACGATTCCTTCAGGCACAAAACTAAAGAAGCTGCAGTTTAGGAGAAGGTATGTACCAAGATTCCCCTGAAATGATTGCGAGGAGACCTGTGCTGCCAAGAAGTACATGGCTAAAACGATCAATCACGCCCTTGTTGGTTTGTTTGAACGTAGTGTGCATAAGTTCTGTAGGTTCTGTGTTGGCGCAAAATAATGATGAGCCGAATCGCGAGAAAAGTGGATCTAATCAGCGCCACGAGAATGCCATGAAAATTCAATGGCGCCAAGCTATTTCAACGCTTCGAAACAAAAATGTTGAGCCAACCATTGTAGGGGATGAGCCTGATCAGGAAGCGCTATTTGGAAAGAGTTACGATTGGAAAGAGCAAGAACGAGTCTTAGCGGCAATTCAAAAGCTCGTGAATAATTCTGATGATGCTTGGCAAGAATTGTTGGAGACTGTTGATGACAAACATTATTGCATTACTTTCCAACGTGCACAATCTGTTGCGAACTACTCAGTCGGTGACGTGTGTCGCGCAATTCTGTTGTGCGACCTGACTGCGGCATACATACCGCATCTTCCAAGTGATGTGGAAGTCTATCGTAAACTGGCAGTTTCAAAGATAATTCCGAGAGACGACCGCTCGTTTAAAGAATGGTGTTCAAAAAAGAAACTGTATGAATTGCAGATCGATTTATGCGAAGATGCCGTCAAGGAGCTCTCGGAAATCAATAATCTCTCAAGTAAAGAAAAGCACACTTCCATTGATCAAATCAAGAAACAAGTGACTGAACTACGCGCCGCAAGAAAGCCTGTCCTGGTGAAAAGTATAGTTGAGCAGGACGTCAGGATGCCATATGCGGAGGAGGACGCGAGAGCTATACGTGCAAAGCTAAACAAGAAAGCAGGACCGCCTCTGAGGCTCTATGAAGACGCGGAGGAGCATTAATAGTGCGGAAGGGCTCGCTAATGGCAATGAAGATGATTATCAAGGCCGTCTCGTTGCGATAGATCCTCTGGTTGCGGGTGTACTTGCGAATCTCACTATTGACTGTTTCGATTGCGTTAGTGGGACAGATCGCCCGGGAAATCGGCGGCGGAAAGTCAAACAGCGCGATAATGTCAATCCACTTGGGACGCCACTCTTTGGGATTGTCGGGTAATTCTCGCTCCAGGCTTGAAGCGAATTTCTACGACGCCTGTTCCGCCTTCTAGAGCATGGCTGCCCGGTAGATCTTCGTCAAACCCGCGGCCACGGCCTTACTGTCGGTTCGCATCAGGGATAAAAGCCACTCGACCACCGGCACACAGGACATTATTTTTACGCACGGCGTCCCCAGCGACGACGTCTATCTGCGGATTAGTGATGGGAAGTACGCGGTGGGATGCCAATTCTTCCGCTAAGTCGCCCCGACGCAGGGAACTGGTTCCACTAGGCGAGATCGGTGCCGTAGAATCAGGTGACAACTGGGCGATCGGCGGCAACTCGACGGCGAACACCAACTTCTTCGACGGTCGGCTCGACGACGTGCGGGTTTACAAAGGAGTGCTTTCGGAAGCGGCGATCGCCGTGTTGGCGGGTACCTCACCCGCGCTGGATCGGGTAAGTGGCCGGTTGACGAAAATCGAGGACACCAACGGTCACTCGACCAATCTGACCT
>JAIOPX010000436.1 GCA_021413705.1 Planctomycetota bacterium | reverse complement strand
ATGATGCAGCGTCCCGAGCCGAAGGGGAACATTCAGCCGCTGTGGGATCTGCTGGGCGTACACCTGGCCGCGTCGGAAAACATTCGCCGCACGCCGATGGGCCCCGTGGCCGACGTGAAAGTGGCCTGGCAGGAATACAATCCGCACGAAGCCGACAAGGACAAGCTCGACATCGCCCGCCAGTGGGTGTTCGTCACGCCGGCCTCTGGCGCGGCAGATGCCTTCAGTCCCAAGAGCCCGGTGGTGGCCGGTTTGCAGGAAGCGTTGTTCCTCTTTCCCGGCGCGCTGGTGCAGACGGGTGGAGTCAATCAGCAATATACGCAGTTGATTCGCACGGCCCGCCAATCGGGCTTGATTGAGTGGAACAAGCTGCTGGAGAGCGATCCCCTCGGCCGGCAGATGCCGATTTCGCCCAATGCTCTGGCCAGGCTGGAAAAGTCCGGCAACGATGAGTTGGTATTGGCCTACCACATCCAAAAGCCCCCCACGGAGAAGCCGGTGGGGGATGCCGAAGGAAACCCGACCGGCAAGACAGAGAAATCGGCGGGCCTCAATGTGATCGTCGTGGCCGACATTGACGTACTCTACGGGGTGTTCTTTGCCTTGCGAACGATGGGTGACGACCCCCGCAATCCGATTCCGAAATGGAATCTGGACAATGTGCCGTTGGTGCTGAACATCATCGACTCGCTGGCGGGGGAGGAGCGGTTTCTGAACATCCGCAAGCGTCGGCCGCAGCACCGCGAGTTAACGGCGGTCAGCAGCCTGACCGAGGGAGCCAAAGAAAAGCGCCGCGACAAGCGGCTCAAAACGGACGAGGAGTTTGAGAAGGAGCAGAAAAAGGTGGAAGATGAACTGGATGCGAAGGTTAAAGAGCTTGATGGATTGAAAAAGAAAGACGAAATCGATCAACAACAGATGATTCAGGAATTGGAGATTGCCGTGGCCGATGCGCGGCAGCGTTTGGAGTTGAAGAAAGCCGATTTGGAACGGCAACGCGACAAGTCGTATCTTGAGATTGAGCAGAATCTGGCCGGCCAGGTGCAACGGGTGCAGGATCGCTACAAGATTCTGGCCGTCGCCCTGCCGCCGCTGTTGCCGCTGATGATCGCGTTGTGCGTGTTCATCGTGCGTCGTTCGAAAGAAGGGGAAGGTGTTCCGGTCGATCGGATCGTGTGAACAAATTCGTAGCCGAGGTCGTGAGACTTCGGAATTGGGTCGTAGCCGGAGTCGTGAGACTTCGGTATTAGGTCTGAAGTCTCACGACTTCAGCTACCTTGTAATATATAGAGGAGCAGGTGGATGACTGAGCCGGTAAAGACATTGATCTTGGGCGTGGTGGCCTTGGTGCTGGTCCTGTGGGCCGTGGCCGTATCGTGGGATCCCCCACAGCGCACGGCCGATGCCGAAGTCGGCAAGCTGCTGACCGACATTCAAGATGCGAAGGACAAAGTCACATCGATCAAAATTGTCACGTTCGACTCCAAGACAGGCAAAGCCCAGCCGTTTGAAGTCGCCAAGACCAAGGCCGGCTTCACGATTCCGTCTCACGAGAACTATCCGGCCGACCAGGGCAAGCACCTGGGCTTGGCGGCGACCAGCGTCAGCAAGTTGAAAATTATCTCGGTGGCCGGGGACAATAAGGTGGCTCACGAAGACTTTGGCGTGATCGACCCCGAGGGGGCGGGAGTTCAACTGGGCTCGGCCAATGTGGGCACCCGGGTGACGCTCAAAGACGCCAAGGGTGATTCGCTGGCGGATTTCATCATCGGCAAGGAAGTGGAAGGCGCGCCAGGACAACGCTATGTTCGGCAGGCTGAAAAGGATCAGGTCTATACCGTGGCCCTGGACATGCAATATCTCTCGACCAAGTTTGAAGACTGGATCGAAAAGGACTTGTTGCAGTTCGAGCCGCTAGATCTTTCAAAGGTAGCCCTGGCGGACTACTCCGTGTTGACCGAGCAGCGGCTGCTGCCGATTGGTGGCAAGATTCAACCGATTGCCGTACCCGTGGGGCTCAACGAGCGGTCGGCCATGGAATTGAACTATGACGCTAAAGGATTGAAGTGGGACGTGGATAAGTGGACCATCTTCAAGGACCGGAAGCCGATGCCGGAGAAAATGGCCGCGGACCAGGAACTCAATCAACAGAAATTGGACGACTTAAAGAGCGCCTTGGACGAATTGCAAATCGCCGACGTTCACCGCAAACCGGCCGGATTGGGAGGAGACATTCGCGATTTCATAGAAAAGAATCCCGCGGCGGTCGAGTCGCTCGTACAGCGCGGTTTCTATCCGATGGAGGTCAACAATCCCGAGACCGGCAAGCCCGTGTTCCAGGTGCTCAGCGACCAGGGCGACGTGGTGGCCAAGATGAGCGACGGCGTGGAGTATGTCCTGCGGTTTGGCGGCGTGGCGGGGGGGAAAGCGGCGGAGGCCAAGCCGGCCAAGCCCGAGGACAAAGAGAATCCCCACGAACCCAAGCCGGCCGCGAGCAAGCTGCTGCGATATCTGTTCGTCATGGCCAAATTCAATGATGGCATGATTCCCAAGCCGGAGTTGCAGAAGGTGCCGGAGCTCGTTGGCGCTGAAGCCAAGGACGAGAAACCGGCCGACGCGACCAAGGAAGATGCTAAGAAGGATGAACCGAAAAAGGACGAAGCGAAAAAGGACGAGCCTAAGAAGGACGGCGCCAAGGGGGACGCCGCCAAAGATGCAGCGAAGAAAGATCCGAAGTTGGAGAAACCCAAGCCCGATCCCGAGGTGCTGAAAAAGCAGCGCGACGAGATCGTCAAAGAAAACGAAATGCGGCTCAAGGAATATGAATCCAAGGTCGCGGCCGGCAAGGCCCGGGTGGCCAAACTCAACAAGCGATTTGCCGATTGGTATTACATCATCGCGGACGAGACTTATCAGAAGATCCATCTTGGACAGAAGGAAGTGATTCAGAAGAAAGCGCCCAAGGACGACAAGAAGTCAGGCGCGCCAGGACCACCGGGCATCCCACAGGGTTTTGACCCTGGCACTCTGGTTCCCCCCGCGCCGGAGATGTAACAGGAACCCGATAGTATCCATCTCGCTCCGCGTGATGACGCGCATCACGCGGAGCGTGAAGGATACTATGTCAGCTCCCGCCCCAACTCGCGAAGCCGCTCCAGAGTGTAGATGCCCGTGTCGTGGCCGTCGCTGAAGTCGATCTTGTAGGCATAGCTGCCGACCGGCTCCATGCCACGGATCGTCAGCGGCCGCAATTCTTCGGGAGTGAACACGGCAAACGGGTTCGATGGCGCGCCCGCGGCGGCCGTTCGCTTTTCGCGGCAGGTGGCGCAGGGGCAGGCGTCCCGCAGCTCGCGGATGCGGTAGCTCTTTGTCACGTTGTCGCTGAACGTGATGAGCAGACGGTTGTCGTCGTTGAGCTTGAGAGCGGTGGGGTGGGGAGTGGTCATGGGCCTAGAGTTTTTGCAGTTCAGCGAGCAGCCGCTCGTCTTCTTCGCTGGTATTGTAATGCACCTGCCCCACTCGCAGCATGCCGTGCGGCTCGTGCCCGAGTTGCTCGCTGAGGTTGAGGGCGTAGTAGTTGCCATGCCAGGCGAAAATGCCGCGGTTGCCGAGGTGCTCGGCCAACTGGGCAGAGGTGAAA
>JAIOPX010000096.1 GCA_021413705.1 Planctomycetota bacterium | reverse complement strand
CTGCTGCTGGTGGGAGGTTCCAGCCGCATGCCGCAGGTCCACGCCATGTTGCGGCAGGAAAGTGGATTGGAGCCCGACCGTTCCCTGGCCGCGGATGAGGCCGTGGCGCATGGAGCGGCCATCTACGCCGGCTACCTACTGGCGGGCCGCAACAAGGCCGTCCACTTCGCGTCGGTGGGCAACATCACCAACGTCAGTTCTCACGACCTGGGTGTCCTAGGCACGGAAGCAGCCACAGGACGTCCCCGACGGCGGATGATTATCCGCCACAACAGCAAGTTGCCCATCACCAAGGGGGGCCGCTTTCACACGCAACACGACGATCAGCGATCGGTCTTAGTTCGCGTGGTGGAAGGGGGAGACGATAGCGGGCATAATGCGACGATCATCGGCACCTGCACCGTGAGCAGTCTGCCGCCAGGGTTGCCGGCCCACACGCCGATCGATGTCATTTTCAAATACAAAGAAAACGGACGGCTGGTGGTTCATGCACGGCTTCCGACTCAAAACTGCCAGACGACGACCGAGCTGAAACGCGACTCCGGTTTAAGCGAGGCGGAATTGCAAGAATGGCAGCAGCGAATTGCGGCCGGACAATTGCTGGCGGATACGGCAGAAGAAGCCGTGGAAGTGGAACCCGAGGAACTGATTGAGGCGATCATTGAAGACGACGCACCAGAAGTTTCGGAGGGGAACATCTCCGCCGAGCCGTTGCCTGAAGCGGCGTTTGATTTCCTCCTGGGCGATGAAGAATCCGCGACAGCGGCAGTAAAAATTGAAAATGAGCCGCCCCCCGTGGTGCATGGGCTGGATGATCCCGACCTGGATGATTTCTTCCGCAATTTGAAGTAACTCGTGATGCCTGAGAGCGAGAACATCGATCGACTGGAAATGAAACCTGTTGCCGGGCCGGTGCATGGGACGGCACGTCCTCCGGGCTCCAAAAGCATCACTAACCGTGCATTAGTATGCGCCGCTTTGGCCGACGGCACTTCGGTTCTCCACGGAGCATTGGCCAGCGACGACACGGCCGTGATGGTCGACTCGCTCCGCCGGCTAGGCATCGAGGTGGCCGAGGATGCGGCAGCAAAGACCATCACGGTGCGTGGTTGCGGCGGTCGGATCCCCAGCCACGGGGCCGAGCTATTTATTGGAAACAGCGGTACGACGATCCGGTTTCTGGCGGCCGCTTGCGCCCTGGGGCACGGCACATTTCGTCTTGATGGCGTACCACGGATGCGAGAGCGGCCGATCGGCGATCTGGTCGAGGCGTTGGCGCAATGCGGCGTTAAAATCCAGGCACTTTCGACAGGCGGCTGTCCGCCGGTGGTGATTGAGGCAGCCGGGCTGCTCGGCGGTCGGGTAACCGTGCGAGGAGACATCTCAAGTCAATTCCTCAGTGGCCTGTTGCTGGCTGCCCCCTGCGCTGACGGCCCGATCAACATACATGTCGATGGGACGTTGGTTTCAATACCTTATGTGCAAATGACTTTGGATGTCATGCAGTCATTTGGAGTGGCCGTGGAGAGCCAAACTTCGGGGGACTATCGCGTGCCGGCGCCTCAGTCCTATCGCAGTCGCGAGTACCACATCGAACCAGACGCTTCCGCCGCCAGCTATTTCTGGGCTGTAGCTGCGCTTACCCAAGGGAGCGTCAAGGTGACTGGCCTGTCGCTCGGCAGCCTGCAGGGAGACGTGCGTTTCTGCGAATGCCTTGCCCAGATGGGTTGCGACGTAACCTACATGGCCGATTCGATTACCATCACAGGACGCCCGCTCCATGGCATCGACGTGGACATGAACGCCATCAGCGACACCGTGCAAACGCTTTCCGTGGTCGCGCTGTTGGCCGACGGCCCGACCACGATCCGCGGCGTGGGTCACATTCGCCACAAGGAAACCGATCGCATCGGCAACCTGGCGATTGAACTTCGTAAGCTTGGGGCGACAGTAGATGTTTTGCCCGACGGCTTGCGAATCGTGCCCGGAGCGTTACGGGGCGCCGAGATCGAAACTTATGACGACCATCGGATGGCGATGAGCCTGGCCCTGGCCGGCTTGGTACAAGAGGGTGTAGTGGTTCTCAATCCCGGCTGCACGGCGAAAACGTATCCGGAATTTTTTGAAGACTTAAGCCGTCTAACAAGGACTGGCGAGCGGGGGGCGTAAGCCCCCTGTTTCTTCCCGCGCCGCAGCACGGAACTTGTGAGCCAGTTCTGTACCAACGGCCGGCTTCCGCCGGCCACTCACACCGACCGCTCGCCACTACATCCGCCGCCCGCGCAGCTCATCGACTGAGGCCAGCAGTTCATCCGCCCGTCGCAACAGCGCAATCCCTGAATCCGAAGGGGGATAGGCGGCGCTGGCAGGATCACAAGCCGTGAACTCGGCGTTGCAATGTTGGCACACCACATGACGCCCGAGATATTCGACCCGAATCCGCAAATTGCGGCCGCAGGTGGGGCACTCCTGCATGTAGTAGATAGGCTTCGACATCGGGTATTTCCTCCTGAGCCCAGCCCTGCCGCAGCGTCAGTGCATACGGCGTGCGCCACTCATACTACCAGATCATGCCGATCGAAGGCAAGAAAAGTTTGGCGGGATTTTTTAAGGGAGGCTGGACGACGGCTTTGCTGGCTAGTTCAAAATCAGCTTAAACCGGCAATAAGTTGTGTAGTCATAAGGGCTTGTGGGCCAGAACCACTCGCAACTAGAACCAATCTGCCCTGGTTGCATTGAGAATCTGGGTAGCTTTATACGATCTATACTTACTGAAGAGGACACTTAGGCAAAAAGGTTCACTACTGTCATGCCAAATGGTTCAAGACTGCCCATTGCTTGTTGCTTAGGGGCTTGCTGTTTTTGGGCCTGTTTCGGTGTGGGCGTGGCTTCTGCGGCCCCACCTGCCCAAAACAAGGCCAAACCTGGCTCGAACAAAGTCCCCTGGGCAAAAATCGACGCTACGGTCAACGGATATTTTTCCGCCCTACCCGGCCATCAAGCCAGCGACATGATTAGTCGCAAGCAGGTCGAACCGGTGCTGACGAAATTGGCCGTCATGGGCTGGAAAGTGCCGGATCAGGAAAAATTGCTGGCCAAAGTCCCCGCGGATTCTTCCTGGCTGGTCACGAATTTACGAACGCCCAACGGGAAGAAATTCATGCGGAAAATCGCTGGTTATCCGCAGGGATACGACCGAACCGACCGCTTAACGGCGCTCTCCGACGGGCGGAGGATCGTCAGCGCCTTGATCCAGGGCCCCGGCGGCGAAGAAATGATCGCGTTTCTCACTACCTCGCGAACCGGCAAGAACACCTCGAAGGAATTGACCCTTGTTCCCGGGGGGGCCGATTTCAATAAGCCCACCGGCAAACTCTACACAGTGGATGCTTTGCTGGCCGAACTATCGGTGCTTTATGCAGGGGGAGTATCGGCTCCTCCAGCGCCAACCCCGGCTGCCAAGCGTGCGCGATCTTCATACTAGCATTCACCGAAAATACTGGCCTTTCCGAAAATACTGGCCTTTACGCCTTTGGGCCAAGTGGGCACAATACGCCCCGCAAATTGCTTTGGGGGCCCCGGTTCGGTTCGCTTCGCCAACTTGGCCTGGCATCCTACTGAGGGAACCACGGCGCGCGGCTATGGATGGTCGCGCCAGTCAAGGAAGACAAATTCTTATCGGCAAGGAGTGCTGACCGTGAAAGTTCCCTGTCTCAATGCGTCTCGCATCGCCCGCATGGCGATATTCTCGTGCGCCCTAGTCACCAGCCTGCTGGTCGGCGGCGCTGCCCACGCTCAAAGCCAAGCCACCGATGGCGTGCGCGTGATCGACATCAAATACATTTTCGAACATCACACTCGCTTCAAGGGGGCGATGGAAGGCCTCAAGAAGGAGTTCGACGCCAGCGCCCAGCGCGTCCAGGCCGAACGCAACGCCATCAACCAACTGATCCAACAGTTGAAAGAGATGAACAACACCAGCCCCGACTATAAGCGCATGGACGAAGACATCGCCCGACGTCAGGCCGAGTGGAAACTGCAGGGAGACAAACAGCTCAAGGAGTTTCGGACCAAGGAGTCGGAAATTCTGTGGAATGTCTACTACGAAATTCAGTTGGCCGTGAAGGAATATTCCCGAGTCAACAATGTGGGACTCGTGATTCAGTTCAACGGAGACCCGATCGACAGCCGCAACCCGAAAAGCGTCGTGTCGGGCATTGGTCGGCAAATCGTCTTTGTGGCCCCGAATCGTGACATCACGCCTCATATCCTGGCGATGATGGAAAAGGGACCGCCTGTGGACGTGAGCCGACGCCAACCGATTAGCGTACCTGACGCCCGATAGGCCCGCAGGGCGAAGTCGATCCACTCGATATTGCAACCTGAAAGACGGCTTTAGTTTGATCGCAGGGAGGCATGGATGCCACGTCACGCGGACAGGAAGTCTGCCACTCGAAATACACCCGACCTACGCCCACGACCGCCGGTCATGCAGCAGACGCTGTCGAAGCCGGCCGTGGTTTCCGGACTGGGTTACTGGAGTGGGCGAGAAGTGCGGGTGGAGTTTTGCCCGGCCCCACCCGATGCGGGAATCTCGTTTGTCCGCACCGACATTGCCGGTTCTCCACGCATTCCCGCTCGGATCGAGCATCGCATTGAAACACCGCTCCGCACGACGCTCACCTATGGCGGCGCACGGGTGGAAATGATCGAGCATGTGCTGGCCGCCGTGGCCGGCCTCGGCATCGATAATTGCGAGATCCGTGTGAACCAAGTGGAAATGCCCGGGCTCGACGGTTCGGCGCTTCCTTTTGTAGAAGCGCTGCTGGCCGCCGGCATTACCGCACTCGATACCCCTGCCGTAGAGTTGCTGGTGCGCGAGCCCGCTCGGCTGGGAGATGATCAGGCCTGGATCGAAGCTCGTCCCGCCAGTGGCCAGGGTCTCTCACTCCGCTATCGCCTCGACTATCGCGATCTCCCCTCCATCGGTCAGCAGACGATCGAATTCGACATCACGCCCGAAGTGTTTTGTCGCGAACTGGCCCCTTGCCGCACGTTCATCCGCAAGGCCGAGGCCGAATGGCTGCGTCAGCAAGGGTTTGCCAAAAACGTAACGACGGCCGACGTGTTGGTCTTCGATGAAGACGGCCCAATCGACAATGAACTGCGGTTCGAAGACGAATGTGCCCGGCACAAGATGCTCGACCTGGTCGGCGATCTTTCGCTAATAGGGCATCGGATTGTGGGCTGGATCAATTCGCATTGTGGCGGACACCGCCTGAACGGTGAGCTAGTCAAGATTCTGCTTCAAGAGGGACAAAAGTTGCACTCGCGGCGACGCAGCGCATAGATAGCGAAATGTTCGTAAACCAACTAACAGTGCGGGCTGCAAAGCCTGCCAAATAGGGATAGGAATCAGCCGCTGGCGGCTGTATCACAATGCACGTGGAAATGATTGCAGGAAGCGGAGCCAGCGCCATGGCAAATTATGTGGCCGACCATTCGGTGATCGATCCCCGAGCTGAAATCGACGACGATGTCGAGATCGGCCCCTTCTGTGTGATCGGTCCGCATGTGAAGATCGGCCGTGGAACGCGGCTCGTCAGCCATGTCACCATCATGGGCCACGTCACCATCGGCAAGCACAACCACATCTATCCCAATGTCGTGATTGGCGCCGAGCCGCAAGACATCAGCTACCGCGGAACCGATACGGAAGTCGTCATCGGCGACCACAACATTCTGCGCGAAAGCGTGACGATCAACCGAGCCAGCGAAAAAGAAGACGGCGTCACTTCGCTGGGAGATCACAATTTTCTCATGGCCAACTGCCATGTGGCCCACGATTGCCGGCTCGGCAGCCATATCATCATCGCCAACGGCACGCTGCTAGGCGGGCACGTTCACATCGAAGATCATGCTTCGCTGTCGGGCAATGTGGCCGTACACCACTATACGTCGATCGGCAGCTATTCGTTCATCGGCGGCCTGAGCCGCGTGCTGCACGACGTGCCGCCGTACATGTTGGCCGAAGGCGTTCCCACCCGGCCGCGCTGCATCAACGTGGTGGCCCTGAAGCGAAACGAATTCAGCGCCGAGACCATTCGCTGCCTGGCGGAAGCCCACCGTTTGATCTATCGCGCGAAGGTCGGCCTGGATCACGCCCGGGAAATATTGCGCGGCAACGACCAACTCGTTCCGCAAGTCAATCGCTTGTTGGCTTTCATCCAGAACCAACAAGAAGGGCGACACGGCCGGGCTCGCGAACGCAGGAGAGCCGCGTGAAACGTCTTCGCCTCGCTGTCGTGGGTACCGGTCACCTGGGTGGAATCCACGCCCGTCTGGCCGCAGCCAATCCCCACTACGAATTGGCTGCCATCGTCGATCCGCTCGCCAATCCGCGCGATGCCCTGGCCGCCGAGCTCAAAGTTCCTGCCCACAGCGACCACCGTGCTCTGATCGGGCGCATCGATGCGGCCGTCATCGCCACACCCACGCGGTTTCATCATGCCGTGGCCCACGACCTGATTCGTGCCGGCGTCCATCTGCTGATCGAGAAGCCGATCACGACCACCGTGACGGAAGCCGACGAACTGGTTGCTCTGGCGCAGCATCATCATTGCGTGCTCCAAGTGGGACATGTCGAGCGATTCAACCCGGTGCTGGCCGCTGCCGCCGACCACATTCAATCCCCTAAATACATCGAGGCCCGCCGCTATTGCGGCCACAGTTTCCGCTCCACCGACATTAGCGTGGTACTGGATCTGATGATTCACGATCTCGACCTGGTCCTTTCGATGACCTCCGGCCCGCCGATGGAAGTCTCGGCCTTAGGCGCCACGGTGCTTGGGCCTCACACGGACGTGGCCACAGCCCGGCTGGTGTTTGCCGACGGCTGCGTCGCCAATCTCAGCGCTTCGCGCGTCAGCTACCAAGCTTGCCGTGAAATGCAGATTTGGTCTGCTCGCGGATTCGTAGGGCTGGACTTCGCAACGCGAACCGCCAAGGTCGTCTCTCCCGCGGAAGCAGTCCGACAAGGCGAAGTAAAGATCGAAGGCCTCGCGCCCGACGCCCGCAAGCAGATGCAAGAGCGGCTGTTCACCGAGTTGCTGCCGCTGACGACGATCACTGTGCCGGAGCGTAATGCGTTGGCCGACGAACAGACCGACTTTGCCGAGTCGATCCTTACGGCTCGCGCCCCGCGCGTCACCGGCCTTGCAGGCCGCGATGCCCTGGCAGCCGCCGAGGCGGTGGTCAATTCTATTGTCGGTCATGTCTGGGACGGATCGAACGTCGGCCACATCAGCCCAAGTAGCGATCACCGTCCCGCAGTCCTGCCCGGCCCACACTGGGGCCAATCGTCGGGTGTTCCGACGCCTCATCGTCAGGCGGGTTGAACGCCGAGAGGTGCCCCTCGTGGCCTGTTAACCGAACAGCCTCGACGGCCAGAGGCCGGCCGTGGGAATGGCCAACGGAGAAACAACCTCGTCGCCGCGGCAGATGGCTTTGTCCCGATAATCGCGGCCGACAGGAGTGCGGTAAACTTCGATCTGCTTCTCGGCCACATTAACGATCCAGTAGTCCGAGATGCCGGCTTCGGCGTATAGGGCCAGCTTGAGGCCACGGTCAACTTCCAGCGACGATTCGGCCACCTCGACAAGCAACAAGACTTCATGCGGCTCTGGATGGAGTTTTGAGAAGTCACGGCGCACGACCCAAGTCAGATCAGGCTGGGGCTCGCTGTCGCTGAGGGGAAATCTGACGGGAAGTTGCAAGCGAATCTTCATCTTGCCTAGTGGCACCACTTCAAAACACCACTCCATCAATAAAGTCAGGACGTCACTATGCGGCGGCCCAATAGGGTTCATGGCGACGATTTCTCCCCGAATCAATTCGACATTCTTCTCAAATTCGCCCGAAAACGCACCTACCGCGACCAGGTGCTCATAATGATCGAGCGAAAATGAGAAAGGGGCCGTGGTGATCATGGCAGGTCGCCCAGGTTTCCGCGGAGGCGTGACGATGCAACGCGTAACGGATTTTAGCAGCAATGACCCCCTTCGTCCAATGATGAGGATGGGACAGGGACGACCATCCGTGAGATGGGCACTGTCCAGGTTTCCCCATACAATTCAATCAAGCCAAATCACTGGATATGAGCGGACTTTGCCCGATTGCAGGGTTCACAAAGCAATTGAACATTTCGTTCCGTGTTCGAGCCTCCCTTTGCAATGGGAATAATGTGGTCGTACTCAAGTTTTTCACGAGATTTGCATAAGGTGCAACGACCTTCATCCCGACGCCAAACGGCGATTTTCACAACCGGAGGAATATATCGATCCGGTGCATCCTCAGTGGCGATGGTTCGCGTTTCGAGTGGCACAAACTCCGGCTCCACAAGAATTTGAAGCGCGTCTAACATATAATCAACTTCTCGTAAGAGAATGTTCTTTATCAGCCAATGGTCGCGCGTATACCCAGCATTCAGCAGCTTGTCGTTAACATATTTTTCAATCTCCTCTTCATCCCATCCGATATCCTTGATCGTTTCTCGCAACGGAATCGGCTCATGGCCGAGTTGCCTCAGTCGTTCCGAACCAAACCTGGTCAGAGTCGCAACATTATTCACAATAATGTTATAGCAGGACTGCAGTGCATCATGTATTTTGAGAATCGCTGAAATATTTTCACCAAGGACTATCAGCGATCGCATCTCTTTGCCTTGTTGAATTAGTTCGGCCACGTCGCGATCGACTGCAAGCATTGCGCGACTGTAGTCTTCGCGATATTTGTCTAACAATGTTTGATTTGGCGTAAACAGATCGGCCAAATCCTTATGTCGCGAAGACACATCCATTTGAGTTCGGCGACGTTATAAATGTGTGACTCTGGTTGCAGTCGCCCTTCCAGGAATAGCGACCGCAACATGCCGACATTTTCGACCTCGCTTTCCTTTTCAGCCATCACGACTTTCCAACTCATAAAGCTCTCCGAAATGCGGGGCATCAAACTTCTCGATAAATTCTTGTATCTCGCAGTCGCGATCACCGTCAGCTATTGCACTGACAGGGATCTTAACTTATTGCGGTTGCGGCCGTGATTGTCGCATCGGTCGCCAATTGTGTCAAACAATAGGGCAGCCTGGGCACATCCATCTGACAAGATCGACACCAGCCAGGGGACATCAAGCCAGCGGGACTGTCTATGGCTTCAACGGGGACTCGCGCGTCCACAAATGTTGCTGCAACCAATTCCCAGTTGGGTGCCAGGTTTTCGGAAGAACGAGGACATCCAGCTTGGGTCATTGTAAGCGAGGACTGCGGAGATCGCCATGGATTTTGCCATTGAATGACTGGCTTGAGCGATTAGATCGGCTCCGTGGAGCGATGTTGGAACAAAGAAGGGATTTTTGCGCCCCGAGCGCGCAGCGTTACTACAAGTCGAGTGACTTTTTTCAGAAGAGAACTCGCGAAGAGCTATCGCGCTAGCCGGTTCCCAATAACTCTGCCCTGCCAGGTCGGAAGCGGCGCCAACGGCCGTGGCGATCGAGCGTGCGCGGCGCGCCGGCCACGCGATGAAACAACCGGCCGAAGTTGCGGATCAGCGGCACCCCGTTCGCAGACTCGATGCCCAGCCGCTCCAAGATCGGCGGCAAGTGATCGGGCATGCTCGACTTGCCCGCCACGATCTGCCGGCCCGTCCAATCGACCAGTTCTAAATAGTCAGGGAGCGATAGCGGCAGGCAGCCCTTGTCACTGGCGCGATTACTCTGGCGGCTGGGCTGCGGACCGGGGGCTGTGGTCGACTCACTCAGCGCGATCGGCGTCAGCCAGGCGTCGGTTCGCGCGGCCGAGTCCTGAGGCAGATCGAGCGCTTCGATCCGCCGTTGCACCGAAGTGAAATCGCTTGTTTCCGGCGTGGCGGCCAGGCCGGCGCGGATCGGGTTGAGATCGACATAGGCCATCGCGGCCAGCACGGCCGCGTCATCGCAAAGTCGAACGCTGCGGAAACGACCTTGCCAAAAACGGCCGGCCGTTTGATCTTCAAAGTTGGCCTGTCGGGCCATCGGCTCGGCAATCATCCGCATCAGCCAACTGATATCGCTCAGTCGCAGGCGGATCATGGCCAGTTTGCTGGGCAGGCAGCGGATGCTGTCCAGCTCCGCCTCGGTCGGTTCGGCCGGTTGGCCATCCGGCTGCTTTCGTGGAGGACATAGCCGGAGCCAACGCTCGGCAACTTCCGTGTCACTCCAGGTGGCGACCACATCGGGCCGATTGCGCACGATCAGGTGGAAATGGTTCGAGAGGATGGCGAAGGACAGGACGTCGATGCCGAATTGCCCGGCCAGGAATTGCAGCCGATTTTCGAGCCAGACTTTGCGATGGTCGAAGTTCCGTCCGGTCAGCGGATCGTCGCCCAACAGAAAGCACCTCCGGACGCAGCGGTTGATGCAGTGAAAGGCCGAGACTTCCAGCGGATTGAATACCTCCGCCCGCGCCACCCGAGCCATGGAAACGCCTCCGCACGAAAGGGGAAACGAGGGATTTTCACGTCGCTGGCGTGTAGTGTACGGATATATCCTATGCCGTCCAGCGGGGTGGGAGGAGATTTCTTTGTGAAGTTGGCAGAGCCGAAAACCGTTCCGATCACGGCCCCGGCTGGATGTCCCCGGGTTGTCCTCCGGGTTGTCCTCCCCGGGTTGTCCGGAGTTCGCGGTGAGGCGCTCGCCAGCCAGGGATATCGGGTAGTGCGGACTGCCGGTTTTGATGTGTTGCGCGAACCGGAGAAAGTTCGCCTATGCATTGAGGATCGGGTGAGAGAGCGAGTGAGGGAGTTGGGGGTGGGTTGAGGTTTGGCGCTCAATCCTGGCCCCACGCCCTGAGCCCTAAGCCCCTCACCCCCGGCCCCTCTCCCCGCGGCGGGGAGAGGGGGGACAAACAAGAAGAGGTGTCGCGGGGAGTGGGGAGATTAGAGTGGCGGGGAACCCGTGGCTAGCACTAGGCGGCTGATCGGAACGGACCGGTGGCTAGCGCCAAACCGCTGACGGCGAACGCATCAAATCTGGCTGGTGGCCACGCATGTTCGGCACGGGATTTGCGCATGGCATTCTGTTAGTTTGGCGACTGCCAAGTTGACAGGAGCAATGCAGTGGCGACGAAACGCAGTCCGTTGCGGGAGCGCGACATTCAAGGGCTGAAGTACC
>JAIOPX010000095.1 GCA_021413705.1 Planctomycetota bacterium | reverse complement strand
CGGCTTGCCTGTCATCGCATCCACTGCACACAACACCGCTGGCTCCCAAGGGAGCAGCGCCGCGGCGAAATATGCGGTTCCCCCATCGACGACGACACCGGTCCGAATCGGGATGCTGGAGATCAACCGCCCATCGCTGAGAATGAGCCGCTTCTGCGGGCGGGGATTAAACCGCCAGACGAGTTTGCCGTCGCTGGCGCTGACGCAGTAGGCCGCCCCGTCATCGCTGCTGAAATAGACTCGGCCTTCACTGATCGTGGGGGCAATGCGCACCGGGCCGTCGGCAGTGAAGACCCAACGGCTGCGGCCACTTCTCGTGTCAAGGCAATGCACCGAGTCGTCTGCCGACGAACAGAAGTAGAGCGCGTCTCCGGCAATGACCGGATGAAACACCGGATCGTAATTGCGCATCGAGGAGAGATCGCGGATGTTTTTGAAGGCGTCCCACTTCGCCGGGCCAGGCCAGGCGGATTGCGGCGGGCTGGGAGAGCGCCACACCCAGGCCTGACGTCGTTGCGCCGCGGCGAGTTGCTCGGACGTGGCGCCACTGCGGGAGTTGTCGTGATTGAAGGTCGGCCAATCGGCCGCGGTGGCTGAATGAGGAAGAGCAACAAGTATTGCAGCTGCAACCGCCAGACCGATCCGCACCTTGCACTTGCTACCGCCGATCCGTGTCGCTTGCACCGGTCCTCCTCGCGCCTGTGGGCTTTGTGCTCCCTTGGTGATCAAACGCAAAAGGCACCAGCATTTGCGTTCGCTGCTCGCCAAGCCAGTATTTTAGCCTAACGGTTGTTCGCCGTCACGGCCGGCAGATCGTCGGTGCGGAAAGGGGAAGCGGGCAAACCGGCCTCATTAACCAGATTGGGCTGAGCCACGTCGCTCCAGCCAAACCGCACGGCTACGGGGGATTGTATCTGATCGGATTCGACGAGGATCGAGTCGCCGTCGATGGTGGCCACGGCCGGCATGAACTGGTGATCGGCGGCGGCGATCGTAAACCAGTCCAGCGGTTTGCCGTCGCGCGATTTGAGTCCCTGGGCGTGGTCGAATTGCAGCCGGATCTTGTTCCTTTCCACCTGCATCGACTTATAGAGCGGCCCGCTATAGACGACATCAGTGCGACCATAGGTCTTGGCCAATGCCCACAAGGCCAGCCGCCGGCCGACGGCCTGCTTGTTCAGGGGATGGATATTGTCCGGTTCGCCGATATCGGTGGTGACCGCCATGCCTGTGTTGGGGACTTTGAGCGACATCAGTTGCGCTTCCATGAGTTCTGCCCATTCGGCGCGATGATGATTGAAAGGGGCGAGTTGAACATAGTAGAAGGGAAAGTCTCCCTGGCCCCAGCGCTTCCGCCAGTCAGCGATCAAGTCGGGAAAGAGTTTGCGATATTGAGTTGCGCGTTGGCAGTTAGACTCGCCTTGATACCAGATAGCGCCACGGATACCGAATGGAATCAGAGGATGGATCATGGCGTTATACATGCCCATTCCGTAACCCAAGTTGTCTTTGGCACGGTCCAGAATCGGAGCAAAGGTCGGATCCGCCTCCAATGCTTCGCGACTCATCCAGGCCTCACAGGGCGAACCTCCCCAGGAGGCGTTAATAATGCCCACGGCTACGTCGAGTTCCTTTTGCACTTCGCGACCAAAGTAATAACCGACGGCTGAGAATCCGCCAATGACCTGCGGGCTGCACACATCCCAGCCACCCTCGCAGTCGGTCTGAGGAGTAGGTGTCATCACATTAGGCGCCGTGAAGAGCCGTATTCGTGGATGATTGGCCGCGGCGATTTCCTGTTCACGATTCTTCGAAGAGCTGACGCTCCATTGCATGTTGGACTGGCCGGAGCAGATCCAGACTTCGCCTACGAGCACGTTTTCCAGTTTGATTTCGTCTTTGGAACCGCGCACGGTCAGAGCATGCGGCCCGCCGGCTTTTTGAGCCGGCAGCCAGACTTTCCAATGGCCCGTTCCATCTGCTACCGCTTCGGCTTGTGCCTGATCGAAAGATACGGAAATGCGGTCGCCCGGCGTGGCTTGCCCCCAAACTGGCAACGGCCGATCGCGTTGCAGCACCATGCGGCTGCCGAAGATGTTGGGTAGCTTCAGCGGCGAAGGTTGGGGCAATTTGCCGATCTGCTGGTCAAAGTGTTGCTTGATTTCGTCAGCCGGCAAGGCCCGATCGTAGACTCGGACTTCGCGCAGAGCGCCTGCTGTGCGAAAAAACTCGTCTTGGTCGCGATAAGCACCAATGTGATAGAAGGCTTGGGGTGGATAGTCGATATCGCCGGTTTGGGTTTGAGAAGCGATCACTTCGCGGCCGTTGACGAACACGCGCTGCGTGGTGCCATCGTAAGTTCCCGCAACGTGATGCCAGACGCCTCGTTTGAACGTGTCGGGAGCTTGAAGATAGGTGGTTCTCACATCGCCACCGGCGCCGTTGAGGCCGAAGCAGAATCGATTCTGGACGAAGCCCAACACCCAACCTTTCTCATAGGGGCCGTTGTCTTGGAATGCTCCGACGATGCCCCCCCACTCGCTCGTTTTGTCCACGCGCACCCAGGCCTCGGCGGTGATGTCGCGCTTCGGCACGGCGGCCTTGGTGTGGTTGTCGACCACCGAGACGCTGTTAGTCGTTCCATCCAATAGCAGCACTTCGACGCTCCCTTGATTTTCGAAGCGGGCGGGGCCGAGGATCGTGGCTGGCGACTTGCCCGCGAGGTCGCGAACCACCGAACCTTCAGAGTGCTGCTTATCGAAGATCCAATGTCCCAGGGGCTTGTCCTTGTCCGCCGCCCACAGGGGAGCGGGTGCTATCGCAAGGAGTCCGGCAAGCAGGGCCAATGAAAAGCGAAGGGTCATCGACGAAATCTCCAGGCAAGCGGATTCATGCACCCAGGATGGGGAGAGCCCCAATTCGCAGAGGCAACGAGCAGGAATGCGAAACAGCCTGTTTCTAATTCGTCGCAGGACGGAATAACCTAACGATTTCGACTTCAACTATAGAAACGAAGCCATTACAGAAACGAAGCCATTACCGCTGATAGATCGGCAGTTGCCGGTAGGAGACGGTCAGAGCCAGCGTGAACATGGCTGTGGGATAGGCTTCACCCTTGCCTTCGAGAAACCAGGCGCCGTTAATTTGCTGCTTGGAGAGGAGATAGCGATACATAGTTTCGGCAAATTGCTCCCATGGCTCTCCCCCCATTTGAAACATGGCTTGCGATGCATAGTAGGCGGCATACTCGACATGTCCGCCGCTGGCTTCTTGCGTGAAGAAGTCATTGGGATGGAGCGACTTGAGAATGTTGGTTGAGAGTGTGTTGTTGATGTCCGTCTCATTGCGGCCGCTGAGTTTGCGGCACAGCAAGGCTGCCGCAGATAGCTGCACCGTGCGGGGAGTGCGCACCCAATATCCGCGGCGGCCATACCACCAATCTCCCTTGGCCGCATAGCGCACTTTGCCGTCTGGATCGCGGCAGCGATCGACGTAGCTCAGCGCATCGTCAATGGCCTTGTTCGGCACGGGTGCGCCGTTGAGCCGAGCGGAACGGAGTGCCATCAGGCACCAGCCGGTGACCGACATGTCGCTATCTTTGCTGTCGGGTTCATAGCGCCAGCCGCCGCTGTCGGCCGCTTCGGCTTTCGGAAAGGCCTGGGCCTCGAGAATGATTTTCAGCGCTCTCGGTAGCACGACGTCGATCCGCTGTTGTCGGGCCGGATCGACCATGCCCGACACTTCGGAGAGAAACAAGGTTGCGATGCTGTGCTCATACATCTTGCCGCCGCGCACACCCAGGTAGCCGTTCTTCGTGTCGGTGGCCAGGATGTAGTCGATTGAACGGTTGATGGAATCGCCATAGGGTGCAGCGCCGGGGCGATATCCTTTGGAGAGGAAGGCCATGCCGGAAAGGGCGGCCACGGCGTTGGTTTGGCCATGAACGTCGGCGAAAGAACCATCGCCTGCTGGATTTTCCGCTTGCGCACGGGCGAGGAACAACAGGGCCGTATCAACCGCCCGATCCACGTTTTTGCGATACGGTTGGAGCCGGGGGGATTCTTCGTCGGCAGTGACGTGGTTGGAGCGTACGAACAGCACTATGAGAGCGACGATGACGGCGCTGAGCTTGTTGAAGTGCATAGGATATAGTCCTTGTAAGTCAGGCTCTTGCCTGTCGATTCTCTTCTCGTGTCGCATTTTGTTTTCTAGAGGAAAGCAAGAGTTGCCTAGCCGTGTTGCGTCAGGCAATAGCCTGACCTACTTACTTTCTCCGCTGCGGCGGGCCATGGTTTGAAAATAGCGACGCACCAGTTCTCGATATTCGCGCGGTGCGCGGTCGTCGTTGGATTGCAGCATTTCCGCTCGTAGATCGGAAGGGAGTTTTAGCCAGTCATTACCAGAGATGCCCAACTCCGCCAGACGGGACGCGACGCGCGCCTGCCCTTTCTTGAGCTTTCCACCTTTGCCTGCTTTCTTGGCGCCCGGCTCGCCGGATTTGCCCTGCGGGCCTTCTCCCTCCGAAGGACTTTGTCCATCGGGTTGCTCCTCGCCTGCTTCGGCGGAAAACTCTTTGGGAGCCGTTTCAGGAACTTCTTTATCGGGTGCTCCGCCACCGAAACCACCAAAGCCTTTGGCTTCAGGGTTGTTGTCTGCCAAAATCTGCGCTAGCCCTTTGCGCAGCAATTCCTCGGCGTCCTTTTGCAATTCGGTTCCGCTGCCGCCGGATGGACCTTTGTTGGCGCCCGGTTTCTGATTCAGCAGGGCTTCCGCGGTGAGCGTGGCTTTGCCAAGGTTCTTGCCTTTGGCGATGGTATTATTGATGTTGTTATTGGAAGGGGAAGGCGCTTTGGAACTGCCGGCGCCCGTGTTACTGCCGCCACCTTGGGTTCCTTGGCCCCCGTCAGGATTGCCGCCGGGGCTGTCGGAAGGACTTTGCGGGCCTTCAACAAACTTGGGCGGACTGATTTTGGGGATATTGTCGATATGGCCCAAGTCTGCCGCCGCCATCTCCGCCTTCTCGACCGCCTGGCCGATGGTGTCCTTGTGTGGCATCTTTACATCTTTCGATGCCTGGGGATTTCCCTTCTGCGGCGAGCCGGCAGGATCGCCGGGATCCTTGGGTTTGTCTAGCTTCTCGCTCTTCTCGGCCAATTGTTTGGCACGTTCGGCCACATCTTTCTGTAAGGATTGCAGAGCCTTGGCCAGGTCTCCTTCTTTCAGCGCTTCCAACTGTTCGTTCACCCGCTTCTGACGCTCGGCAAGTTGCTTTGCAGCCTCGGCAAACGGTGGATCGAGCGGGTTTTGTGGAGATGCAGGCGGTGGTGCGGCCGCGAGTTTGTCTTTGGCCTTGTCAAACTTGTCCGCCGCTTGCTTCCCCAGTGGCATGGCTTCGTTGAATTTCTTGTCGATCAGGCGATTCGCGGTCTGGCGTGCGAGGTCTGCCGCTTCGCGATGTTCGACGCTGGCATTGAAACCACTCTGGTCAATTTTGCGCGCCAGTTGAGTAGCTTCGTGGGCAATCTGCCACTGAGCATCTCGGATGCGATCGGCAATTTCTTCGGCGGAATTGGGCTTGGCATCTTTGGCGTTTTCGGTGGCCTGGCGCAGGCGGGCTTGATCGTCCGCGACGCTGCCAAGTTCTGAGGCCAGTTCGCGTGCCTTCGCTAATCGCTCCTGCTCGGCGGCCAGCTTCTTGATGATTGTTTCAATTGCGGCGATTGCAGCGTCAATCTTTTCTTCAGCGACCTTGGCTTGATCGACTTGCTCTTGCTTGACGTGGGCCAGCGGAATCAGTTCCAGGGCTTGTCGCGCGGGGCTGACATGTTGATCCGCGATTTGTGCCGCCTGCGTGGCATGTTCCGCAAGTTCTGGATCCTCTCCCCCTTCGTAGACTTTCCACAACAAGGTTTCAGCCTGGCCCGTTTGATTGTGTGAGTTTTCGACAGCCCTGGCTCCCTCGGGCGTCAGCCGCAACGGCTGTTTGTCCAAGTTCGGGCGCACGGAAGCTATTTGCCCCTTAGCTCCCTTCAGGAAATTCAGCGCCTCCGTTAAGAGGGTTTGCAGTTTGCGGATGCTCTTCTCCGCCGACTGGGCCGAATAGCTCTGGGCATTGGCGTCAAACACAATCACAATTGGGCGACTCAGCGCGCGCTGCGGGCCGCCAAGAGCCTCAGGAAGACTGTCTTTCACATCCAGCAGCACTTCCATCCGCGGGACGCTGGGGAGTGTGCGGAGATCGAGGACGGCGCGGCCTACCCAGGTTTGTTCTTCGATCGTGCTCTGCTTGGGGTGGCTCGTCTTGACGGAAATTTCGGCGCCTGAACCGGTGCGCACGAGGAATGAAACCGAGGAGAGACCATAGTCCTCACGCACTCGATAGTCGATCGGCAAACGATCGTCGGGCCGCAGGCGAAGCTCGGGTTCTTTGGGGTCTACGATGGCGACGACCGGCGGCATGTCGGGCACAACCTGTACCAGATGTTCCTCCGTAGTGGTTTGGATATCGAACTTGTCCTTCAGGGACAGGCTCCATTTGCCGGCGTGCGAAGGTTCCAGGAAGAACTGCCAGGTTATTTTGCTTTCCTCACCTTCAGCGGCAATTTCTTTCGCCGGCGTTTTCTTGGTCCCCATGAGCAAGTTCGCCTCGCTCAGCGGTTTGTTGCACAGTGCCGTGAGCGTGATGCGCGATCCAACGGGCGCCACAATTTTGCCTTCGGACTTGTTGACGGTCCGATTGGATCGTCCGGTATAGGCAGGATACTCATATTGGATGTTGTACTGGCTTACGGCCGGTCGCGGAGTAACCTGCACTTTGTAATTCTGACTCAATGCACCTGCGATGAGCACGCGATACGTGAGCGGTTCCGTGACGGAGGGAATCGTCAGGGCAAACTTGCTGGAATCGGCGGCCTGGTCGGTCAGGCGGACCATCTCCATGCTCACCTCTTCCGCCGTGCCGTCCTGACGCAACAAAGTGGCCTGTTGGGCTCCGCCGCGACGCAGCGTGGCTTCGATGCGCAACGGATCGCCGATCGCGACGGTCCGATTGCCCGGATCGACCGAGAGATCGGCCGCTCCCAGGTTGCCAGTGCTCGTGTAGGGATTGATGATCCGCGTTAAAAGGTGCTTAGTTTGGGTGGGCCAGAAGGTCCACACGAAGGCCCAGATCAACGCGGCGCCAGCGGCAGCGCCCAAGAACGGATAGATCGACTTGAGATTGAACTCACGTTTCGGCTCAACGGCGCGAACTTGCAGCACAGCCTGTTGGGTCAGCGCTTCGAGCAGCATGGGCGAGGCTTCGCCGTACTGGCCGTGACGTGCGGAGAGCAATTCGACCGTCGAGCTGACTCGCTCCTCGAACTCAGGATGGTGCGCATCCACAAGCTGGGCCATGCGAATCAGCGACATCCGTCGCGAAAGCGGATAGACCAGAAACACCATCGCCGCGCCCACAACGATCAACAGCGCTGCCGCGCTCAGCAGCCACCGCACCGTGGACGAAACGATAGTCACACCGATATCGATGGCCATTAAACCCAGCAGCACGCCGAGCGCCACGGCGGCGATGGCCAGCACGCCGCGCAACAGAATAATATTGCGGCGACGGCGGATTGCCCGCTCTAAGACATCGACAATCGGCTTCGGCAAGTTGTCCGAGGACACTTCGGAGCGATCTTCGACGATGGCCATCAGGTGAGTCCTCCTTTTTTGCGTACGATCCATTCCGTGGCGACCAGGCCCAAGAGCGACAAGAGTACGAACGAAGAATGCCAGAGCGGGAATCGCTCTTCGTGAGTCACTTCCCGTGTTACAGGTCCGAGTACTTCCAGCACTTTGTCCGATTCGCCGGGTGACACGACCACGCCACCCGTGCGTCGGGCCAGCAATTCGAGCGTGATGCGATCGGCCGAAAAATCGGAAAGTTCCAGCGACTGTGGCTGAGTGACGACGATTTGCGTCGAAATCTGATTGGCTGCCGCCGCCAATTCCGGCTTGGCAGGATCGTCGATTGCAAGGGACACGCGATATTCTTTCCCTGGCGGCAACGGACCTAGGTCCGATTCGTACATCCCGGGTGATCCGGCCAGCGGGTCGAGGCGTTTGCGCAACACTTCGCGTTTGCCTTCCTGCACTACAACCGAGGCGCCTTTCGTGGTGACGGCGGCGTGGCTCTTATCACGCAGGCGGGCTCGTGTAATGACCGATTCACCCGCTTCGTACACGGGACGATCGGTGCCAAAACGAGCTACATCCGTGCCGACCGGCAACTTCTCGGTGGTGGCCCAGCGCATCACCTGGCCCCAGAAGCGGTGATGGTGGGTGTCGCCGGTGCGGTAGCGAAAACGCCATGTTCCATCGAAGCCAAGAAACAAAACCTGGCCGGAGCCGAACGGCTGAACCGCCAGAACTGCGTTGCGGCTCATGAACTCTTTTCGCTGCTGGGCAAGTTGCTCCGCTTCTTCAGGTGTGCCGGCAGTGCGGCGGAAAACTTCAGGCACATCGAAAGGCATCGCAAACGCCAGCACCGATGCGCCGGGCTTTGCTTCTTGAATGGGATACCGCAGATGCTGCTCAGGGAGGCTCTCCCACAAGATGCGGTTGTCCTCCGGGTTGTTTTCAAGTTGCGTGACGGTGTGGCGATCTCCTTCGGGGGCGAGTCGCACATAATAGCCGGGCTCGCTGGGAGGTTTGATTGCCGTGGTAGAGGGGGCCACTGTCACCGGGAGCATTTCAGCCAGCGGCGATGAAGTGAAAGCATGAGGCATGGAGTTGTTGCCCGCGATGACAATCAGTCGCCCGCCGCGTTCGATGACAAAACGCTTAAGAATGTCCACGGCCTCTGTTCCCAGCTCCTGCGGCGAAACGTCACCCAGGATGATTGTGTCGAACAGGAACCAGTCTTCCGCTTTGGCAGGCAAGGCAGACGCTTCGGCCTCGCCGTGGGGCCTCGTGGCGGAAGCATTTACCAGAGGCGTTGCCGAGGAGCCTTCGATTTTCTCAGGATGCATCAGCACATGCTGCAAGCGAACCGACTTGTCGCGGTCGGCAAACAGATTGCGAAGATATCGGTATTCCCACCGTGGCCGACCTTCGATCAGCAACAGCCGGATCGGGTCGTCGGTCACTTGTACGTATACGTCTTGGACATTGTTTTCTTTGGATCGCTCGGCAGTCAGCGGCGCGATCTGCACCTTATAGGATGCCAGGCCGGTTTTCTTGGGCGTGTCGGCCAGTTCTAACTCAGTGCGGAAGTCGTTGCTGGAAATCTGGATCTTCTTGGTGTCCACGACCTGCCCGGCCTGCGTGAGGGTGACCTCCGCCGCCTGACCGGCCAGCCCCACAAACTTGACTCCTGCCCGGACCGTCACGCGATCGGAAAGCTGCACGCTCCGCGGCGCTGAAGACGTTGTCACGGCCGCATCGACAACCGGCGCCATGCTGCCGACGATGATGCTGGCGACCGGAATGTTCTTAAGTCCCACGGCATGCGCCACGGGCTCGAGCAAAGTCTTGGCATTGTGGCGGCCGTCACTGACCACGACGATGCCGGAGAGACTGCGAGGAATGTCTGTTTGAATCTTTTCGATGGCTGCCGCTAGATCGGTCCGTTGGCGTCCGATCAGTTGTTCGGCGCTTTCCGCAGTCTTAGGAGGGGCAGACCATGAAGCCAGCGTCGTTTCGCTAGGCGTGCCGGCAAACCGATAGATTTTAACGGTGTAGCGTCCGGCGAGTTGCTGCTCTAAGGCGGGCTTCTTCTCCGGGCGCTCGGCGGCCACAACGCGGGCGATTGTGCGGCGCGATTGTCCAGCCGCCTCGTCGATCGACTTGCGAAGTTCTGGGGAAAGGCGCTGGTAAGTGGCCTCGGCAACAGCGCCGTCGAGCTGCGCAAGTTGGTCGGCCAGAGTGGTCAAGGCGGAAGTCGCCTGGTCCAATTGAGAAGCCAGCGGAGCGCCGTCGGTTTGCAAGCGATCGAGGCTGGCGGATTGCAGGGTTTTCTGGGTGTCGGAAAGCACCTTCCCACATGAACTGCTCAGAGCGTTCGCAATGGCACTCAGGGCATCTTTGTTGGCTGGCGTCATTCCGGCTTCGGCGGCCAGCGTGGTCACTTCCTCGCGGCGGCTTTCGAGGGCGGTTGTGCGCTCGCGCAGATTGGCGATGGCCTGCTCCCGTCGCTGATTAAATTGTTCGGCCGAAGGGGTGCCGGCATCGGTCTGCGCCAACTGCTTAAGCCAGGCAGATTCGGTGGCGATGTGACTGGCCAGATCGCGCAACGATTGCGAGGTCTTCGTAGGCCGGATGCGGGAAGGAACCTTGCCCGGCAGCAGCAGCTCAGCCAAATCAAGTTTTTCCGCCGGGGTGGCCTGCGGATCGCTTTGATCCATCGAAGTGGAGTCGTCCATCAGCACGGCGACAATCCGCTCATCGGGCTCGGTTTTCTTCCAAGTGAGCGTTGGCTCAGTAAGCACGACCAACAGCAGCGCGATAAAAGCGAGGCGCAGTGCCAGAATGGTGCGACCGGTCCAAGGAGTAGAAGCTTGTCGCTCAAATCGATAGATCAGCACGACCATCTCGATCAGGGCGGCGCCGGCGATTGCCGTCAGAGCAGGACGCCAAAGGCCATCCAATACCACGACCCGCTCCAGCGCTTGTAAACCTAGCCATAGCGCTCCGCTTCCCAACACCAGTCCCGCACACGCCACCAGCCACGCACTTCTCCGCCCGCGGGGAGAAAAATAGAGATGCATGCCCCACCAGACAGCCAGAGCCACCAGCGTCAACAAAATCAGCGGCGCGGTTGAGACCGTGGTAGTCCAGTTCGATTCTGGTTGCGAGATCGAGTTCATCGTGGATTACGCTGGGCGAGCCGTGGGCGTCTGCCCTTGGAGTTTTTGGGAACTTGAAAAGCGATCGAAAGCCGTCGAAGCCAATACGCCGGCGGGGCTTTGTTCGGAAGCAAACTTGACTACCGGCTCATGCCCCACCATTCTTTGCACCGAGATCCACCGGGCCAACGCAATTTCGGCTACGGCCAACAGCAAAGCGGCAATGGCCAGATAGCGCCACAACCGCTGCCCACCAACGGATTGTCCTGACATTTGTGCGACTACGTCATCGACCGACGCGGCCAGCATCAGCGGAGCCTGACCGGCGGCTGAGGTCAGGTCGCTATCGGCCAGAACCGTCAACTGGCTCTCGATGGGCTGCGGCCGAACCGCTACCGGCACGGTGTCTTCGACCAGTAGTTCTTGAAACTCATCGCGCATCGAATCGGGAAGCCGAAGGCGATAGAGTCCCGGCTTCAGCAAGGCATTGATGAAAGCCGTGGCGCCGTCCTCGTGCGGAGTGATCGATACAGGTGTTCGACTCCCGGCCGGGCCGATAAGTTCCCCCGTGGGAGTCGCGGGTGCGTCCTTCTTGACACTGCCGGCCAATTCAGTGCGCCAAGCCACGCCCGGCGTGAGGCTGGTTGCGGGTATCGCTTGTCGAGCGAATTGTTTGCCTTGCCAAATCAGTTCGCACTTTCCTTGCCCTGTCTTGCCGATATGCTCCACGCGAATGGAATACGGCTTACCGCCGGACATTTCCACCGGCTGCGACACTGCCGGCTGTGGCGCTGGGGCAGGCGCTGCTGCAGGAGGCGCCGCACTGCCGACAGGTGGGGCTGGCGGAGTGGCGGTTGCTGCAATCAGTTTGCCATTGATCCAAAGCCTCGACTGCTCACCCTCAAGTGTGAAAGTGTAGGCATCGTTGGCCGGAGGGGTAAGTGTCCCCGTCCAGCGGACAGAGAATGCCGGATCGGTGAGTCGCTCGATCGGCGATGCCGGCCATTGAAACGCAATGGTCGGATCGACGCGCGAGACAAGGCGATTGCGGAAATCGGTCCCGGCAAAATATTCTCCCTGCAAGCCTTGTTGCTTAATTGCAGAGGGTCCGCTCACCTGCGATACGGACTGCCGCGCTGCTTGCAATCGGCCTGCATCGATGGTTCGCAACTCAAGTGAGTGCTTGTCTCCGAGCGCAAGCTCCGAACCACCCGCGGGTAGTTGAATTAGATGGCCGACGACTTCATGCACCAGCGGCAAGAAACTTTGCAGAGCCGGAAGATCGCTGCCGCTTCGGTCCAGAGCGACGGAAGAGACCATCACTCGTCCGCGACCGACGCGCCGTTCCATGATCCACGGATCGCCGGATGAAAGGGCGGCACATGTGAGTCCCCCGCTGTCCCCGGGCGCCGGTTTGAGTTGCCAATAGGCGGTAATCGTTGCATTGCCCAGGTCTGATTGGGGATTTTCACCAACGATCCGCAGCGCTGCATGTTTGAACGAGCCCGCCTGCGGATGAACGGCAGGCTGGGCACTGTCGGAGACGCGCCGCTCGGTCAGCGGCGCCGGCATCAGCGCCCCTCCGCGAGCTTGCCAGTTGTTATAGAAAGCCTTCTGACAACGGCTGCCGAGCGACACCAGCAGTCCGCCGCCGTCAGCCACAAAATCGGCCACTTCGACGGCCGTCGAGGTCGGCAGCTTCGGCACATCCGCCAGCACCACGACCCGGTATTGCCGCAAATCACCCACGGTCGAGAGCTTTGATAAATCCACCGTAGTCACACGATACAGTCCAGACGACGGGGCTTTATCCTTGGAAGTCGTAGGCTTGGCTGAATCCTCGATTTCCGGAGACAGGGCCAGATCGAGAAACCAAGTCGCCCGGTCGCGCACCCGACCTGTCGGGTTGCCGTCCACCAGTAGGATGGGAATCCGTTCAAACGCACGGATTACCCTGGCGAAACTGTTGTCCCAGGGCATGTCGTCTGCCCTCGCGATGCGAGCGGCGACGCTATGCAGTCCGCCGCGTGCCGGCCGGATATGGAACGTCAGGGATTGCGCCACGCCCGGCTCGAGCCGAGCAATCGGCAGCCGCAGCGTGTCGGGAGCATTGTTGACGGACAACTCGACATCGAAGGCGTCCGTGACGGGCACGGTTCCAGTATTTTCCACTCGTACTTGGATGGCTTGTTCGCGATCGGGCCCCATGACCCCCTCGGCCGCTTTGATATCGGCAATCTGCACGTTGTTGATCCGCTTGGGCATCGGCAGTCGTCGCAGCACGATGGCTGGCGGCACATTCAATTGCTTGAGAGGCTCGACGATCTGTTGCCAGTTGACATGGCCGTCGGCAGTCCAGCCGGCGGTTTGCCCGTCGGTGATGACGACGATTTTCTTGTTGGCGTTGTCTCCTCGGGAGCAAATGCCGGCGGCGGCGGCCAAAGCGTCGCGGGCCGACATGGTTCCGCCGACGAGCGAAACTTCCGAGAGGATCTTTCGCAGTTCCTCGGGCCGGCGGCTCGGCGCGGTGGGTTTCGACTGCACCTGGGCACCCGCCAGAACGATGCTGGCCGCGTCACCCGGTCGCAGGGCGCTGACAATGGTGGTTGCCTCTTTGACGGCCGTTTGAAAGTTAGTCAAGCCGTCAACGGCAAGGTTCATGGAGTCCGAACCATCGACGATGATGACGACATCCACGGCTCCGGTCGGTTTGAGGATGGAACCCATCCCGAGCCATTGTCCCAGCCCTGCCAGGCCAATCAGCAGCACCCCCGCTATGATCAGTCCCCACCGCCAGAGCCGATACTTCGCCACCGCGGTGGCGGCCCCCAGAGCGGCCGTTCCCAGCAATGCGGTGGGCAACACAAATGGCCAAGGGATGCGCGAATCGGGACGGACAAAGGGCAAGGCCAATGCCATCGCCACCAGTCCCACCAAGAGGCAGCGGGCCATCAGCAGCAGGATCTGCTCCAACAAAGTCCGCCGGCTGCGATGGACGACCGACTCCGTCAGAAAAAGCATCGCCCCCCACTCGACCCGCTTGGCCTTATGCTGGGTGATCAAATGGATGATGATCGGGATCAGCACCCCGAGCAGGCCAAAGAGCATCAATGGGTTGGCGTAAGACATGCGTTCTATTCTACAACGAAGTTGCGGAATTTCATTGGCGCAGCATGAGAACTCTTCCTGAAGTATTGCGACCCGATTAACTGGGTTAAGCGGGCGCAGACTTCAACCGGATGGCAGCGCGGTTTCTTGTGCTTTAGACGCCGCTTTAGGGGGGCTAGTGGTGGGAGGAAGGCGGGGTTCCACCAACTTGTCGTGGCTGGAATGCTTAATTTTTCGCAAACCGGAGCGATTTGCGGTAATCAACCACGATCGGGATGAAAATTTCATCCAAACCCACAAGTCTCGCGGGGTTTGTAACTGGAATGGACCTTTTTTCTAATCCTATTTCATGAATCCACTTACGGGGGCATTTTCCCCCAGGGGGACTATAACTCTAGGCCAATGGAAGGCTTGTTTGGGTGCGAAATGGTGGTCCAACATCACTTCGTTTTCAGCGGCGTGAGAAACAGGCCGACTTCGTGTAGCTTGTCTTCCCTTGGCACGAGATAGAGCTTGGGAAGGGAGCCCATTTCCTTTTGTAGCTCCACGGATTTATTCGGGATTTGCGCCTGAGGATTCGCTCGGCGTTGCACCATCGCCGCCTCTCGTGATTTGATCAACTCTTGCATTAGTTCACGATAACGCGCGGTGGATTCGGGCACTTCATATACACGGCAGTATTCCCAGCGTTTGCAAATAGGGCAGTTGGGCGATTTCGAAAAGTCCGGCTGTCCCGACTGGTCCACCACCTCTCCGTTTGGGCCGATGCTGACCCCAGCCACAGGGCTCACGAATAGAAGCGGACCCCCGCCAGGGCCACGGGCCGGGCAATCGGGATTCAGGCAGATCATCGCCTGCCAAGCGAGCTTGCCGGTTTTCGGATCGACAATCGCCACCGTTCCCGGCGGATGAAGGATCTCCACTGGTTCAAATCCCTCAACGCCGTGTGTCTTCCGTAGCTCGTCGAGTTTGATGACAAGCTTGAATTGCTCGTCTTCAATTTCTTTTGAGAACGGGTCCATCCCTCGCATCTTTGCGCGGATTTCATCGGGGGTCTGTGTAACGACGGGCAACACAACAGGATTCGTATTTGTAGCGGCAGAGCCTGCGGGAGTGCCTGGCTCCTCAGTCTTCTCTTGGCAGCCACTGAATATGAGTGCCGCACCTAGCAGAATGCTTGGGAAACACCAGTTTGGCATGTCTACCCTCTTATTTGCTGCCATCATACAGTTGCAAAATCTGGCTGTCATTGAGGATTACATTGTAGATACGGAAATCATCGAAATGTCCCATCAGGCCAAGGTAAAAATAGCCATCGGGAAAATAATAGGAACCTATCGCAAGGTTGCCCAGGTTCCCTCCGCCCGAACAGGAATTATCCTTGGGCTCGGCGGGCTTGCCATTTAACCATGCCCGTCCCTGCCCTGTGCTCCGATCGACCGCTATGGCGTAGTGATTCCACTGATTGGAGACCGGAGGAACATAATTTCCCGTGAGCGGATCCCTCGGCCATGAGTCACCCCCTGGGGCACCGCACGAACCAACGCAGTTACCGCGACGGAAGCAGTAGTCGGGACTGTTGGCGCCCGGATAAAGTCCGTGATATACGGCGCCCCAGCCAGTGCAGCCGCCATACCCGGCCAAGATAAGTGTGTTGCCGCAAGTGTTGTCTGTTTTCCACCAGTAGGTACAGGTATAGGTTGAAGGAATAATACTCGTATTGAGTCTGAACGGGGCGGAATTTTTGGAACCGCCCGTGCATTGAAAATAGCCAACACTGCAGCGATCTGGATCATTCGGTTGGATCGTGACGTAGTCACCTGCGATCGTGTCTTGAGCGCCGACTTCGGATAGTCCGGGATCGTTTGTGTCAAATAAGAATTGGCGAATGGGGGTGACGCCAATATTTGGCACGTTGGGGCTTCTGGTGCAACCAGGGGGCGGCGGGCTGCCTGTCGTCGTGCCCGTGGTGCTTCCGGTGGTCGTTGTGCCACCGGTTGTTGTGCTGGTGCCCGTGGTGGTGCCTGTTGTAGTCGTTGCCCCCGTTGTGGTGGTCGTGGAGCCGGCTGTTGTAGTGGTGGAGACTACGGTTGTGCTTCCGCTGGGGCCACTCGTGGTTGTGCTCGTAGTGGGGACGGAGATCGAGGGTGGCGGATCCCCGGAGTTAACGCAACCCAGCAGGTTGATATTGGAATCGGCCAATGGACGCCAATAGCGCGTGTAATAATCGCAAAAGCGGGGATCGATCTTTCGTGGCTCATAGGCCGTGCCGTGCCCGTCGAAGAACGTCACGTTCTCTTGCTGAAAATGCCGCGGCGCCTGCTGGGTGGGCCAAGTGGTGTTGAGTTGGGTGAGCGTTTGCCCTACCACCTTGATCTCTGTTTGCTTGTAGTCCAGCAGCACGATTTTTCCATCGTCCTGACCGCCCAATCGCCAGGCATGGGAGTTAAAGGCGTAGCTGGTGGGGAGAGTCCTTTCTGTATCGTCGGGACAGTAAAGAATCCCCTCCCCCCCCTCGAAATAACTGCGCAAGCGGGTCATCCATTGATCGCCCCGCACTGGTTGACGTGCATCGCGGCTGTTGGCTCGAGTCCAACTGCTGAAGATTTGAACTTCATTGCTGGCGCATTGCTTTTGCCGAGCATGACCCCTTGCCATACTGATTGCCGGCAAGAGCAGTGCAACGAGAATGACTATGACCGCGATGACGACCAGCAATTCGACCAGCGTAAAGCCGCGATTACGTCCAGGCAGCCTCGCAATAAATAATCCCATTCGCCTCCTCCATGCGTTACGACCAACCCAGTTGCCGTTAACCCTAAGCCACCCCCCGCTGAGGAGTGGCTTAGGTGCGGTTTGCTAGTCTGGCAGTCGCGAGCGCTCCCTGACTTCAAACGCCGACTCACCCTTTATTACTTGTGTGCCGGGTGCGAAACCTAACACTTTATTTCAATTCCCAGGCTCATGGTAAAACAGCCAATTTGGGAGATCCCCAAAGTGAGGTCAAATACCCGAAAGCCGCGGGCGGATTTGTGCGGGAGATTTTCGCGAGTTCTTACGATCGCAAGAACCCGGCGAAAATCCATCAGGTTCGGGTTTTTAGAATGATCCGATTTTCGGTCCACCGACCAGATATTTATGGGGTGGAAACATCGCGCCGGTCAATTGTGGAAAGGCTGCTGAAATCGGACTATTTCAAAGGCTGTATGTCAATCTGCTCAAACTTCACATCACTGTCTTGGGCGAAGAAAAACAACCGGTCTCCCTTGAGTTCGTTCACCCGGCACATCATCGTGCGGCAGTTATCGACGCAGATGTCAATCATGTCCTCCTTCAGGATGACCTCCAGCGTGAAGGGGCGATCCATTCCTTCTACGTCCTCGATCGATTGCCACTCGTTGTTGGTACGCGGCCCGGCCAGAGCGTCGCGCAGTTCGACCTTGTTGAGGTTTGGCGTGCAACGAATCTCCGTGCCGGTTACGTAGTTGCCAGTGGCATGGGTACACAGCCCGAACCACCCGTTGTTTTGCTTGCCCGGCACGACGCGTAGTGTGATCCGCACATTCTGGGGCACGCCGGCGAAGAAGCCGGCACTCATACCTTGCGGAGACTCGATTTGCACTTGCTTGCCGTCACCCTTGGCTCCGTCGGTCAGCGCTTCAAACTTGGGTGTCAGCGCCTCCTTGGTTGGCGGCGTGAGTTCTTCGGGCAGTTTCGTACTGAGTGTGCCATCCTTGGCTTGCACGATCTCGCGGAACACCGCATTCCCAGCCCAGCCGTTCTTGCCGATCCACGCCACGCCGATCCGACGCTTCGGCCCGAAGGGTGCCGTCTTCATGACGTATTCCGTGGGTCCGCCGAAAGTGTCGACTCGCGGGCGCATCCAAGGCCCCAACGGGCTGCGGGCCATGCGATACCGGGCTGTTCCCTGGTTACTGAATATGACGTAGTACCAGCCATTCCAAAGAAAATGATCGGGGCATTCAGGCGCGCCGGTCAATTCCGGCTCGATGAAGGGTGTGTGTTGTTTCCAAGTTCGCAGATCGCTGGAGGTCAGATGGGCCAGCGTATCACCACGGCGGTGAAATGTCGGATCCTTGAGGCAAGCCGTCACCAGCATGTGGAACTTGCTCGTGCCGGGATCGCGGAAGACGGTCGGATCTCGGAACGGGCCGACAATGTACGGCGGCTCCGGTCCGGCGAAGGGATTGGGCTTTTGTTTGGTGAAGTTAATCCCGTCCGGGCTGGTCGCCATGCTGAGATATTCGGCCCGGTTATCGGACCTGCGGGTGGCGTAGAACGCATAGTACGTTCCGTCGTGCCAGAACATTGAGCCGGTGCAGATCGAGCCTTCCCATTGTTCGGTAATCGGCACGGCGAAATCGTGGAACCGCCAGTGCTTCAGATCGCGCGTCGAAATGTGGGCCCATTGATGGGCGCCCAAATGGTTCTTGCTGCCGTGGTGCCGTTTGTCACCCAGGTAATAAAAGTGAAAGGTGCCGTCGTGATAAAACGGCAGGCAATCGCCGACATTCCAATCGGGATGATGCGGCCGGTAGTACTGCATCGGTGTCTGGAGCTTGTCGTTGAGCTTATCGGCGCGAGCCGCTACTTCCTCTGCGCCGCCGCTGAGCGTTTCGATCTCCTTGGCAGACAGCGCCCGCTTCCACACGGCAACATGATCGATGAGCCCCTGCAAGCCTCCCTTCACTTTGCCATCAGCGTCCACTTCGCCCCCGATCAGGCAATCTACGGGATTATTCTGCCGCAGCGTACCCATGACGAAGTCTTCGTCATGCCACTGTCCATCGACGAAGAGACGCATCTTCGCTCCGTCGCAGACGACGATCAGATCGTGCCAGGCCGCGGGATCAACCAGATCGGCCGGCGTGCGGGCTTCAAGCACTTTGCTGTTCTGAGTTGTTCCCATCTCGGCATTGAAAAGCATTCCGCTGGAAGGCTCAGCGGCATACACATTGTAGACCAGCCGGGCAGGACCACCGTGCTTGGAGAACAGCGGCGCACCCCACGTCCCGGAGGCATCGCGGACGCGGAGATAGATACTCATCTTGTCGCCGGGTATGTTCAATTCGCCGTCGGCCCCTTGCCCGGCCGAGAGCCAGCCACCTTTGAACTCCGCAGCTTTGCCGTCGCCGCCGCGCAGCTAACTTGCTGTCCGCACCGGCGGAATCGCGCGTGTCGGCCATGTGCCAGATGGCAGTGGCATCGTCCCAAGGAGAGGCAGCGGAAGCTTGCCTGCTAGTCGCGGTCAGAACAAGCCAGGTTGCTGTGAATATCAAGAGCAGTCGCGTCATGGTGTGTCTCAGAAATGACTTATCCAACGCTCAGCAAAATCCGCCACTCCCTCGTTCGGCAGCAGCTTCGGCCGCAATAATTGATCCTCAAAAAATGCCGCGGTTCCTTGCTGTTGCAAGTCGGCAAACGTGTAGCTCGGGCCGGACACAGCCGCTCGTGCCCATCACTGCCGCATTGCCATAGTGCCAGACTCCGCTTTCGATCTGACACGGGCCGCGGGTGCCGGCAAATGCCATGATGCGGCCGCCGGTCGGCGCGATCAGCCGATGGGTCGTCGCCAACGTATCGGATCCGCCGGCACAAAGGATAACGTCGTCGAACCCGCGGAAGGGACGGCCATACGGATCGAGCTGCTGCGGCTGGAAGCTAGTGAGCAGATCGACCAAAGCCGCGTCGTTCTTGGCCACTACGCAGACTGCCCGCGGGTCGTTCATCACCTTGTTGACTAAATCTCGCTTGGAGTCCGATCGCACCGCGATCAGTACCTGACGAGCGCCACCTACGTCGAGGGCCGCATCGTCCATCAGCGCTAACTTGGCCGCCATCATCGCCATTGATCCCGAACCGACGATCAACGTCACGCCGCCGGGCATGACTCCCTTCTTCAACACGCTCCCGTTGGCATCCTGCCCCAGCTCGTGCGTCGTTTTCTGAAAGCAATCCAGCAAGCAAGCCAGCGGCTCGACCAGTGCGGCGCTGATGTCATCAATGTTGTCTGGCACGGGTAATACTGAACCCGACTGAATCACCTGCGGCCGAATCCGCACAAATTGAGCGAACGCGCCGGCCTGGTTCATGGCCAGATCGGTAATGTTGCCGCCCAGAAGCTGCACGCCGCGCGCCCCCTTCACCGACGGCGGCGTGGGTTGATAGTGAGCGATCCGCGATTGGAGGCAGAAACGCTGCCCCACGCGATAATCAAGCTGCTCGGCCGAGAGCGTATCGCCAGCCAAATAGCCGATCCCCTGCCGCAGTTCGCGAACCCGGCTGCCAACGAACACTAACTCCACAACCGTTTCATGCCCGAAGATGCGCCCCCAATGGAGCAGCAACTGCGACCACAACTGCCGCAATTCCGCGGCGTCCATTCCTTCAACCGCTTCAGCAACCGCCAAGTAAAGTTCATCCCCCCCTAGCCTCGGGCTCTGCCCGGGGGCCTGCCCTGGACTCTCTCCAGCCGTAGCCTTGCCCGTCTCCAGCAACCGCACATAGCCAAGAAACCGCCGACTGTCTCCCGTATGCGAACAACCAATCAACGCCGCCAACTCTTCCAGCAAGCTTTCTTCCGCCTGATCGGGGCGTCCCGACTGATAGATCTTCACATCCGTGCCGCAACGATGCACCACGCGTACTCGGCCAATCAGATCATGTGCGGTGCCCACAATCGGCCGGTCCGGCACGACGCGGTAGTCGCCGCGGCCGTAGTAAACCAGCGCATGCATTTGCCCTGCAATCTCGATGGGACTGCCATCGAGCGTTGCACGGGGCTCCAAATTGGGCCAATCGAACTTCCGTGTAGCTGTGCTCATCGTTGATCCCTCATTCCGCGGAGATACATTGGTGGGCGCAAGCACCCACCCTACATTGTTACTTGCCTACTGCCGATTTTGCCAGCCGATGATAACCCAACGCCTCGAGCATCGTGCAGCAGACCTCGGCCACATGGCGGCGGCGCACATCGTGGCCAAAGCTTTCTGAGTTTAACCAGAGGCTGTTGCCTTCGACCACTTCCTTCTCATATTTCTTCAGCAAACCGTAGATCTTCTGCCCGGCGCCGACAGCCATCGCCGTGTAGTAGTTTACTTTGCAGATGCCGTCGCTGGCTGTGTCTCCCACACGCCCCTCCAGGCACGACGTGCCGTGGAGGGCCATGATCGAGCCGACGCTGTCGCGAATCGCCTTGGCCAATTCTCGCTCATACCGCCGCTCCGCACGGCCAGCCCCGACGCTGCGGTGCTCGGTCCCCAGATTGGGAACCACCAGATCCACGCCAGTGGCCTTCACGAACTCTTCGACGTCGGCCGGCTTCGAAAGCTGATCCTCGCGACTGAGCTTCAGTCGTGCGATATCGGCCGGGTCATAAATCTTGTCCGACGCTCCCTCGATCACGACCTCGTCGCCGAACTTCTCCACGTACTTGGCTGTCATGCGGATATTGTCCGCATAGTCCAGCTTGGAAGCATCGTGCATGATGATCGCCATCCGATCGACCACGCTCGGGTCGTGCAACATGGCGGCGTCACTTTCGTCCGTCGCCCAGCCGTGATCGATAAACGGCAGCAGCCGCACATTGGGGAACCGCCCCGGCAGATCCTCATAGACGGCGAGAGTTCGCAGCCACAGTTCGCAGCCTTCGCGGACATCTCCCCCTTCAAAGCCGCTTAAGTCAGTCCGCGTTACGCAGCCGGTGCTGATCTTGCGGAACTGCGGATTGTCCGGGTAAATGCCCGTCATGCCGACCGCGATTGGCAGCTCGGCAATTCCGTGTTTCTCGGCAAACTCCTGCCCACCGAGCAGCAAGCCTTCAATCTCGGCCGGCAACTCCCCGTTGGGGCTGAACACGGCCACGCCCGCGGCGCGACACCGAGCAAAGATATCGAGAACATCCTGTCGCTTCGAAATGATTTTCATAAAGCTCCGTTCCTTCTAGTAGGTCCGCCTTGCCGAGGCGGACCTTTTGTTGACGCTTCACAATCAATCTACGTATGAACCTACTTTGACGCTCCATCAAGAGATCCAGTCCGGTCCCGGCGCGCCGGGAGATCCTCATCAATTCGGCACCAGACCACCGTTGACGCCGATCGCCTGGGCATTGATAAAGTCCGCCAGAGGGGAGGCGAGATATGCCGCCAACGAGGCGATATCCGCCTCAGTGCAGCCGCGCCCCACTGGAGTCTTGGCGATCCGCTGTGCCTTGAGCTGCTCGATGTTGGCAACCCCTTCTTTCTCGCAACTCAACTCGATCAGCTTGGGATCGTGCCACGAGCCGGCCGTAGCCTGCTCGCCGGGATAGACATCGGAGGGACAGATGATGTTGGCCGTAATCCCACTCTTACCCAGCTCAAGTCCCGCCGCCACGCACAACCCGTGGAGGAAGTATTTGCTCGCCGAATAGAGAGCCAGCCCAGCGCTGGCCTTCAACCCGGAAGAAGAGCCGATATAAATCAACCTGCCCCAGCCGGCAGCCTTAAGATATGGAACCGCCGCCCGGGTGACGTGCAGCGCGCCGCGAATGTTGACGGCCAGAGTTTGCTCGATATCGTCCTCGCTCATGGCTGCCAAAAATGCCGCCTTGGTGAGCCCCACATTGCTGACCACAATGTGCAGCGCCCCCCACTCTTCCACGACGCGGCGTTTGGCGGCCTCGACCTGCTCCTTGTCGGCCACATCCACTCCGAGCCCGATACCCTGAAAAGTGGCGGCCGTTTGCTCGGCGCGGCCCGCATCGCGATCCACAACCGCCACCCTGGCTCCTTCTGCGGCCAACCGCCGGGCAATTGCCGCACCGATACCTTGGCCCCCACCTGTAACGAGAGCCACTTTGTCTTTGAGCTGGAGATCCATTCGGAGGGGGGGAGGGTTGGAGGGAGGGAATCGCGCACAACTTGCCGCTGTAGTGTCGTTTCAGAATAATAGAAACTAACGGAACAACAGGAGCGAATCTACCCTCGTGCAGATGAGGTCGACCTCTAAATGGGGTGTGATTTTGCACATTTCCCTCAGCACCCCGCACCTTTAGGGGGATGCGTGATAATCGTCAGGAGGGCTTAAGATGCCGAAGTTGATAAAACTTCAGCCGAAAACAAAAAAGTTGCGTTAAAGACTCAGTTCTCAGAACAATTAACTATGCAGAAGAAGTTGGGGCGGATTGATCCCCGGGGATACGGCCGTTCCGGCAACGGAATGCCCCAGCTTTTCTCTAGTCTGATTAGGCGGGCTCATGAGTCTGAGAGTTCTTGTAGACACTCGCAGTGCTTTGCTGCGCGCAGAATTGCCATGCAAGCGGCCGGGAATGCCTCTCGGTACGCTTTTTGTTTTTAATGCGGCCCCCTTTTGGATCTAGCCACAGAAAGGGACGCCAGTGTACGAAGCACATCTCGATGCCCGCGGCCGCCTTTTCGGGGGTGGCTCGCGCCTTAGTTTCGGCTCGGTCCATCCAGGTCCATACATACATTTCCGCCGGCCGTCCTGCATGATGCAGGGAGTGCAGCTTGGCTTGGCCTTACACGTTTCGCACAAGCTCAGTTGTGCATTCTTCGCTTTTCCTCCTCTGGCGCCTCTGGGTTTTTCTGCGCGCAGGTTCCCGATTCCCCGAGCCAGGAATTTTTACACCGCGACGAAAAAAAATTGCAAAATGATTGCACTGGAAAAAAGGGCATGATACAAGAGACACTGGATTAATATTTGCATTTTTTCACTTCAGATTTTCCTGTGAACTGTGATCGCGATGCGCGAGCGAAAAAATATTGCCAAATGATTGCACTGGAAACAGGGGCGTGATAGAAACCACACTGCGGAAATATTTGCATTTTTCACCCAAGGTAACGCTAATCCATCCCAACGTACGCCGCCCGCGGTAGAAACGCTGGCAGCACATTTTCAACGGACGCGTCGCTTGCGCGCTCGTAAAGGAGAACGGTCGTATGACTCGCCGCGAGTTGGAATTGCTCGAATCGGACTTCGACGAATCCTCTATTCACGATCGTGTCTATCAGCGGCGGCAAGCCCCGCGCCGCGGCGTCACGCAATTCGCAAAACAGCGCCGCACGCCTCAAATCCCGCTGGGCATGAATGCTCGCGGAGCTAGGAGGAGCACGTTCCGCAGCCTCAGTCGCGGCAAGATCCGCGCCGTTGCAATGTCGCTCCCCAACCACAAAACACCCACTCCAACTTCTGCGACCCCATTTTCCATTTGACCATTGCGAAAGCGGGGATCAGCCCCCGATGGCTCGATATCTGTATTTGAAACAACAACTTTTTCAATTTCTTAATGAGGTAGTTCCCATGATCCGTTTCAATCGACTGACTGCTCTCTCGCTGACGACGGCCCTGTTGCTCTTCGTGCAGCCCACGGCCCAAGCCGTCAACCGCGTTTCCAACCAGGCCAACGGCGACTGGAATATAAACACCCACTGGACGCCAGCACCTGGCGTAGCTCCCTCGAGCGCCGACACACTTGGCATCGGCAATACCGCCGGCGGCGGTGTGAGTCCGTCCATTATGACGATCGGCAGCGGCAATGCGCAGAGCAATCGCCTCTATATCGGCGGCGGAAACGTCCTGGGTGGCTCCGCGGGCACGGGCACGCTGAACGTCAACGGCGGCTCCAATTTATGGGCCAGCGAATATCTCTACCTGGGCGGTGACGGCACCGGCGGCACCAACAACGGCTCGTTGAACGTCAACGGCGGCTCGACGATGAACATCCTGAACAATATCTGGGCTGCGCGCTTCTCGACCAATGGCGTGGCCAATATCACGCTGAACAACGGCAAGCTCAACAACCTGACGGCCGCCGACAATATGTATTTGTCGTCCGATCCCACGGGAACTCGCGCGAATGTCACGCTGACCAACGGTTCGATCTTCAACATCGGCAACTCCGGTGGCGGCACTTCGGGAAGCCTGTTCATCGGTGGCAACAATACGGATTCCTATGCCACGATAAGCATTAGCGCCAATTCGCGGTTGAACCTCGGTCTTAACCCGTCGCTTTTCATCCGCGGCGGCAATCCGCTCGATGCTACGGTGATCAATGGCACAACCGGCTTTGCTCGCTATACTCTGCCGCTGTCGAACACTATGTCCGACGGCCACTTCTCGCAATCGCGTAGCATCGTATTGGCAGATCAGACGAATAAAGTCGAACTGACGCTCGATTCGACACTGGCCGCAGGCCAAGCCTCAGCAGCCGCCCTCCATCAGTTTGGCACCCTCCAGATGGCCCGGGCGACGAACGCCAATGCCGTGCTTAACTTGAACTCCATGAACGTCTCGTTCTATGGTGGAACGATGCACATTGCCAATGAACAAGGAACCCAGAATCAACAAGCCCGAATCAACCTCACCAATTCCACTCTGCGCAACATGGGTGGCGGGCTCGAACTGGGCATCGGCACGACCACGACGAAAGGAATTTTGGATTTGACCGGTGGAACTTCCAGAATGATCGTCCGCGACAGCCTGACAATCGGTCGCTCCGGCGATGACGAAGGAACGGCGGACATCCTGTTGGGGAGCAACGGCCAGTTGAACCTGCTCAACGGCAGTATCATCGTCCGCGGCGGCAATAACGGGGTGAACAAGACCTACAACTGGGGTCTCTATAACACGCCCACCAACGGCAAAATCTCCTTCGACCGCAGCCTCTCTGTCGGCGACGCGAGCGAAAGCAAAGTCACGCTGATGATCGATTCGGCCACCAGTGCTTCCACACTCAACCAATGGGGCACGCTAAACCTCGGCCGCTTCAATAACTCCACGTCCACGCTCGATGTCAATGGCGTGAACATCAACTTCCGTGGCGGGGCGATGAACATCGCCAACGAGCAAGGTAACAACAACCAGCAGGGAACGCTGAAGCTTACTAACTCGACGATCCGCAATACGGCGGGCGGA
>JAIOPX010000078.1 GCA_021413705.1 Planctomycetota bacterium | reverse complement strand
TTCGACGGCCCCGATGCGCGGATGCCGACCGCCTGGATACGGTAGCACCAGAAGAGGCGCTCTGGCCGGCTGCACCGGGCGTTCTTCCGGCCGAATCTTGAGTCGTTTAAGTGCCGCCTCCACTTCAGACTCTGCTAAACCCGTGGCCGCTGTCACTTCGGCTGTGGAAAAACCATGGTGCCAGACCATGTTCTCCAACCACCGCTGCAAATCGGCTTCGTCTCGCGGAGGCCGAGGGGTGATGCGATGAATGTTGGGCTTCGGTGTATCCGCCAGGCAGAGGGCAAGACAGTGTGTCATCACCAACAAGATCGCGCACACCAGTGCCGCCACAATTCTGGGGCGGCGCTCCACTTGCCCCAGGCACCCGCACTCGTGTGTTGGATTCATGGTGATCTCTACGATTCAAAGCGAATCAGTTCGCCGCCCCCTGCCTCGAGCGGGAAGTTGATCGAACCGTCTTTCACTTCCAACGGTTGCCATTTTTTGTCTTTGCGATTGAAGAGGCTGGCCTTCAGCGGCTTGCCAAGTTTCAGCGCTACTTGTTGCGGGGCATATGCATTGTAGTTGGCCACGAACACCGGGCCGCGACCTTCGGTGTCGGTCGAGACGCCTAGGACAACATCGCCGCTGGTGGGCTGGAGCCAGAAATCGGCGGGAACCGGCGTGAGCCCCGGTGCGGGCGTTGTCGCCATCCCTTCAGGCAGAGGTTGATTATCAAGCGTCTTGTGGACGTTGCTCCCATAAACCGCCGTGGGAAGTGGAACCGCCATGATTTCCGTCTTCAACGGGTTGATGATCTCCTGATGCACCTTGATCATGTCCTTACCTGCCGGGGTCCACTCCAGCGTGTCCATGTTGATCAGGTTAGCCTGGCCGGGACTCGCCGCGAGAAACCAGAGAATTCCTCGCAAGCCGCAGGCCATTCCCGTGTTCGTAGACCACATGCTGCGGCGTAGATTCTGCTCCCCGTCGCCGCCAGGGACGGCGGCATACCAGGTGTAGTAGAGGGCGTTAAAATTTTTCGCCAGACCAAGGAGAGTCTGGCTATTGGCGAGTTGCTTATGGATGCCGCGACTCCAGTGGAAGTCGTAGTAGCCCAGCATGTCCGCATTGTTGAGATGGTTCAATCCATACGTGCCATTTCCGGCACCGCAATAAGCAGGATGGGTGGGATCCCAGGATCGAACAGCGTTGATATCCCTGCTGCGACCGGTATACATTTTCTTGCCAAAGGGATCGTTCCAGATGTTATATCCCCAGACGGCCGGATTATCTCTGAGCTTTTCGCAAACGGCCTTGGCCTTGTCGATGCTTTTGTAGACATGATGATCATCGGGAGAGAGCAGATCGACCATCATTTGGACATTGTGCTTCTTGCACATTTCCAAACGTGGCTCGCTGTAGGTCGTATGGATGATGTTGAATCCCGCCTCGTTCATCTTCTTGAGCGTGGCTTCAAACTTCGCATCGTCCTTTGGCATCAGATTGCTGCCGTAACCATACGAATAAACGCTGCCAAACTCCTTGGGCTTGGGAGCCCGATGCGTGGTCATGTCGGCAGGGGGCTCGGCCGATGCGATTGTCGTCCCCAAGACGAGACTCAAAGCGATCGAAAACATCCATTGCAGGGGGAGCTTGGGCTGGGACATGCTCGAGTTCCTTTTGAAGCAGGCGGGTGAAGGGAGGGTTCGCCCGAAGCACCGACTGGGCAGCCAGCAAGGCGATTGCATTCTGGTATAGGCACCGCCATGCCGCTCGTCAACGGGCTGCGGGGGGATGCTTAGCCTCAATCGCAGTTTCGGCGCGGCATCTGTTACCCAGGCACCTTCCGGCAGCAGGAGCCTACTTTGGAGACGCCTGCCCGTGACCGACGATTCCCGTCGCAGCAGCCCCGTGGTATAGTGAAAGCTCGACTAACAGGCGGCAGCTTGGCTGCGCCTCACCAGGCGTTGGCGTTGTACGCGATCCAGAGTCGCAAATGGAGGGCACTTCTATGTTCGCTCAGGACAGGCATCGAAAGCAGTGGGGCAACCTGGCAGCGGCCTGGAGCTTGATCTCTGCGGTTCTTTTCTGCGGTAGCGCGACTCTATATTGCGGCAGCGCGGCTGGGGCAGACGAAGAACCGGCCGTGAAACTTTTCAAGGATGTCAATGGCTGCGTCGTGGCGCTCGAGAACATTGAGGGGAGTGGCACGGGCTTCGTCATCGACAAGTCAGGGCTGATTCTGACCAACGCCCACGTTGTGGCTTCCCCCCTGCCCTACAAATGTACGATCGACGTCCGCCGCGGCGGCAAAGTCGATTCCGTCACCTTCAAAAAGGTCAAGATCGTCGGACTACATCCCGAAAAAGACTTGGCTCTGGTTCGGATCGATCCGAAAGAGCACAACGCCTCGCTTCAGGTTGCGAAGTTGACCAAGACGCGCCCTTCGCCGGGACAGCGCGTGTATGCCATCGGCAACCCTGCTGGCGGGGACGGCATGGTGCTCAATAAGAGTATTACCTCGGGGATGCTCAGCGGCTTGAATCGGGTGATCGACAAGGTTTCTTATTACCAGGTCGATGCGGCGATCAATCCTGGCAATTCCGGCGGCCCGCTGTTCAATTCCAATGGCGAGGTCGTTGGCGTGGTGACTCTTAAATTCACGAATGCGGAGAACACGGGTTTCGCCATTCCGATCGCCGATCTGGACACCTCTAAGTTCGTGGCCATGCGCCAACGGCGCGGGGATCCTGAAGAGGCAAAATTGATTCTCGCCGAAGCTAATAAGTATTTGGATCGCGCCAAGCGGAGCAAGAAAGATTCGACCGATGAGCAAATGAATCTGTATATTTCCGCCAAGCTCTATCACCGGGCTCTGAGCGTTGATCCCAGCAACGATACCACCTATTACAACTTTGGGATGCTGCTCAACGCCTTGGAGAAATATGACATCGCCGTAGCCTACTTGACGCAAGCGATCGAGATTAATCCCTGGGAGAAGGACCGCACTCCAGGAACCGGTCTCTACTATCGCGAATTGGCCGTAGCGCTGGCGAAGCAAAACAAGTCCAAAGAAGCCCGAGCCGTCTGGGAGGAAGGGCTGGCCAAGCATCCTAAATCAGCCAAGCTCTGGGAAGACATCGCCATTCTTTTTGCAAACACGAATGATCCCTACAACGCGGCCTATCACGCGCAGGTTGCCTTGCAAATGAACTCGCCCGATGCTCGCCGGGAGCAAATGAACCGTCTGCTCCAAGATATGACCGGCAGGCTCAATCCCACGCAGCGCAAAAAACTCGATACCGAGGTGGCCAAGATTCCCAAGGAATTGAAACGCCGCCAAGACGAATCCGACCGTTCCCGGCAGTCCAAGAAAGAGTTTCTCACCAAAGCGTTTGCGGAATACCTGGGGGGAGAAGGAGTAGTTACCGACAAGAAGGCGGAAAAGACCCCTCAAGTAGTTGTCTCCAGCGAAGCGCCCGCGGAAGCGGAGGCCAAACCGCCTGTGGAGACTCCTGATCCGGCCGCCGAACCGTTTAAGAAAGTCGCACTCCCGGCTGGAGCCGTCGACCTGCTGCGTAGCGTGACCGTTCGCCACGATGCTTTTAAAGGCACCTGGACCGAGGACGATAACGGCATTCTGTCGCCATCCATTCCCTGTGCCAGGATCAAATTGCCGGCCAAGCTGCCCGGTGAATACGACCTGTTGCTCGTGGTGGAGCGGCAGAGCAACAAGGGAGAGTTCGTAGTAGGCTTCGTCCGCGACGGGCGGCAATCGATGTTCTATTTTGACGCTGATCGAGCCAAGGTCAGCGGACTGGATATTTCCGCTCGCGATGCCCATCAGGGGGCGATATTCACCAACGGCAAGCCGGCCACGATTGTCATGAAGGTTCGCAAGGAAGGGTTGATGGTTTCCGTCGATGGCAAGCGGATCTTCATGCAACGCAGCACCGACCCCTTCCCAGGAGTTCCTGAAGAATGGAACGTCCGGGACGAGGCAACCTTGTTCATTGGCGCGGAGGCGAGTCGCTATCGAATCTATCAAGCCGCCATGAAAGCGTTTGAGAGAAAATAGGATCAACGAATAAACACATTGCGAAACCGCATTTCGCTGCCGTGTGTTTGAAGCTGAATCGGGCCTGTGGGAAACATAGGACTCTTGCGGTCCCAGAAGTTGTCCAGCACGGCATTGTCTACTACCAGTTTGTCGTTGAGATGTACGGTCACTTTCGGACCGACCATGCGGATTGCCATGGTATTCCACTCGCCGATCGGGCGGTCTGCCTTTACCAAGGGAAACCGGCCGGGATTGTCGGCGTTGTTGTTCCACAGCCCGCCGGAACCTTTGTCGGCTCCATTTTTCTTTTCGCGAGCATTGGCGGGATCCCAGATTTGCACCTGAGGCGAGCCTCGCAGATAGACGCCGCTGTCTCCTCCTGGGGCCACCATTTTCCACTCCAACTTCAATTCAAAGTCGCCATAATCCTTATCCGTGGTGAGAAACACGCCATGCCCATCGCTGACGATCTCGCCTCCTTCGACCCGCCAATGCTTTCGCATGTCGGTGTTGTCGGCCGCGAGCTTCTTCGCTCTCTCTTCGGCGGTCATTTTAGCAAGCTGCCGCGGATCAAAGTGCCCCAGACCGTGCCAGCCGGAAAGATCTTTGCCATTGAAGAGCGCCATGAATCCTTTCGACGGGGAGTTGGCCGTCTCTTCGGCGGTGGCCTGCGTGGCACTCCAGGCGCCACATAGTCCACTGAACAAGAGAATGAGAACTATCAGCAATGCACGATTGACACAGGGCATGGTGTTATCTCGCGTGGTCAACTACTTCGGTTTCCGAACCTGAATTACTACTTTGCCTAGATGACGGCCCGAACGCAAGTAGTCGTATGCTGCTGGGGCGTCTTCAAAACTGAACACCCGGTCTACGCACGGCTCGACCTTTCCTTCCTCCAATGCAAGTGCCAAGGCCTGCAGTTCCTGCGCAGATTCCATGTAGATTCCACGAATCGTAACCTGATGCATCATCAGAGGAAACGCGCTGAACTTGCAATCCATCCCTCCCAGCACGCCGATCAGGCCAACCCTAGCACCATAGTTGCAGCTTTCGATGGATCCGCCCAGTTGCTCTCCGCCAGCCGTTTCCACGACCACGTCGACGCCACGACCGCCAGTGATCTCCCGCACTCGCTTGGGCCACTGAGGGTCGCGATAGTCGATTGTCTCCACGACGCCAAATCGTTCTCGCACAAGCCGTCCTTTTTCCAGACTTGATGTGCTGAGAATTGCTCGGGCATGAAATAGCTTTGCCAATTGTGCCGCAAAGATGGCGACTCCACCTGTGCCGTGTGCCAGCACCCAATCTCCCGGACGAACTCGGCTGTGAGTTACCATTGCCCCCCAGGCGGTCAGACCAGCAATAGTCAACGTCGAGCCCTGCTCCAACGTCATGTGGGAGGGCACATGGACCAGCGCATCGGCAGGGTAGATGATCTGTTCGGCCAAGACGCCATCCACACCCTGGCCGCCTACAAAGGTGCGCGACCAATCGCGGCGCAGTGCGCCGGCCGGCCACTGGCGAAATGGTGCGTTGAGCACACGGTTTCCTGCCTTGAACCCAAACACACCCGGCCCAACCGCGGCCACGACGCCGGCCATGTCGGAGCAAGCGATGATCGGCGGGTTCTGCGGTCCACCATAGCGTCCGTCAGCCACCAGGAGATCGCGGTAGTTGAGTGACACTGCATGGACTTCAACCAGCACTTCACCTCGACCAGGAGTTGAATGATCCGGTCGCTCCACCATTTGCAAACTTGCTGGTCCCGATCCATCGACGATAAAGCAGCGCATCGTAGAGCCTCCGCGTTCATGTGCTGGCATTGCTGGCGAGTCATTGTAGCAACTCCTGCTCTTGCTTGCCTGGGTGCAGTCGCCTATTCTCCGCCGTTGACTCTTCTTTCGCTTCGCCAGGGCTCTGACGATGTTTACCACCCCGCGTGTGTCTCTTGGATTGCCCTGGCTTCCGCCGGCTTTCGCCGTGCTAGTGATATCGCTTATCGCTCCGTGCCATGCGACTGAGCCGCCACAAGCTTCAGCATCTCTCGCACACCAGGACAGCCAGTCCACAGAACGCTTGCTGCTTCTGGCCAACGGTCAGGTTTTGCGTGGTTCCGTCACGGTGGATGGCGAACGCTATGTCGTCAGCACGGCTTCGTCGGAATTGCGAGTACCTCGCGATTCGGTCGAGCATGTCTGCCGCACCTTGAATGAAGGTTATCAACTCAAACGGGCCGCGATGATGGCTGCTGGCGCGCGAGATCGATTTCGATTGATTCAGTGGTGCCTGGCGCAAGGGTTGCTCGACGAAGCGGAGGAAGAGCTACGGCAAGCGGAACAGGCCGAGCCGAACAATTCGCGTTATGAACTGCTGCGACGACGATTAAAACTGGCTCGCGACCCGGTCAAGCCTGCTGCCCCTCCTGCCCCGCTGGCCGAGCCGCCTGTTGCCGACGCTCAGCTCGACATACTGGTGCGGACCATTCCCGCCTCTACAGTCGAAGCATTCTCCCAGACCGTGCAACCACTACTGCTGAAAAATTGCGCGGCGGCCGGATGCCATGGTACAGCGCCGCGCAGTGACTTCCAATTAATACGCCTGGCGCGCGGAGTCACTCCCAGCCGGCGCGTCACGCAACGCAATCTGCATGCCGCATTGGCCTGGATCGACCGCAATGAACCCGACAAGAGCCGAATCTTGACCGCCGCAGCCCAAGCTCACGGCAACACGCAGCACAACAAGTTTGAAGGGACCGAAGGGCCGGTCTTCCGCCATCTTGCTCAGTGGGTCCACCAGGTAGCGCGTCCTGGCGAGCCGGCACGACCGCAAACCGTGGAATCCGCCGACTCCACACTTTCCCAATCGATTCCCGAACCTCCAGGCGTTCGATCGAAGGCCAACCTTGCTCGGCGCAACAGCACAGCCCGCAGTGTCGGCGGCCCCATCGCGCGACCTCAGCCAGAATCCGCGAAAGAATTATCACCGCCCCCCGCGGAAGGAACGGCGCCAACTCCCGCGTCCCCTGCCGATCCCTTCGATCCAGAACAGTTCAATCGTCGCTACCATCCTCCGAAGGATGAGGGAGAATCAACCCCTCCGCCACAATCTTCCGAGTAGCGATCGCCGTAAGAAACTGCCGATTGCTTTCCAGCAAATCCTCCCGAGTAACCAGTTCTCGCGGGGTCAACCAATGCGTCGAGGCAACCTCGGCAGGGTTCGGCGTCAATTCCGATTCAGCGTCAAGCTCTGCCCGCCACCAGGCGATCTCTACGTTCCAAGTCGTCACGCTCTTCCACACGCAGGCCAGCGGCAAAACTGTCGCGCCCAATTCTTCGCGAACCTCGCGCACCAAGGCTTCTGATTCGCTCTCTCCGGCCTCGATGCCTCCCCCTGGAAAACACAGCGCTCCGGGTGCGACTACAAACGGGCTGCGGCGAATCACCAACAACCGCCCCTGGCGCAATACAACCGCCACGGCCCCGCGACGCCGGGGTTCTGAAGTCGGTAGGCTCATGCCGGGTTCGATCCTCTCCCAAGGGTTAGGGACATACCGGCTGTGCGGATAGCCGCGGTGGGATTGCCTGCCATCGGAGTCGTAAGTTGCCGGCCGATGGACCGCGCCACCCATATATGCCATATTTGATGATGCGAAACCAGCGCCGCCGTCGGTCTAATCGGCCGCGCAGATGATTCAGATGGGAGTTATGTTTCATGTCCATTCGATACATCCGGCCAGTTTATCTATGGCTGGTCGCCAGTATGTTGGTGATCGGTGGTTGCGGGAGCCAACAGCCAGCGACACAGACTGCTGGTGCGGACAAACCCACCGTTGAGAAGCCCGTCGGCGAAGATTCGGCTCCCATAGCGACGGATATGGCCGGCAAAGCTCCCCCCATCGCGCCCATGCCAGCCTCCCTTCCCGTCTCGCCAGCAGACCCAGCGAGCCAACCCTCGACAGCCCCAACCGCCACCTCAGGATCTCCGCCGTCCCCCAAGATCGGGTCAGGTTCCCCAGGCGCTGTTGTACCTCCACCACAGCTAAAACCCATTCTTGTTGAAACCAAGATCGTTACTGACAAGTACGAAGACGGAAAGCTCAAACGACAGGCTACCGTGAATGTCTACACCGGCATTCCCGAACAATACGAGGGGGAGTTTAAGGAATGGCATCCCACGGGCAAACTGTGGAAGGAAGGGACTTACAAGGAGGACATGCGGGAAGGACCGTGGAAGTTCTGGCACGAGAACGGTACGCTAGCCAAGTCTGGCAATTATAAAGCCGGTCAAATGGAGGGCGTTTGGAACTGCCAGCGGGCAGATGGAACCAAGTCTCGCGAAGAGCATTGGAGCGCCGGACGGCGCGACGGCGTGTGGAAACACTATGACGCCACGGGTAGTCACCTCCTTCAGCAACAACAATACAAGCAGAACACGCCAGACGGCACTTGGACTACGTGGTATCCCGGCGGCCAGAAGGCGACTGAAGAAGTCTACCTCGAAGGTCAACGCCACGGCACGCAATCATCCTGGTATGAGGATGGCAAGCCCCGCGTAACGGTCGAATTTCGCAACGGCCGCCAGCATGGCAAATTGATACGCTGGGATGCCAGTGGAAAGAAAATTGAAGAGCGGAATTTCCGCGATGGCGAACAAGTCGATAACTAAACCCACACAATACACAGCGCGGATCAGCACCAGCAGGAGAGCGGATGGATTCCAACCCGGGTAACAAGCCTGGCAACGGCAAGCAGCCCCCTACCCCCCCTCGCCCGGGACAGCAGGCTCGTCCGCCGATGAGCAGCACGGCGATGATAGCGCTATTGGTGTTGGCCGTTACTGCGGCCATGATCTGGTCCTATTACAGCGGCCAGCGATGGCAGCAGGCCAAAATCACCTATAGCTACTTCATCGAGCAACTCGGCACAAGCAAAGAAGACTGCAATGTGCAGGAAGTCATGCTCGAGGGCTTGCGCGTTTATGGAAAATTCAAGAAACGCCCGCTCAAGCCGGTGATCGTCGCGGAAGCGTCCAAAACCGACGAAGCGTCTAAAGCTCCCGCCAAAGCCGAGAAGGATGCCAAATCCGAGAAGGAAGAGAGCAAGGCCACAACGGAAAAGGAGAAGAAGGCCGCTGCCGCCAAGGCCGAGGATGAGGCTCGCTACCCATTTGAGTTCACGCTGATCCTGCCCCACATCACCGGCGAAGATCTCAACAAGTTGCTCACCGATCGTGGTGTGAAGTATGAAGCCCGTGAACCGCCAGACAACACTGGCCTGCTGGTCTTCCTCTACTTGATCGTGCCGCTGTTGATGTTTGGCGCGGTCTTTATCATGTTCCGTCGCGCCCGCGATCAGTTCATGGGAGGCGGCCTGCTTTCCGGTTTCGTCAAGAGCCCGGCGCAGCGCTATGAGGACAGTAAGCAACGCATTACTTTTGAGGACGTGGCCGGCTTGGAAGGAGTCAAGCGCGACTTGCAGGAGGTTGTGGAGTTTCTCAAGAACCCCAAGAAGTTCGAGCGGCTTGGCGGACGAGTGCCCAAAGGTGTGTTGCTGATCGGACCACCTGGAACCGGCAAGACTTTGCTGGCCCGGGCAGTTGCCGGTGAGGCGGGTGTGCCATTCTTCTCCATCAGCGGTTCCGAGTTTATCCAGATGTTCGTGGGCGTAGGCGCTGGGCGCGTGCGGGACATGTTCAAGACCGCCAAGGATGCCTCGCCGGCCATCCTGTTCATTGACGAGATCGACGCGGTCGGCCGCCATCGCGGCGCGGGGCTCGGCGGTGGTCACGACGAACGAGAGCAAACGCTCAATCAAATCCTCAGCGAAATGGACGGCTTTCAGCGCAACGAGTCCGTGATCGTGTTGGCCGCCACCAATCGGCCCGATGTGCTCGATCCGGCGCTATTGCGACCCGGCCGTTTCGACCGGCATGTTACGGTCGATCGGCCCACTCAAAAAGGACGCGTGGCGATTTTCAAGGTCCATACCCGTAATGTGCCATTGGCCGACGACGTCGATCTTGATCGTCTGGCTTCCGGCTCGGTGGGCCTGACCGGCGCGGACATCCGCAATCTGGTCAACGAGGCCGCGCTATGGGCCACGCGTCAGGGCAAGGACCGGGTCGAAATGGTCGATTTCGAGCATGCCAGAGACAAGATCCTGATGGGCGCCAAACGCGAAGAAGTCCTCTCGGAGAAGGAAAAACGCATGACCGCCTACCATGAGGCGGGACATGCCCTGGTTGCCTGGTTTGTTCCAGGGACCGACCGGGTTCACAAAGTGACGATCATTCCCCGCGGCCGCGCCTTAGGCGTCACGCAATTGCTGCCGGAAGAGGATCGGATGAGCATTAGCGAAAGCGATCTCAACCATCGGCTGGCTTTCATGCTGGCTGGCCGGGCGGCGGAACGCTTGATTTTCGGAGAATACACGGCGGGAGCTGAGAACGATCTGAGCGAGGCAACCAAACTGGCCCGACGCATGGTGGCCCACTGGGGCATGAGCGAGCGCTTGGGCCCGGTGGCCTATCACGCCAGCGAGGAGCATCCGTTTCTGGGTCGAGAAATACATCAACAACGGGAGTTCAGCGAACACACCGCGCAGTTGATCGATGAAGAGGTGGCGAGAATCCTCCACGCCGCTTCGGATCGCGCCCTGGCCATGCTCCAGGAACATCGCGCCAACCTCGACCGTTTGGCCGAGGCGTTGGTCGAACGTGAGATCCTGGACGACAAGGAGATCGAACAATTGATCGGCCCCACAGGGAATCGCCCGGCGGAACTGCGCAATGGTGCGCCCAAGGCTTCGAAACCGACTACTACTGCGACCGCGACTGGCGAGGCAAAATGAGTACAATCCCATGGGTCTAGAAGTGAAGCCGCGGTGGTAAATCACAAGACTTTCGGTTGGTTGGCGATCCTGATTGGCTTCAGTTTCATTTTGATCGGCGCTCCTTACTGCTTCTCAGTACAACGCGCTTGATCGCCTGCTGGACCGTGCGGCTGATGCTTTGGTGGATCGCCGTGACCTGCGGCACGATGTTCCTTCTGCTGGGCGCACTGTAGCTCGTGACGACGCGCCGTGGGTTGGGGGTCGCAGTAACCCATCGCGCCGCCACGCACCCATCATCAACTGCCGAAGTTCAGGCGCCCTGAAACAGTTGATAGGTCTTATATCCTCCTCCGATATTGGCGACAGCAAAACCATGTTGCAGCAGCACTCGCGTCGCCAAGTATCCGCGTTGCCCAACCTGGCAATAAACGGCCACCTCGCGATCGCGGGGAAGCTCCCTTAATCTGCCGCGCAGCTCATCGATCGGGATATTGATTGCGCCAGGAATATATCCACGGGCATACTCTTCGGACGTGCGCACATCGAGCAAGAAAGGGCGTTGATCGTCGGGCAGAGCCAAAAATTTTTCTACATCCAGTTGGGGATGATCGCCGCGCAAAAGCCCCGCAGCCACAAAACCCGCCATGTTGACCGGATCCTTGGCCGAGCCATACTGCGGCGCATAAGCCAGCTCGCTCTCTTCCAGGTCGTACACCGTCATACCCGCCTGAATGGCCACGGCCAGCACGTCGATGCGTTTATCGACTCCTTCGCCTCCCACGGCCTGAGCCCCAAGCACCCGCCCCGTATCAGGAGCAAACAGCAGCTTCAGAGTCATCTGCTGTGCGCCCGGGAAATAGCCCGCATGGTTGGCTGGGTGAATGTAGACTTTGCGGAAGGCCTGTCCGGCCCGTTGCAATGACTTCTCTGAAGCGCCTGTCGTGGCCGCTGTAAGCTCGAAAACACGGACAATCGCAGTACCCTGCGTTCCCCGAAAGCGAATCTCTCTCCCAAAAATGTGATCGGCCGCCAGCCGTCCCTGGCGATTGGCCGGCCCGGCCAGTGGAACCTGCGTCGCATTGCCCAGTACGAAATCCGTAACCTCGATTGCGTCTCCGACGGCGTAAATGTCTGGGTCCGCGGTCTGAAGCTGCTGGTTGACTCGAATGCCTCCGCGTGGACCGATTTCCAGGCCGGCATCGGCGGCCAGCTTACTCTCCGGGCGTACTCCGACGCCAAGGATGACCAGCTGCGCCGGCAGCGCCCGCCCCGACTTCAGCCGTACCACGATTCCCTCGGGCGATTGCTCAAACGCCTCGGCAGAATCTCCCAGTAGCAGTGTGACGCCTTTGGCGGCCAATTGCTGCGCAATTGGCGTGGTCATCTCGCGATCCAGCGGAGGCAAAACTTGGTTCTGTAGTTCTACGACCGTGGTGGAAATACCGCGGCGTACGAAGTTCTCAACCAACTCAAGCCCGATGAAGCCTGCGCCAATGACGACCACATGCTGAGTTCCTCGATCGACCCGTTCTTTGATCCGGTCAACATCCTGCAAGTTGCGCAGGGTGTGAATGCCTGACAGATCGACGCCCGAAATCGGCGGTCGCAGGGGCGCCGCCCCGGGAGAGAGAATCAGCTTGTCGTAGGTTTCGTCATATTCGTGGCCGGTAGAAAGATCCCGCAGGCGAACCGTTTTTCTCGTACGGTCGATCGACTCGGCCAATGTGCGCACTCGAACATCGAGATTGAACCGTTCCCGCATCCGCTCGGGTGTGACGACGAGCAACTTCTCGCGCTTGGCGATCTCTCCCCCCACGTAATAAGGCAACCCGCAGTTTGCAAACGACGCATCAGGGCCACGTTCGATCAGAACGATCTCAGCATCTTCCGAGAGCCGGCGAGCCCGGGTGGCCGCTGAAGCCCCCCCGGCGACTCCACCGATAATCAACACTTTCACAAATTAAGCTCCTGTCGGCCGCGACTATTTCAATTTGTAATGCCCGTTATTTGGTCGCGCAGACGGTCGCAGGCGCTTCCTTGACCTGGTTCCACGGCATGCGGGCCAACAGCATACCCATGCCACATGTGTCGGTAATGCCTGCAAATACCAAACCGGCGCCGACAAAAGCCGAAAGCCCAAAAAAGCCCCGATGCACCAAGAACCCTAGGACAACGCCCGTCAAAACCAGCGATCCGGCCGCAATACGCACCTGCCGCTCCAAGGACATGACTTGCTTTCCTCGCACCACGGGCAATCCCGCGTCGGCCCAGGCTTTCGTTCCTCCTTCCACATTGACCACGTTGGTAAAGCCGACCGCATGAAACCGTTCACAGGCTTGGCGTCCGCGTCCGCCCGCGTGGCAAATCACGTACAGCGTCTCCTGCTGAGTGCCGTTGCGAGCTTGCATGATCGCCATCGGATCGAGTTGATCCAGCGGCACGTTTTTGGCCATTCCAATGTGCATCGTCCGGTATTCCACGGGCGTACGAACATCGATTAACTCAATTTTCCCCTGCAGTTTTGCCGCCTCGGCAAGTCCTTGGGGGGTCACTGTTGAAACTTCCATAGCAAGAAATCCTCCACGAGAGCGAAAGCAGATGGCCTGATGATAGTAATTTAACCGCTACTATTGTTACGAGAGAAATGTCGCATACGACTGGAAACCTTACCAGATGATTAAAACACATAAGCAGTGTTACATGCATTGGGTATTATGTGACCCGACTCTACACAGCCACACGATGCGCTAATAAGAGTTTGGAGGAAATGTGAAGCATATAGAGCCCACCGCGTCTGGGGGGCTTGGGTGTACTTTGCTTTTTAATTAGACTGCCCTCTTCGGTAAGGAATGCTGAGGTCTCTCGACCAGGCAAGGAAGCAGATCTTGGTGCGAAGCTGACTGGGCACTCCAGAGGCTCGCAAAAGTTGCGGTCGTCTATCGGGTGCTCGATTCACTCTCAGACCAGTAAAGTCCGCTTTGGCGGCTGGTGACACGATGGATCGTGAAAAAATCTTTCGGCTTATGGAATTCTGCCGAAACTCGCACCCTTGCCGAAGTAACCCATCGAGGATGATGCGATATGTCGGATAGCTTGTTGCAGAGAAGCGTGACCACGGCCGTAGCTCGAAATCTGGCGAGCGCGACGAAGACTCGGCCAAAGATGATGTCCATCACCCCGCGCTGGCTGCTTTGCCAGTTGCCCTGGGTGCAGGTCAATGGTGGCACCTATCGCGTCAATCGGACCAAGATCGAACTTTCTAAGGCGACGCGGATCGGCGTTGATATTTCCGGTACTTCAGCCTCTCTGCCCCCAGAGGCACTGCGAGGCGTACCGATGTTTTCCAAATTGTCCGACGCCATCACCGGCCGCATGGCCAGCCGCTTCAAAACCGAAGAAGTCTCGCTGGGTAACAAACTCATTGGCGAAGGCGAAGACGGCAACAAGTTCTTCATCATTGCCCAAGGCCAAGTAGAAGTCCTCAGCAAGGGAGTGCATGGGAGCGACCTGCGTTTGGCACTCCTGACCGACGGCGAGTACTTCGGCGAGACCGATCTGGTTTCCGATAAGCCTTCGGACGTGACCATTCGCACGCTCACGCCGTGCGTTCTGTTGACGCTCTCGCGCAAAGACCTCGATGCCCTGTTGTCGGACTCGCCCAATCTCAACGACGACTTTCAGCGGGCCATCGGCGAGCACCTGGAACTTCGCTCGACGGTCAATCGCTACGGCGAGCGCAACATCGACTTGGTCTCTGGCTTCGCTGAAAATGTTGAAATCCCCGAAACCTTCGTCGATTATTCCGCCAACCCGCGCGAATATTCGCTCTCCGCCGTTCAGACCGTGGTCCGCGTCCACACCCGGGTCTCCGATCTCTACAACGGCCCGTACGATCAGCTCGAAGAGCAGATGCGGCTGACGATTGAAGGGATCAAGGAGCGGCAGGAGTGGGAACTGGTCAACAGCAAGAAGTTCGGCTTGATTCACTCCGTCGATCCGGCCATGCGAATCAGCACCCGCTATGGCGCGCCGACGCCAGACGATCTCGACGAATTATTGGCATTGGTCTGGAAGAAGCCGGCGTTCTTCCTCGCCCACCCCAAGGCGATCGCGGCGTTTGAGCGGGAATGCACTTGGCGCGGCGTGCCACCGGTAACCATGAACTTGCACGGCTTCCCCATCATCACCTGGCGCGGTGTGCCGCTAATTCCTTGCGACAAGTTGGAAATGAAGAGCCGCTACCAATCTAATCAGTCCTTCGGCACAACCAGCATTTTGCTGATGCGTGTCGGCGAGGCGGACCAGGGTGTCGTTGGCCTGCACCAAACCGGCATCCCCGGCGAAATCATGCCCAGCCTCTCCGCTAGGCTGATGAAACTGGACAGCCTGGGCGTGGCAGCCTACTTGCTGACGCTCTACTTCTCCTGCGCCGTCCTGACCGACGACGCGCTGGCCGTGCTGGAGAACGTGGAAGTCGGCTTTTATCACGACTATCAACACAGAGAACGCGTTGGATTTGATAACGGACTTGGAATCTAAGCGCCGAGCGCTCGACGCCACCATTGACACGTTGGATACGTACCAGAAAGGCAGTACACGATCATGTCGGACAGTTTGTTGCAACGCAGCGTGACCACGGCAGTGGCTCGCAACTTGGCGAGCACAACCAAAACCACTCCCAAGATGATGTCCATCACCCCGCGTTGGCTGCTAAGCCAGTTGCCCTGGGTGCAGGTCAACGGTGGCACCTATCGCGTCAATCGCACCAAAGTCGAATTGACCAAGGCAGAGCGAATCGGCGTCGATGTGGCCAACGGCACGGCCACGTTCAGCCCGGAGTCTCTTCGCAGCGTGCCGATGTTTTCCGAATTGTCCGACCCGATCACAGGCCGCATGGCCAGTCGATTCAAGACCGAGGAAGTTTCGCTAGGCAACAAGCTCATCAGCGAAGGCGAAGATGGCAACAAGTTCTTCATCATCGCCCAAGGCCAGGTGGAAGTCCTCAGCAAAGGAATCCACGGCAGTGACCTGCGTTTGGCCTTGCTCTCCGACGGCGAATATTTTGGCGAAACCGACTTGGTGTCCGACAAGCTCTCCGACGTGACCATACGCACGATCACTCCCTGCGTGCTATTGACGTTGTCGCGCAAAGATCTTGATGCCGTACTGGGGGATACACCCGATCTAAACAAAGAGTTCAAGCAGGCTATCAGCGAACACCTGGAACTTCGTTCCACGGTCAATCGCTACGGCGAGCGTAACATCGACTTGGTCTCCGGCTTTGCCGAAAATGTGGAAATCCCCGAAACCTTCGTCGATTACTCTGCCAATCCCCGCGAATATTCCCTCTCCGCCGTGCAGACGGTGGTCCGCGTCCACACCCGGGTTTCCGATCTCTACAACGGCCCGTACGACCAGCTCGAAGAACAAATGCGGCTGACCATCGAAGGGATCAAAGAGCGGCAAGAATGGGAACTCGTCAACAGCAAGCGTTTCGGCCTGATTCACTCGGTCGATCCGGCCATGCGCATCAGCACCCGCTATGGCGCCCCGACGCCGGACGACCTCGATGAGCTATTGGCTCTGGTCTGGAAAAAGCCGGCGTTTTTCCTCGCCCACCCCAAGGCAATTGCGGCCTTTGAACGTGAATGCACCTGGCGCGGTGTGCCACCCGTAACCATGAACTTGCAGGGCTTCCCCATCATCACCTGGCGCGGCGTGCCACTGATCCCCTGCGACAAGTTGGAGATGAAGAGCCGCTACCAGTCGAATCAATGGTTCGGCACGACAAGCATCCTGTTGTTGCGCGTCGGCGAGGCGGACCAGGGCGTTGTCGGTCTCCACCAGGTTGGCATCCCCGGCGAAATTATGCCCAGCCTTTCCGCAAGACTGATGGGCCTCGACAGCCTCGGTGTCGCGTCGTACCTGCTGACGCTCTACTTCTCCTGCGCCGTCCTGACCGACGACGCGCTGGCTGTGCTGGAGAACGTCGAAGTCGGCTACTACCACGACTACGAACATCGCAAGCAAACCCCCAAATAATCACCTTGCTCTCGTCCCCTAGCCCCCCAACCCCTATCCCCTAATCCCTTCCTCCGCCATGGACGAGATCCGACCCGAGTTGATTTCCGCGATCGCCACCCGGCTCTTGAACGAGATTCCTGGCATGAATCACGTTCCGAAGTCGGAAATAAGCGCGCGGCAGGCCCCCTTCGATGCCGCGGGTTCTATTCCCAGCGCCGGTAATCTGCCATCTCAGGAAGCACCTCCCGCCATCATGGCGTCAACCGTGCCACACAATCTGGAACTGCCCAAAAACGGTACGCTGGCTAGTGCTTCCGCGCCCAGCTCACACTCTCACGGCCCCGACGATTCCTCGGCCGATGGCGTGCGGCGCTTCGTGCAGCAGATCCGTGGCGGCGGCGTTCGCACCGACTCGCCGCAACGCTGCGACGGGCTGGAACAGAATCACATTCAGCGAATGTTTGCCACCAAGTCGAGCGCACCCGGCGGCGCCAGGCCGTTCGACGTTCCCACCATTCGCCGCGATTTCCCTGTGCTGCATCAAGAAATACATGGCAAGCCGCTGGCCTGGCTCGACAACGCCGCCACCACGCAAAAGCCGCAAAGCGTGATCGATGCCATCTCGAACTTTTACTCGCACGACAATTCAAACATCCATCGCGGGGCACATACACTGGCCGCCAGGGCGACCGACGCCTACGAGCAGGCTCGCCAGAAGGTGCAAACCTTCCTCGGCGCGTCGTCCGCCAAGGAGATCATCTTCGTGCGCGGCACGACGGAAGGGATCAATCTCATCAGTCAAACCTACGGCCGCAAGTTCCTGCAGCCGGGAGATGAGATTGTCATGTCGGTGCTGGAGCATCATGCGCACATCGTCCCCTGGCAAATGATCGCCAAGGAAAAAGGGGCCGTGATCCGCGTCATTCCGGTGACCGACCGGGGTGAGATCATGCTGGAGCAATACGAAGCCCTTCTGGGCCCAAGAACCAAAGTCGTGGCCCTGACACATGCCTCCAACAGCCTTGGCACGATCCTCCCCATCGAGGAAATGACCAAGACCGCCAAGCGCTATGGAGCACGCGTGTTCATCGACGGTGCACAATCGGTCGCCCATGTGCCGGTCAACGTGCAGCAACTGGGCGTCGATTCTTATGTCTTCTCCGGACACAAGATTTTCGGTCCCACGGGCATTGGCGCCGTCTTTGCCCGGGAAGACCTCATGGAGATTCTTCCTCCCTGGCAGGGAGGGGGCAACATGATTCGCAACGTGACATTCGAGGAAACGACCTATTCCGATCCCCCCGCCCGGTTCGAAGCCGGCACCCCCAGCATCGGAGACGCCGTCGGCCTGGGCGCCGCCCTGGATTACGTCAACCGCCTCGGCTTGCCCAACATCGCCCACTATGAACGCGAACTGCTCCACTACGCCACGGAGAAGTTGCTACAAATCGACGGCCTACGTCTGATCGGCACGGCAGCGGAAAAGGTCGGCGTGTTGTCGTTCGTGCTTCGCGAACGCCGCACGGAAGACGTAGGCCGCCTGCTGGACCAGGAAGGAATAGCAGTCCGAGCCGGCCACCATTGCTCGCAGCCCTCACTCCGTCGCTTCGGCCTGGAATCCACCGTCCGCCCGTCCCTGTCGATCTACAACACGAAAGAAGAGATCGACCGACTTTACGAAGCCGTCAAGCGCATTGCGCGGCAGTGATGCTGCTTGACAGAGGGTGAAACTCGGTGTCTTTGGGTGCTGTGAAATAGCACCTCTTGACTGAGGCCGAGAAAGCTTATGTCTCTAACCAATGCGGATCGCGGCGGCAGCCTCGGGGCCGCACGTCGGAACACTGATTGTCGGCCGGTCGCGGCGACAGTGTTTTTCTTGCCTGTTATGACGCGGGTGCCGCTCAAGTTCGGCACAGAAACCCTGCGGAGCGTCACTTGCTTGCGTGTGCGCGTGACCGTGGAGGATCAGCAGGGGCATCGAGCCGAACGACTTTCTCGAACAGACGCTTCCTAAGTTGACGGCGGCGTTCAATGCCGGTCGAGCCGAACCGATTCCATATCTGGCGGCGCTCGTCTGCGCCAGTGCGGCCGATCTGGCGATGCACGACGCCTACGGCAATCTGCTGGGCTGCGACGTGTATCAGACTTACGGCCGAGACCATTGTGGCCGGGATCTGTCCGCGATTCTTACTCCGGCCGACGATTCCAAAATATCGTTTGCAGGACGTTATGTGTCGGATTATCTTGTCGCCACGCCACCAGTGCGGCTGATGGCCTGGCATCTCGTCGGCGGACTCGATCCTTTGTCGCCGGCGGATTTGACCGGTGCAGAGCCGAAAGACGGCTATCCCGTCCTGCTGCGGGATTGGATCGACGCGGACGGGCTCAAGTGTCTGAAGGTCAAACTGCGCGGCAACGACGCCGACTGGGACTATGAACGACTCGTGCAGGTGGGCGAGATTGCCGTCCAGTGCGGCGTTACAGCACTCAGCGCCGATTTTAACTGTACGGTCGGCGAGAGTGCTTACGTCAACAACACGCTCGATCGACTTCAAGCGGAACAGCCAGTCATCTACGAACGTATCCTCTACGTGGAACAGCCGTTTCCGTATGACTTGGAAAACTTTCCTCTCGATGTCCGTAGCGTCTCTGCCCGTAAGCCGCTGTTTCTCGATGAGAGCGCCCACGATTGGCGTTTTGTGCGACTTGGCCGCTCGCTCGGCTGGACCGGCGTGGCGCTCAAAACCTGCAAGACGCAAACAGGCGCGCTGTTGAGCCTGTCCTGGGCGAAAGCACATGGCATGCCGCTGATGGTGCAGGACCTCACCAACCCCATGCTCGCGCAAATTCCCCATGTCCGTCTGGCAGCCCATGCCGGCACGATCAGGGGTGTCGAAACCAACGCCATGCAGTTTTACCCGGAGGCTTCTCAGGCTGAGGCCACGATTCATCCGGGGCTTTATCGTCGCCGCGGCGGCCAGGTCGATTTATCGACGATTGCGGGTGCCGGTTTTGGCTATCGCCTGACTGAGATCCAACGCACTCTTCCCGAGCCGGCCGGAGAGTTCCAGCGAGGCTGATAGTATCCCTCACGCTCCGCGTGAGGCAGTCATCACGCGGAGCGTGATGGATACTATGGCGGCGAGCCGCGTGGCGTTAGCCCGCGGAGGAAATCGTCGGCCACGAACTCGCACCGAGCTTGACTGCAGGCTAAATACGCACCCGCAAACTAAAAGCCTCCAGGGGCTGACGCCCCCGGCTCGCCTTTGGCGAGCCGTGTCTCCGCGTGACACCATCCTCTGGAATCTTCGTGCTGGCGGCACATTGGTATTTGGCTAGAATAGCTCTGCCTTCACAACCCGCGAACCGTGCTACATGAAGGCTCCAGGAGCAAACCGCGTGACGATGCTGGAAGCCATTGAACTGATCAAGTCCAAGCAGGCCGGCGAAGTGTCGGCCGAGCAATTGGCCGGATTGCGGGCGATTCTGGAAAAAACTCCCTCACTCTATTCCATGCTGGGGGGGCGGCCCGCGGTCGATGCGTTCATCCAAACTGCCGAGGCCGCTCTCAAATCGGGCGGAGGTGTGGCTGTCGCAGTCGAACCCAACACTCGAAGCGCCGGCGGCCCACAGGTTTCTTCCGGCCCCCCTCCCCTTCCCTTTTGGGCCGCCTGGTCGCGAAGGCGATTGATCGAGGTGGGTATCTTCGCCGCACTGATCGTCGTGTTCGGTGTCGGATTTGTCGTCGTGCTGCTAAGCATGCTTGGAAGTGGAAATCCGTCGAAGAACGCCGCCAAGAAACAAGCTACCGAGCAAGTCACCGAAAACCAGGGCGACACAACGGCGAAAGCGCAACCCGATGCCGGCGGTGCCCCTCCGTCACACAAAGATCAAACTCTCGTCGAAGAACCGTCCGATATCTGGCATGGCTGGAAATTTACCAAGGTCGGCGCCGCACGCGCCGACAAGTCGGCGGGTTGGGATCTGGAAAATCCATCCAAGCCGCGCCCCATCTATCGACTGCTGTCGGCCGGGGGCGGACTTTCGTTCGACCGCCAGCAAACAATACCCGCGAATACCGGTTCCATGCGCATCGAGTGCGTGCAGACGGTTGTCGCTCCGGCTGGAACCATCGAACTAATCATCGACGGCAAGCCCAGCGGCAAGACCAACGTCCCCGCCCCAGGGACTTCGGAACCGATCCTGCTGCCGCTGACGCTTACACCAGGCCAGCAAGCGACGTTGAAAATCGTCTACACCCCCGGCGGGCCGGATGAGACCGTGGAATGGCGCGGCTTGAGGTTGAGTGATGAGCGGGTCGAGGTGCTCGCGCCATCCGGCGAACTCGATGCCGCGCGGCCCAGCCTGCGACTGTGGCTGCGAGCGGATCGAGGAATTAAGGACGCCGCGGGGCGCGGCCCGCTCGACGCCGGATTCGATGGACAAGTCAAAACCTGGGAAGACCAAGCGAGCCACAAGTTTCATTTCATCCAGAGTACCGGCGCGGCTCCGAAGTTCGAGCCGACCAACCCGATGCTCTCTGGCAAGTCGGGAGTTCTGTTTGGTGGTGGCGCCTATCTGACCCACAGCGGGCACAGCCTGTACGACACTCCGGCGTCCACCACCTTCATAGTGTTCACCGTGCAAGGGTTGGCTCGCAAGCAACGCGAACGAACGAGTGCCGTCGCGGAAAGTTCTCCTCCCAGCTTCGGCTGGCGCACCGGCGCCCACCACGACCGCCGCGGACGTTATGGCCACGATGTGACGTTTGTCGGTCCCACCTCTTCCATGGTGAGCAAGATTGTCCCGATGGGAAGCTATGCCTTGATAGCCGCCGCCCGAGTGAACGACCGGGACTCGTTCATTGAAATCAACGGTCGCAATCGCATGTTTGTCGAGGCGACTGGCATGCCGTCCGGCGATAACTTCATTCTCGGCGGTAGCAGCGCCACTCCCGGTTCCTACGGCGGCACGATTGCCGAACTCATCATTTACAATCGCGGCTTGTCCGCTGTTGAGGTGCGCCAGGTCGGTAAATATCTCCAAGCCCGGTTCGGTATTGCTGGCGATTATTGAGCTTACTCACACCACTCTCACTTGCGCTTAGCCACGAAGAACAGTCTTGGCATCGGAAAGAAAGTCACCTCGCCGCAGGGTGGGAATTCTGCGCGCAACCGCTCGCCAAGGACAGTAAGGAAATCGACCTGTTGCGTCTCGTTCAGTCGAGCTAGCAGTGGCCGAAGCGCCGTGCCGCGGAGCCAGTCCAAGACGGGATTCTCTCCCGTCAATGCGTGCAGATAGGTCGTGTCCCAAGCATTGACGACAAATCCTCGACGGCTGAGTTGCTCGGCATACCAGGTCACCGGATGGACTGAGTGACGATGCAGTCCCACGCCTTGCAGTCGATCGGCCCACCGCGGATCGGCGGAGACTTCTTCGATTACCGTCTGGCTCGAAGTTCCAAACCGACACGGCATCTGCACTGCCAGCGTGCCACCCTGCGCTAGCATACGGACACAATGGTCAATCAACAGTTCATGATCCGCAATCCATTGCCATGCTGCACTACTGACCACGAGATCGACGGGCTCACGAGGGGACCACGCGGCAAGGTCGGCTTGTTGAAAATCGATCCTGCCCGCAACGGCTAGTGCGGCGGCCGTCTGGAGCATGTCGGCCGAACTATCGACACCCGTCACCTGGGCCTCCGGCCAGCGGTCGGCCAACAGGCGAGTCAGATTACCCGGCCCGCAGCCAAGATCGACAATCCGCGCGGTTGATTCGCGCGATACCTGCGCCATCAAATCCAGAAACGGCCGCGTCCGTTCCGCTTCATACCTGAGATATTGATCCGCATCCCACATCTGTTTCGGTTCCCATTTGCAGTCTCGCGTTGGCACTATGACAAAACTATTTTACCACAAGCGTCTCTGAACCACTGACCGCTCACCACCCTGGCCGCTATAATATTGACGCTGCATCTTGATTGGCTTTGGAGAACCATGTTATGACAGACAATCTCACTCGGCTCCGCACGACGCTGGAGCAATTGCACCAGGAACTCGACAAAGTTGAGTCCACCGATCCGGAGATCCAGGCGCTGTTGACCAGCGCTGTGGCCGACATTCAGGAGAAGATCAACCGACAGGAGGGGCGGGCCAGCGACGACGATGGGTCGATCGCCGATCGGCTCACGGCTGTCGCGCGGCATTATGAGGAGAGCCATCCCACGCTCTCGGGCATCGTGGGGAGCATCATCGACGCCCTGTCGCGGATGGGGATCTAACGATGCCCGCCTCCAAACAGATGACCGCGCCGAAATTTGCCGCGCTCAAGCAGGCCGGCCGGAAGATCACGATGCTGACGGCCTATGATTACCCGACGGCCAAGCTCTTGGATCGCGCCGGCATCGAAGGCATCCTGGTGGGTGACAGCCTGTCGATGGTCGTCCAGGGTCGCGAGAACACGCTGTCGGTCACGCTGGACGAGATGATCTACCATGCCGAAATGGTGGGCCGCGCCGTCGAGCAAGCGCTGGTCGTGGTGGATATGCCCTTTCCGACGAACCTGCTGGGTCCGTATCAGGCCATCGAGAACGCCAGCCGGATCCTGAAGGAAACGCGCTGCCAGGCAGTCAAATTGGAAGGCGGGGCCGATCAGGCGGGCATCATTGCGGCTCTCGTCCAGGCAGGCATCCCGGTGATGGCCCACTGCGGCCTGCGTCCCCAGGCCATTCACACGCTCGGCGGCTACAAAGTGCAGCGCGACGCCGAACGGCTGCGAACCGACTCGATGGCCGCACAAGCGGCTGGGGCCTTCGCCGTAGTCCTGGAGTGCATCCCGGCCGAGATCGCGCGCGACATCACCGCCACTCTCTCCATACCCACGATCGGTATCGGGGCCGGCGAGGGTTGCGACGGACAGATCCTGGTGGTGAATGACTTGCTGGGCATGTCTACGGATTACGTTCCCAGTTTTGTGAAGGCCTATGCCGATCTGGCAGGAACGATTGTCGATGCGGCCACGCGTTTTCGCGATGAAGTGCGCGGCGGAAAATTCCCGGGACCGGATCAGTCCTTCAAGTAAGTTCCATGCCCAATCGCCTCGCCACACAATCGAGCCCCTATCTTCTCCAACACCAGAACAATCCGGTGGATTGGTTCCCTTGGGGTACTGAGGCTCTGGAGCGGGCACGCAAGGAGGACAAGCCGATCTTTCTCTCGATCGGCTATTCGGCCTGCCACTGGTGCCATGTGATGGAGCATGAGAGCTTCGAGAATCCAGAAATCGCCCAACTGCTCAACGACAGCTTTGTCTCGATCAAGGTCGATCGCGAGGAGCGGCCCGATCTTGATCATATCTATATGGCCGCCGTTCAGGCCATCACCGGACGTGGTGGCTGGCCGATGTCGGTCTTTCTCACACCGCAGGGGGAGCCGTTCCTGGGTGGCACTTATTGGCCGCCAACGCGGCGGCAGGGTATGCCCGGCTTTGATGAAGTGCTTCGGTTCGTCGTCGATCTCTGGCACAACCGCCGCCCCGACGCAATGGAGAACGCGGGACAGTTGGTGGACCATCTGCGGCAACTGTCCCAGCCCAGCCGGCCGCTGGGCGAGCTGAGCGTGACCACACTCACCAGCGCAGCAGCCAGCCTGGAACGCGTCTTCGATTTCACCTACGGCGGTTTCGGCGGAGCGCCAAAGTTTCCTCACCCGATGGACCTGCAACTGCTGATGCGGTACTACCGCCGCGATCCGCGCAGCGGGCTGTTAGACATGGTGCGCAAGACTTTGCAGCAGATGGCCCGGGGCGGTATCTACGACCATCTCGGCGGCGGGTTTCATCGATACTCCGTCGATGAGCGCTGGCTGGTTCCCCACTTTGAAAAGATGCTGTACGACAATGCCCTGCTGGCGCGAACCTATATCGACGCCTTCCGCCTGCTGGGGGACGAAGAGTTTGCCGCCACCGCCCGGGAGACGCTCGACTATCTGCTCCGCGAGATGCAGGACAAAGCCGGTGGGTTCTACAGCACGCAAGACGCCGACAGCGAGGGAGTCGAGGGTAAGTTCTTCGTCTGGACGCCGGACGAGATTCGGGATGTGCTCGGCGACGAAGTGGCCAACGAGTTCTGCTGGGCCTATGACGTTACCGAGGCGGGAAACTTTGAGGAGCAAAATATCCTCAATCTCGGCAAGTCTCTGGTGCAGCATGCGAAGCTCCGCGGGCTCGACGAGGCGAAGTTCGTGGCCGATATGGCCGCCGCTAGGGCGAAGCTGCTGGAAGTCCGCAATCGCCGGGTACACCCTGGCCTGGACGATAAGGTGTTGGCCAACTGGAACGGTCTGGCGATCGACACCTTGGCCGTAGCGGCGGGCGCGCTAGACGAGCCCCGATTCCTGGAGGCAGCCACACATGCCGCGGAGTTCATCTGGAGGGAAATGTACGAAGGTAGGCGGAGTCGTGAGACTTCGGAGATTCAGCGTGAGACTTCGGAGAGCCTGCTAGAGTCTGAAGTCTCACGACTTCAGCTACGCCATAGTTGGCGGCAAGGCATAGCACGCGGCGAGGCGTTTTTGGATGACTATGCCTCATTGATCCGCGCGTTCGTCACGCTCTACGAGGCCGGCTTCGACGAACGCTGGATCGACCGGGCGATCGAACTTGCCGACATGATGCTCAAGCATTTTGCTGATGCAGACCAGGGAGGATTTTTCTTTACCGCCGACGACCACGAGCAGTTGATTGCCCGGCAAAAGCAACTGACCGACGATGCGGTCCCCAGCGGCAATGGCTTGGCTGCCGAAGCACTGCTGCGGTTGGGCCGCCTCACGGGCCGCCAGGACTTTCTCGATGCTGCCGCGGGTACGTTACGGGCCACCTCCGCCTTGATGCGAGATGTCTCGCAGGCGGCCGGACAAATGCTGCTGGCGCTCGATTTTGATCTGCGGCCAAGTTATGAGTTGGTGCTGATCGGCGATGCGAGTCAGTCGCCTACCGCTGATGTACTGAAAACCATCCGGCAAAGTTTCATGCCCCCGCACGTTGTGGCGTGCCGGGTGGAGTCCCACCCCCCAGAGGCCTCCATCTCTTTGAACCCTCTGTTTGAGGGGCGAAGCGGAAGTGATTCGGATGTGACCCTTTACCTCTGCGAGAGTTTTGTTTGTCAGGAGCCTGTGAAGGGAGCAGCGTGCAACGAAGCCCTGCTGAAATTGGCCGCTCATTCCTAGTCCGACAATCCGCAAAATGGCTACGATCCCACCACTTTCGGCGCGAATTTCGGCCCAAAGCAAGGATTTCCTAAACTGCCCATTTTGACTTTCGCTCATTGTCCCCTAAGTTGAATGTAGGAGCAGTTGCCGGGTCAGCGACCTGTCACAGGTGCTTCTCTCAACTATGGCTTTCTCACCCCGTGTTGGGCAGGTCCTCGTCGTTCTGGCGGGGCCTGCCCTTCATTTTTTGGTACACCACGGCGAGCGGGAGGCGTAAGCCCCCTGTTTCTTCCGGCCCTGTTTGCCCCCTAATTACTGAGGGCTCGAACAACGCCAACGGCCAGCTCCCGCCGGTCGCTCACACCGACCGCTCGCCAATCTGAACGACCTTGCTTGACAAAAAGTGCGCCGGCGGGAAGATTTGCTTTCCTGAGTCTCGGGGGCAAACTGTAAACAGTTCATTTTGCCCGCTCTCGTTTATTGCTACGTAGGAACAGATTCATGACAGACACGCCCGAAGATCCGCCATCGCAACCGGCCGAGGACGACCCCTGGAGTGACGATGCCGATCTCGGCTTAGCGCCGCTGGAGCCCGTCGAACGGATCATCGAAGATGAGTTCGATGAAGAAGACTTTGAC
>JAIOPX010000071.1 GCA_021413705.1 Planctomycetota bacterium | reverse complement strand
GTTTTCAGCATCGCCAATATGCAACTTTGACGTCTCCACGAGTACGTCCACGCCGATCCGCGGATGAGCCATCGCCAGCGCGGACAATTGTGGATCCGTTTGAACTTTGGCGAGCTTCGATTGCAAACTCTGAAGTTCTTTGTGTGCGTCGTCGAGTTGACCCTTGAGCTTTCGCAATGCCTGCTGCGCTTTCTTCTCCGCGGCCTTGTCGGCCACAGGGGTAGCTGCAGCAGCCCTGGCATGTTGCGCCTCAAGCTCGGCAACCCTGGCTTCCAGTTGCGGCAACTGCCGGGTTCCTTCATGAAACTCAACCAGTTGATTGACCAGCTTATAGAGCCGGGCCAGCTCCGACACCGGCTTGGCCCGATAGGCGGCCTCATCTCGAAAATGCTTGTATCCGTAGATGATCATCCCGAACTGGGTGCCCCAATCACCCAGGTGGTTGTCCGTGATCACCTGGTGGCCGGCGAACCGCAGGATCCGGGTCAGAGCGTCGCCAATCACCGTGGACCGAATGTGCCCCACATGCATCGGCTTGGCCACATTGGGAGCGGAGTAGTCGATGACGATCGTGCGCTGCGCCGCTGCTCCAGGCGCTCCGGCAGGAACGACTCCCAACTGCGGATCGGCCAGGGTGGTTGCGGCCGTCTTGGCGAGCCAATCTGTTTTGAGCCGCAGATTGATGAAACCTGGGCCGGCAACTTCCGGCGGTTCGCAGAGATCATCGAGCTTCAGCGCCGCGACCATATCGGCCGCCAAATCGCGCGGTGGCTTGCCGACAATCTTGCCAAGCGGCATCGCACAGTTGGCCTGATAATCTCCGTGCCGTGGATCCTGGCTAGGACGCACCATCTCCGCCAACTCGCGCGGGTCATCGACCCATTGCGTCAGCACGTCGGCAAATCGGCGGCGAAGTTCGGCCAGAATGTTCATGGGCGTAGTGTAGCGTGCAAGGCATGGCCAGTTAAGACGTGCCAAGCGGGTGACGGATGCGAGGATAGGGGTGCCATGCCCACGTCTGCCAGCGGCCGAGGGCTGGAAAGACTCCAATGTACCGATTCATTCCAAGCAGCAATTTACGTGGGCATGACTTGCTGGACTATGGCCGTGCCGAAGCTTCCATGCCCGTGCGACCGTGAAAATAGTCTTGGTCACAGCCATGGTACGCGACAGGAACTTATGCCAACTCAAGCGTGGGCATGGCACCCAAGGGACTAATGGCCACCCAGCTTCGAACTCTAGCTTGGCCTGCTGGTGGCCGAGAGAATCTCAGCCGGCAGATCGACGTGGCGCGCCCCGCTCCAGAGTTGCTCCAGAGAGTAGTACTCGCGCGTTTCCTGGTCGAACAGGTGGACCACCACGTTGCCGTAGTCCAGCAGAATCCAGCGGCTCTCGCGATAGCCCTCGATCCCGTCGCGGTGGTCGCCCCATTCCTCTTGCAACACACGATCAATGTCTTCGCTGATCGCGTGAAGCTGGCGGCGGCTGGTGCCGGTGGCCAGCACGAAGTAGTCGAACAAGGGGGTCATTTCCCGCAGGTCGAGAACTGCCACATCGGTGGCCCGATTCTCCGCGGCCGTCTTGGCGGCAGCCAGCGCCAATTGCAGGCTGCGAGGAGTTTCGGCGGACGATTTTAGGGCGGTACTGGGGATCAAGCTGGGCACGCACATTCCTTCGCGGGAAAATTGGTCCGAATCTACCTGTATTGTACACAGGCAGGACTAAGGTTCCAGCCGCCAGGTTCGCGCGGAAGTAGCATGGGCTTCCAGCCCGTGTGTTCAAAGTAGAATGGGCTTCCTAGCCCGTTTGATACGAGACGGGCTGGGAAGCCCATCCTACGTTTGTTGCGAGACGGGCTGGGAAGCCCATCCTACGTTTCATGCCGCCGCCCGCTCGCTCCGCACCCTAGCCAGGAGCGTGCGGATTTCACCCTGGTAGGCCCGCCGCTCGTCTTCCCAGGCTCGTCGCAACCGCTCGATCTCCGACTCCTGGGCGTCAAGCTGCTGCTCCCTCTTCACCAGCCGCTCGGCCTGCGACTCGATGTCCTGCTGCCGCTTCTGAATCCACACGCCCAGCTCCTTCTTTTCCGCCGCCAGCCGGGCATATTGCTCGGCCAACTTGGCGTGCAACCCTTCGAGTTCCTCCCGCTGCCGCACCACCGCCGCATGCTCCATCTCATAGCTCGCGGCCACGCGCTGGCGAATCTGCCCCAGCGAACGCTCCAACCCTGCGGGGGGGGCTGCCTCCGAGATGCGAATCCAAAGCTCCTCACTGGCCAGCCGCAGTTCCAGCGCTTCGCGATGCTGAGCGGCCACGTCGGTGCGGATCTGGTCGAGGGCAACCTGTTTCGACTCAAGCTGCTGGCTGCGCGTTTCGAGCGATTCCTGCCGCTGCCGCCACTCGTCTTCCTGCTCACGCTGGCGACGGACAATCCCCTCGCGCTGCGAAGCGGTCTGGGCTTCATGGCGCTGCCAGGCTTGGCGAAGCTGCTCCTGCTCGTCGCGCACC
>JAIOPX010000070.1 GCA_021413705.1 Planctomycetota bacterium | reverse complement strand
CGAATTGCGCCGCGCCATGACCGCCGGCTACAGCCCGCATGGCGATCCGCCCCCCATTGTCTACACAGCCGACATCTTCGATCGCGAAACGCTGGAATTGGTGTTGGAGTTAGGAGTCCACGTCAACTGCGGCTCGCCGGATATGATCGACCAACTTGGCCAGCATGTCTCGGGACGCGAGATCACGCTTCGGATCAATCCTGGTTTTGGGCATGGGCATTCCCAGAAGACGAACACCGGCGGAGCGCAATCGAAGCACGGAATCTGGCACGCCCAGTTGGACGACTGCCTGCAGCGAGCGAAACGCTATGGCCTGATCATCTCCGGACTGCACATGCACATTGGCTCCGGCACCGACATGGAGCATCTGGCCCAGGTGTGCGGTGCTCTGGAAACCGCCGCCGCAAAAATCGGGGATTCGATTACCTCCATTAGCGCAGGCGGTGGACTGCCGACCCCCTATCGCCCCACCGATCAGCCGGTCGATCTGGCGGCTTACTTCCGCCTGTGGGACGCGGCGCGCAAGCGGCTGGAAACGGCCTTCGGCCATCCGGTGCGACTGGAGATTGAACCGGGGCGCTATCTCTCGGCGGAGAGCGGATATCTCGTCACCGAGATTCGCGCGATCAAGCAAATGGGGGAGAACACGTTCTATTTGGCCGACGCGGGTTTTAATAATCTCGCGAGGCCGATTTTGTATGGGGCGCATCATCCGATGTCGATCGTGCCGGCCGACGGTGCCAAGGAGCGTCCTTTGAAGGATGTGGTGGTCGGCGGCCCGCTGTGTGAATCGGGAGATATCTTCACGCAGACGGAGGGAGGCTTTGTCTGCACGCGATCGCTCCCGAAGGCCAAGATTGGCGAACTGCTGGTGATCGAGTGCGCCGGGGCGTATGGCTATGTGATGGGATCGAACTACAACAGCAAACCGCTCGCAGCGGAAGTATTGATTGATGCTGGGAAACCGCAGCTCGTGCGCCAAAGGCAGACTTTTGAAGACTTGATTCGCGGGGAAGTGATTCCGGGGCGAAAGTAGGCGAGCGGGGGGCGTAAGCCCCCTGTTGTTTCATGTAGCGTGAAACCACTGCGGATATTGCGTGGACTATTCCTGGAATCAACGGCCGGCTTCCGCCGGTCGCTCACACCGGCCGCTCGCCACCCATGTGCCTCTTCCCTCTATCCGACGACAACTCCGATCGCCGGATCATGCCGGTCGTCAATTACGCCCTCCTGGCGATGAACGTCTTCGTGTTCGTCGTGTTCCAGGGTCTGGGACAAAACGAAAAGTTCACCTTGGAATATGCCTGCGTGCCCAGGGAGATCATCGAAGGGCATGATATACCCATGCCGGCGCGCGAGATCGTCGAGCCAAGAACCGGCCAGCGGATCTTGATCCCCAGTCCGCCACCGACGCCGATTCCCGTTTATCTGACGATCCTGACCGCGATGTTTATGCATGGCGGTTTGATGCACCTGGCCGGTAACATGCTCTTCCTGTGGATCTTTGGCGACAACCTGGAAGATGCCATGGGGCATGCGCGGTACTTCATCTTCTATTTGCTCGGCGGAGTATTGGCCACACTTTGCCATGTGTTCTTTAATGTGAGTGGCGCTGGCGCGCTGGTTCCCAGTCTCGGAGCCTCCGGCGCAATCTCCGCGGTGCTCGGCGGCTATCTGCTGTTGTTTCCGCAGCGCCGCGTCCGTGTGTTGCTGTTCCGCATGATCACCGACGTGCCGGCCATCGTGGCTATCGGCATGTGGTTTGTGTTTCAGCTGATCGAAGGGTTGGGGCTGCTGGGAGGCGACAGCCTCGGCGGAGGAGTGGCCTATGCGGCTCACATCGGCGGCTTTGTCGCCGGATTGGCGTTGGTCAAACCCTTCATGATCGGTGTCCAGAGTGGGAGGCAGTCCTTTGAGTAGGCCTCGCTTGCCGAGCGTGGCCTGGGGAGTGAGAGGATTTCAAGATTGCTCAACGGGTCGATGGGCATTCAGTGATGCCTCAATGGCAGAACCGTGAGATGACGCCAGCGCTTCTCTTTATGCCGAAGGCATTAGATCGCCCAGCCCCGGGTCGCGCAGCGCACCCTGGGTAATGTGACATTCAAGTTTTTCTCCCTGGCGTTTCGCGGGCGGCAACGCCCCCCGCGAAACGCCAGGGAGAATGTGTGGCGTTGCTCTCGCACCCAGGGCGGCGCTTATCGCGGCTCAACCGCGAAAAGCTAGCCCTGGGCTGGGAGATTTAACCGCGTTGCGGTAGGCATGTCCCAGGCTGCCCATGCGCCGCGATCATGGGGCAATGTATTTCATTGCGCAACAACAACATCCAATTGCGTCAAATACACTTCCTTCGGACAGCGCCACTGAATCTCTTCAGGAGATGCTGTTTTGAAGAAAAGTTCTAACGCTTCACGAAGATTTTCGCAGGCTTCTTCGATGGTGTCTCCCTGGCTGGCGATATCGAGCGCCGGGCAAAGTGAGACGTAACCATTCCCTTCGCGCTGGATAATGGCGGTGAGCTGCTCGTGCATCGATCTGTCGCTCCATCAAAAAACGTCGGGCGATGCCCGACCGCTAAACGGCGAGTTCTTTCTTCACCGCTGCAAACTGCTCCACGGCGAACTCCAGATCCTGTCTCGTATGCGCCGCCGAAAGCTGCACGCGGATGCGGGCCTTGCCCAGGGGTACGACGGGGTAGCTGAACCCGATCACGTAGACGCCGCGCTTGAGTAGGCGATCGGCCATCTCCACAGCCAGCTTCGCGTCGCCGAGCATGATCGGCACGATGGGATGTTCGCCGGGGACAATGCTGAAACCGGTGGTGGAAATCGCCTGACGAAAGTATTGCGTGTTCTCGACCAGCCGGCGGCGCAGCTCGTCGCTGCTGGCCAGCAATTCGAGCGCAGCCAGTGAAGCGCCCACAATCGGCGGAGCGAGTGAATTAGAAAACAGATAGGGGCGCGACCGCTGCCGCAGTAGGGCGATAATCTCTTCCCGGCCACTGGTGTACCCGCCGCTGGCGCCACCGAGCGCTTTACCGAGCGTGCCGGTGAGGATGTCCACGCGATCCATGACGCCGCAATGCTCCGGCGTCCCGCGGCCGCCGGGGCCAAGCACGCCGACGGCGTGTGAGTCGTCCACCATCACCACGGCCTCGTGCTTGTCGGCCAACTCGCAAATGGCGGCCAGCGGCGCGATCGTGCCGTCCATCGAAAAGACCCCGTCGGTGGCGATCAACCGCACGGGTGCGTCTTTCGCCTCGAAGAGCCGCGCTTCCAAGTCGGCCATGTCGCAGTTCTTGTACCGCAGCCGCTTGGCCTTGCAGAGCCGGATTCCGTCGATGACGCTGGCGTGATTCAACTCATCGCTAATGATCGCGTCATCGGCGGTGAGAATCGTCTCGAACAATCCGCCATTGGCATCGAAGCAGGAACTGTAGAGGATTGTGGCGTCAGTCCCCAGGAATCGCGACAGGGCGTCCTCCAGTTCGCGATGTACCTGCTGCGTGCCACAGATAAACCGGACCGAGGAGAGCCCGTATCCCCAGCGGTCGAGCGCCGCATGCGCCGCCGCCACAATCCGCGGATCGCTGGACAGGCCCAGGTAGTTGTTGGCGCACATGTTAAGCACATCAGGCCGATCCAGTACGCCAATATGTGCCCCCTGCGGCGAAGTGATCGTCCGCTCCCGCTTGGTCAGGCCGGCGTCGTGGATCTCGGTGAGCAGCTTTTGAAGCCGCTCGCCGAACGCGGTGGTGTGTTGGTGCTGTGGCATTTGTCACTCGTCCAAGGGAATCCGCGAAACCAACTAGACTTTATCGGAAAACGGCGAATTTGATCAGCCGCAGGGCGCTAGCCCCCGGTTTGGCACCGGCTTCCCGCACAGAACCGGACGCTAGCGCGTGCCGGCTGATGTTTTCCCAAAAACATAACTAACCCGCCCAATTCAAAATCACCTTCCCGCTCTCCCCGCTCTTCATGGCGGCGAAGCCTTTTTCAAACTCTGTGTAGTGCAGTCGGTGTGTAATCACGGGCGATATATCGAGTCCACTCTGCAACATGACGGTCATCTTGTACCACGTCTCGTACATCTCGCGACCGTAGATGCCTTTGATCGTCAGCATGTTGAACACCACGGTCTGCCAGTCGATGGCCATGTCGTTTTCGGGGATGCCGAGCATGGCGATTTTGCCGCCGTGGGCCATGTTGGCGAGCATCTCGCGGAAGGCGGCCGCGTTGCCGGACATTTCCAGACCGACGTCAAAGCCTTCTCTCATGCCAAGTTGCTGCTGCGCGTCGGCAATCCGCTCGGTGCGCACATCGACGGCCAGCGTGGCTCCCAGTTTCTTGGCCAGTTCAAGCCGGAACGGATTGACGTCGGTCACTACGACGTAACGGGCTCCGGCGTGGCGGGCCACGGCGGCGGCCATCACGCCGATTGGGCCGGCCCCGGTGATCAACACGTCCTCACCCAGTAGGTCGAACGACAGCGCCGTATGGACTGCGTTGCCGAACGGATCGAAAATCGATTGCACGTCGCGCGAGATATTCTCGGCATGGTGCCAGACGTTGGTCATCGGCAGGGCGATGTACTCGGCGAAGGCCCCAGGGCGGTTCACGCCGATCCCCTTCGTGGCGGCGCATAGGTGTCGCCGGCCCGCCAGGCAGTTGCGGCATCGACCGCAGACGACATGACCCTCGCCGCTGACAATCTCACCCTGGTGGAAATCGACCACATTCGAGCCGACGGCGACGATCTCGCCCACGAACTCATGGCCGACGACCAGCGGAACGGGGATCGTCTTCTGAGCCCACTGGTCCCAGTTGTAGATGTGCAGATCGGTGCCGCAGATGCCCGTGCGATCGACTTTGATCAGGACATCGTTGATGCCGATTTCCGGCTTGGGGACATTTTCGAGCCAGAGGCCCGGTTTGCTGTGGCGTTTGACGAGTGCTTTCATGGCGGAAGAGGTCGGGGGGCAGGAATCAGGGGTCCGGAGTCTGGGGGCAGGAATCAGGAATCAGGGGTCAGCGCAGGTTTCAGCGTTTCTTATCTGACACTTTGCCAAATCATCGTCGCATGACGGCCGCCATGCGGCAAGGTATGTAGGCACGCTTTATACGCCACTACGGAAACTGGTCGGGCAAACCAAACACGGCACTGCTTGACGGCCGCCTTGTAGCGCTTTCGAGGAAACAGGTAACACCATGGCGGCCGTCAAGCAGTGGCACCTCAAGCCCGGGCTTTGACTTCGTTTACCTACGGGCCGTATGATGCCACTGCTTTGCCCTGCTGCCCTTCTCCTGCCTGCCCTGCCGATCCGATTCATGCCACCCACACCAACTCCGCTGCTGGTGCTGGGGATTGTTTACGGCCTGCTGGCGGCGGTTGCCCATGCGATTGCTTTTGCGATCTCGCGGCGCTATATCGTGCAAGGCCATGGCAGTTCGCTGCGGCTGATGGTGACCAGCCATGTCATGATGGGTGTGCTGGCGTTGGCGGTGCTCGTGCCGCTGTGGAGCGACGAACTACTCGACGTGCGGAACTGGATTCTGCCGATGCTCGGCACGAGTGTCACATATCTCTTGGGCCAAGCGCTGTTCTTTATTGGGTTGCGGCATACGGCCTCATCGCGGCTGGTGCCACTGTTGGGCTTAAAGGTAGTGGCGGTGGCGCCGCTGTCGCTGCTGCTGTTGGGACAGAAGCTGGGGTGGCCGCAACTGGCGGCGGTGGCGCTGAGCCTGGTGGCCGGCGCGATGCTGCATCACATCGGCGGACGGTTGCCGTGGCGGTCGCTGCTGGTAACGCTCTTGGCCGTCTGCATGTTTGCCGTCTCGGATGTGTTCGTTTTTCTCTTGGTGCCGCGGCTGGGAACCGGTTTTGCCGCTTCCGCGCGCAGCGTTGGTGTTTGCTACGGATTTTGCGGGTTGGCGGCGCTGCCGCTGTTGCCGTGGCAAGGGAGCCGCCGCAGGGCTGACTGGCTGGCCGCGGTGCCCCATGTCCTCATCTGGTTGCCCAGCATGTATCTGCTGTTCGCCTGCATTGCCCTGTGCGGGCCGATCTTAGGGAACATCGTCATTGGCACGCGCGGGTTGTTCGCCATCGTGCTCGGTGCGCTGCTGGCATGGCAGGGGATGTTGCATCTGGAGCACCACTCCAGCCGGGGCGTAGTGCTCCGCCGGATTGCCGCCGCCGTGTTGATGATTCTGGCGATTGCGATTTATGGTGTAAGATGAGCCTCACCGCAAGTTGTTTCGCCTGTCCTGCAAACGCTGAATCTGTTGCGAGATATTCTTCTGGGCTTGGTCGAGCCTTTGGACATTGGCCTGGGCCTGCTTGCCCACGGTGGAAGCCTTTCGGGCGACGCCCACCTTATTGGCCATGACCGCTTTGGCCTGGCCATTTTTCTTCACGGCATCGTCGAGCTGCTTGCCGGCTTCGGTCAATTCGGCTTGCGCGGACTTCACAGCCTCGCTCACCCGCTGGTGGTCGGGGTGCCCTTCGATCAGCGATTTGCGCAAATCTTCGTAAGCCTGACGACTCGTTTTCAATTCGAGTTGCAAGGCGGATAGCTCCACATTTCCTTTCACAAAGCTGTTGCGCACATCGCTGGCTTTTTCCTTGTCGCCCGTATCAAGCGCCGCCTGGAACGCCTGCTTGTATTCCGCCGACTCCAGAATGCGCTTCAACACCTGGTCGTATTGAACCTGAGCTTTGTCGTAGCGAACTCGGGCCTGGGCAATCGGCGCATCGCTCGGTTGGACTTTCTCCAGGTGGTCGCCGATCTCAGTAAGCTGTTTCCGGGCCTCGCGAACTTTGTCGCTAGCGGCCTTTTGCAGTGCTCTGGCTTTGTCGGCTTCCTGCTGCTGGCTTTCCAACTGTGGCTTGAACTTCTCCGCCTGCTGCATGGCCTCCTGATATTGCTTTTCCAGGTTGGGAAGCGCCTTGCGAATCTGCTGTTCCTGTTGCCGAGCCTGTTCCAGTTGTCGCTGACCGGACCGAATTTGGTTGTCCAGATTATTTCGCTCTTGTTCGAGGCGTTGCTGCCGCTGCTGCTCCTGTTGACGGCGGACGGCTTCTGCATCGACCGACCAGGCGAATGCAGGGTAGAGCGTGGCCAGCAGGAACGCGACCAGTGTGGCGGTGAGCCTTGTTTTCAACATGATCCGGGCCTCTTAAAGGCGAACCGAGTCCCAAGGGAAGCAGTGCATCGAGTATAGGGCCAGCGGGAGGTGAAGGTCAATTTAGCGATGTTGGGATTGGACGGGCTTCCCGTTGGAGTCCAGGCTTTAGCCTGCTTTTCGTCAATTAGTCTGAAGGCTGTACTCCAACGTCGGGATACCCGTGGTTGGCGTTTTGCTGGAAATCTTCTATGATTGTTGTGGTTGGACCGTTGACCGCGTGCCAAAGACAACCCCCGGCGACTCGCCCACCACGGCGGGACCGAGTCCGGGGGCTAAGACGGCTTTTTGGCTCCTGTCTGCGGTTTCACTTGCCGAAGAGATTGTTTGCCCACTACACACAACGGAACGGACGAACGATGGCCAAACAGGGCCCCCGCAAGAAGCTGCCGAAGGAACTGGCTGTCATCAATGCCGACAATTGCACCGGCTGCGAGTCGTGTCTGGAGGTCTGCCCGGTCGATTGCATCGTGCTGATGAAGATCGACCGCGGCGTCGTCAAAGGGACGCAGCAATGGTGCGAGATCGACTTGGAGCGGTGTGTCGGCTGTGAAGTTTGCGTCCACATCCCGGGTAAGAAATCGAACCCCTACGACCTGAAGGTCTGCCCGTGGGATGCCATCGAGATGGTGCCGACGGAGCAGGTGGCGCAATACGTCGCCCAGATCGGCGGCCCGCCGGAATACATTCAAGCCAACTGGGACCGGCTGGTGGGGACGGCGCAGCACTTGGCGGAGCTGAAAGCGGGGGCATGAGAAAACAAATGAGCAGCGACACCACTGAAGCCGAACTGTTGGAACTTAACGAAGCCCTGCTCGATAGCATCGCCGCGGGAGATTGGGACTCTTACATCGAATTGTGCGCGGGTGACCTAACTTGCTTTGAGCCGGAGTCGCGCGGGCATCTGGTCGAAGGGATGGAGTTTCACCGCTACTACTTCGAACTGCCGAAGGGAGAGGGGCCGGTCAACATGACGATGTCCACGCCGCAGGTCCGCATCCTCGGCCCCGACGCGGCAGTCATCTCCTACGCCCGGCTGACGCAGCGGCTAGGCGCCGATGGAGCACCGGTCACCAGTCGCACCGAAGAGACGCGCATCTGGCAGCGGATCGACGGCCGCTGGCGGCATGTGCATTTTCATCGGTCGGTGGCTACGTGAAATTGCTCGCTACGTGAAGTCAAGCACCCGCTCCACTGCCGGGTGGCCGTATTGCGCAGCTCCGGTGAGTATTTTCACGTTGGGCAGAGGCTGGCACTCGCCGCGGCTGTGGGTATGGCCGCACAGAACCGTCAGTCTCCGTCGCGGATACTTCGGCATGATTTCCAGAATCGCATCGCCCACAGCACGGCAGACGAAATGGGGCGCCCACTCGTCGTCGGAAATCTGGCCGTTGTACCAGCAGGCCGCGCGGACCGGAGGGACGTGCGTCAGCAGGACGACCTCGGGAAAATCAGCCAAGGCCGCCGGCAGCCAGCGCCGCACATGGGCGGCGGCTTCGTCACCCAGCTTTTCCAACACGCCGCGGCGATCGGCCTTAGTGAACCCTGTCAGTTCGGCGATCAGCCGATAGTCGTTCATCATCACGTACGACCGCAGATAGTCTCCCTCGCGGGCGTCAGCCCAACCATCGTGCCCAATCAGACCCACATCGGCGGCCAGCGGCACGACTCCTTCGGCCGTGAGGTAATTCAGTCGTGGGATCTCGTGACACAGTTCACCGACTTCGCGCCGTACCAGAGCGATGGAGCCAAAATAGAAGTCATGATTACCGAGCACGAAGTAAGTCGGAACGCCGATCCGCTCTGCAAGCTGTCGCAGAAAGCCGCGCACGCTGGTGGCTTCGCCGATATCGCCGCTGATCAACAGGGCGTCGGGTGCGGCGGCGGCCAGATCGTCGTAAAAGCCCTCCAGATCAGGAGCCGTGACGAAGTTCAGGTGGATGTCGGTGAGCCAGAGGGCACGCATTCGATTGGATATTCTCTCGATAGGACTTGTTAAACTGTATTCGCACGGGTTATCAAGTTGAATCGTGTTGGTTCACCAAGAACTGGTACGCTGCGCGTACCCTACATGGGCGTCTTGCTCTCCGCTCCGGGCACTTCCTGCACATAGCGCGGCACAGCGTAGCCGGGGAGCCGCGTTCGTAGTTCCTCAATCAGTTTCCGGCCGCGATCCGGCGAGACCTCGAAGTGGGCAGCGCCGGCTACGCGATCCAACTGATGCAAATAATACGGCATGACACGCAAATCGACCAAGCGCCGTGACAGATCGGTCAAAGCATCGGCCTCGTCGTTGACGCCGCGCAGCAGGACCGATTGGTTCAGCAGCACGATGCCTGCGTCCGCCAGCTTTGCCAAGGCCGCCGCCACTTCGCCGTCCAATTCGGCCGCATGATTGGCGTGGATCACGACGATCGGCGCGAGCCGTGTGCCGCGGAGCCAGCCAATCAGAGCGTCGCACACCCTGGCCGGAATAACGATCGGCAGCCGGGTATGCATTCGCAGGCGCGTGAGGTGGGGGATGGCCGCCAATCGCTCGGCCAGTTCAGTCAGGCGGCCATCGGTGAGCATCAGTGGATCGCCGCCGCTGAGGATGACTTCGTCGAGGGTCGCATCCGCCGCGATCTCGGCCAGCGCCGGCTCCCACTCGTCCAGACTGCGGGGTAATTCGTCGTAGGGATAGTGGCGGCGGAAGCAATAGCGACAGTGGATCGCGCAGACCCCGGTTGTTATCAGCAGGGCCCTTGTGCGATACTTTCGCAAGAGGCCGGGGCCGCACGCGGCAGCGGCGTCGCCCACCGGATCGGCCGTGAAACCGTCGGCCGATTCAAGCTCGTCACCTAGCGGCAAGACTTGTCGCAGGAGTGGATCGTCCGGGTCGCCGGGCCGCATCCGCGCGATGTATTCCCGCGGGGCAAACAGCGGAAATAGTTCGGACGCGCGGCGCGCAGCGGGAAGCAGCGAGGCAGGCAGGCTCAGCAGCCGCCACAATTCGTCTGGAGCGCGAACCGCATGGCGGATCGACTGCTGCCAGGACGGTGCAACAGGCGACTTTGCGGACGGTAGTGTGAGGGATGGCCGTGAAAATCTGCTAGCGACATTCTCGGCTTCCTGGGATACAATTCTTAATTCCATCGCACCAGCATAATGGATCAAACACCCTAGAGGGAGGACAGGCGTTCCGTGGCTACGTATAACACCAGCGAGTTCAAAAAGGGGCTGAAGATTCAGATCGACGGCGATCCCTATCTGATGATCGAGTGCAACTTTGTGAAGCCGGGCAAGGGACAGGCCCTCTATAAATGCCGCGTGCGCAATCTGGTCCGGGGAACCGTGATCGATCGCACCTGGAAGAGCGGCGACTCGGTCGATGCGGCCGACATCAGCGAAATCGAAGGGCAGTTTCTCTACCGCCAGGGTGAGAAGTTCGTATTCATGGACACAACCAGCTACGAGCAGTATGAACTGGACCCCGAGCAGGTTGGCGACGCGGCTTTGTATTTGAAGGACGCCTCCATGTGCGCGATCCTCCTGTTCGACAACAACCCGATCAGCGTCTCGCCGCCGAACCACATCAACGCCAAGGTCGTGGAGTGCGATCCCGGCGTGAAGGGGAACACTGCCACGAAAGTGACCAAGCCGGTGAAGATTGAAACTGGCGCCACGATTACCTGCCCCTCGTTCGTCGAGATGGGGGACGTGATTCGAGTGGATACGCGGACGGGAGAGTATGTCGAGCGCGTGAAGGAATAGTTTAGCGGCGGGGCATCGCCCCGCGTTTTTGAAGGGACATTTTCGACGCATAGTCGCGAAGGCGCAAAAGGAGCGCAAAGAACGTCGATGTCCTCCGATCGCGATTTTCTGCCTTCAGCCGACTGGCCGACGCTTCGGCTACGGGCGGAATTGCTGACACGCACGCGGCGGTTTTTTGATGAGCGCGGGTTTCTGGAGGTCGAAACACCGCTGCTGTCGTCCGACACAGTGGTGGATCGGCATATCGATCCACTTTCCGTGGTGCTATTCGACGATGCCCGGCGGCCGGAAGTGGGCCGGCGGATGTGGCTGCAAACGTCTCCCGAGTTCCACATGAAGCGGCTGCTGGCCGCGGGGGCGGAGGCGATCTATCAGATCACCCGGTCGTTCCGCGGCGGGGAGACAGGACGGCTGCACAATCCTGAATTCACGATGGTCGAATGGTATCGCCGTGGCGACGGGATGCGCGAGGGAATCGAACTTCTCTCGGCGTTGTGTGAGACGCTGCTGGCCAGGGTGCCTGGGGCGCGGCCCTGGGTGCCTGGGGCGAGTGGAGCGCCGCCCCAGACATGCTGGGGCAGCGCTCCACTCGCCCCAGGCACCGGTTCTTCGCCCACCACGACAGGTCCGGGACTTGCCGCAGGCACCCTCCTTGGCCCGGCCGAGGTGCTGACCTATCGCGAAGCTTTTGAGCGGCACGCAGGCATCGATCCCCACGCCTGCGACGTGCCGGAGTTACGCCTGGCCGCCGTTGCCAACGGCTGCAACCCGCCTCCGTCACTAGGAGACGACCGCGATGGCTGGCTCGACCTGATGATGGCGGAACTCGTTGCCCCGCGCCTGGGTCGCACGCGCCCGGCAATCGTCTGCGACTACCCTGCCAGACAAGCCGCGCTGGCCGTTGTCCGCAATGACAATCCCCCCGTGGCCGAGCGTTTCGAATTGTTAGTAGATGGTATTGAGTTGGCCAACGGCTACCACGAACTGACTGACGCGGCTGTCTTGCGTAAGCGGATCGCCATCGCCAATCAGCAACGAACCGAAGACGGCAAGCCTACGCTGCCCACCGAAAGCCGATTACTACAGGCCATGGAACACGGCTTGCCCGCATCGAGCGGCTGTGCATTGGGATTTGATCGGGTCGTCATGCTGGCCGCCGGCGCGAAGTCAATCGAAGAAGTAATGGCGTTTCCAGGAGAGCGGGCGTAGAATCCTCGACAATTCACTCGGCGGCTTCACAGGAACGACCGATGGGGACGGGATCTTTTAGCCATGAGACATTCACTGCGTAATCCAGTGCTAATTTTTATCACCGTCGGGTTAACATGCGCACTCTCGCCATCGTGTGCCACAAAGGATTTCAATACGCATCAGCTTACACCGATGATGCAAAACCCAGCAATCGCGGATAACGAAGTGTCCTTGCTGATGGAGGCCAGCACAAGACTATATCGCCCAGCCGATGCGCCTGGTGAGGCCACGAATATTCGTGGTTACTTAGTAAGGGTTAGACTTCAAGCGAAGGATGACGCTAGTCAGGCAACCGAAATTGTCGGCCCACTTTGGTCGATTCAAGGACCGATTTCAAGTATGCCTAATGACACTGGTATTGCATTCTCGCAACAAGATCGAAAGAATTTAAGCGAGAAGCCACAGATATTTTTGTCTTCGACAGGACAGCTCGTGAAAGTGACGGGCACCGAGAATGAGAATGAGTTTCGCCGCTATTTACTAATGCTGGAGGGTGATAGGGCTCACTGGGCCGACGATGGGCTTAAGAGATGGCCTCCGACGTTGCATTGGACTTCACCTGAATACCTGAAGAGCAATTCCGGTCGCTTGGTGGTTCAGCGTGAAAAAGATGGAAAAGTCAGGGTCTATGATGGCGAGCCTGGAAAAAGCCTTGATGATCCATGGCTGCAGGCGGCTTTCAAAGATTTGCTGCAAAGAGACCTTGGTAACGTCGCAAAAATCCTGACGGACGACGGGAGGTACATCGCAGTTTTTCCGATACCTGATTTAAAAAAACCGACGACATTTGCGATTGGCCACAAGTCGTATTCACGCGAGACACATGGATTGCTGTACGAGCGGCCGACGATCTCGCCAAAGCTGTTTGTTGGACTCAGAGAAGATAGGGGGCCGTTTGAACCAATATCGCATTTTGGCAATGTGACCTTTCTACAGTTCTCTGACGATCGGCTGGTATTATGGAACATTCACAATGAAATTGAAGTGTCGCAGCAGATTAAGGAGAGACTTGATTGGCTACGCGACTTTGGTGTGAGAGTGACCGACGATACCGTAAGGCATCGGATAATATTCACATTGCTGCCAAAAGCCGTCAACAACTCTGATAGTGAGGCCGAGAAACAGAAATTTGGAAGTTTGCATTTATTGATTTGGTACTATGACAAGAAAGAGTATGAGGAGCATAAGATTAATTTGCTCGACATGTTCGAGTTGCGAGACAATGGCTACTATCCGAAGAGGGCGATATCTGTGAAGTAGCGACAGGTGTCATCGTCCAACGAAAGTTTTCGCTATGCTAACAGGGGGTAGGACGCGCGAGGGACACCCAGCCAGACGACGAATTCACTGACAGTGGTAGATAGGATTTCTCGTCAGAACACTGGGAACTCCGTTGAAATGTTCAAGCGGATGTCCCCGAGTGTCCTGGTTCAGCGTGAATTGGAATTCTGATCGTTTGGCGTTAGCTGTCAGTGGATGGCATCCTGCCGCGAAGGTTTATCGCTTTGTCGCCAATCCCGAAGGGAAGGTCCCAGGCGCTGGTCATCGTAATGCTTTGCAACGTGTCAGGCAACGATCCGCTCGGCCTGACGAGCCGCAGCCCTCCTTTCTCGTGCCGCGGTTAGTTTGGTATCGCGTGACGCCCAGATCTCTTGCTCTTTGCCAGCCAACTGAGGACAGAACGGGGACATGCAGCTTGGGTCATTGTATGCGAGGCATGCAGGGATCGCCAATCGATTGTGCCGTTAGATGACCGGCTTGAGGGGTTGAGCGGCGCGGGTGAGCGAATTTGGGGCAAAGACGTGCGCTCGGCGTGCTTTGGCGCGCAGCGTGTCCGTCGTGGCGCACGTATTTTCTTAAGAGAAGAGAGTCCGAGAGAGACTCTTTCTCGCTAGCCGGTTCCCAGTAACTCGGTCCGGCCAGGGCTGAAGCGCTTTCAGCGGCCGTGGCGATCGAGCGTGCGCGGCGCGGCGGCTACGCGGTGAAACAGCCGGCCGAAGTTGCGGACCAGCGGCAGCCAGTTGGTGGATTCCATGCCCAGCCGCAGGAGGATCGGCGGCAAGTGAGCCGGCATGCTCGACTGTCCCCGTGCTTTGCCCGTGCTTTGCCTCCCCGTGCTTTGCCAGTTGAATAAACTAAAGGAAGCGACATAGAATAAAGGAACGAGGCGTGCGCGCAGGTGGAATGCGGCCAAACTCCGTCCGAGGTTGGCTGCGTACTTTGAGGAAATCAACTGCAGGTGTTGGCATGACTACGGAAATACCAAGTGATCTCGTACCGTTCGTACAACGCATGTTAGCCGAAAGACGTTTTCTCAATGAGAAGGACGTTTTGGCCGAAGGCCTCAGGATGCTCCAGGCTCGTGAGACGCTGCGCGAAGAGGTAAAGAAAGGTTTTGATGAACTGGATGCCGACCGAGGCCTGCCAGCGGAAGAGGTTTATGCACGAGCCGAAGAGCGTATCCGGCACATCGAGAACGGAGAACGATAGTGCCGCGAGTCGATTACGCGCCGCAGGCCGACGAAGATCTGATGGGAATAGCGGACTACATCGCACGCGACAATCCGAACGCAGCACGTCGGTGGGTTCAGAAAATACGCGACGTGTGTTTAACTCTGGCGACGCAACCAGACATGGGTGAGTTGCGAAAGGAGTTCGGGGTTGCTGGGTGTCGCTCGTTTTCCGTTGGAAACTACGTCATATTCTTTCGGGCAGTGGAGGGCGGTATAGAAGTCGCAAGAATGATTCATGCGAGCCGCGACATGCGGAATATCTAATGAGCAAATGAGGCCACCCAAATTGGGGCGCACAACTTTGGATGTATCATCATGTAAAGATGCATCAAGTGCTGCCAGTTTGTCAGTGCCCCTACATAATCCCTGCCAGCGCCGCCGCGCGGCTGACGCGGCCGATGCCTAGGATGTAGGCCGCCGTGCGCAAGCTGGTTTGGCGCTGTTGGGCCATCTCCCAGACGGCTTCGAATGCTTGGGACAACACGACGTCGAGTTCCTGACGAACGCGGTTGAGCGTCCATTGGTAGTATTGCCGGTTCTGCGCCCATTCAAAGTAGCTCACGGTCACGCCGCCGGCGTTGGCCAGAATGTCGGGCAACACGGTTCGCCCTTCGGCTGTGAGCACGTCGTCCGCTTCGGGATAGGTCGGGTTGTTGGCCCCTTCGATGATGATGGGGGCTTTGATCTTCTTGACGTTGTGTTCCGTGATCGCACCGCCGATGGCGGCCGGAATCAACACTTCACAATCCAACTCCATCAACTGCTCGTTCGTGATCGGCTGGGCGTCTTTGTAGCCTTGCAACGTGCCGCGATTGTTGTTGGCGTAGCGGACCATCGCCGGCACATCGAGTCCTTCCGGTCGATAGTAGCCGCCGAACTTGTCGCTCACCGCCACCACGCTGCACTCCGCCTTGTTGAGGAACCAGGCCGTGTGGGAACCGACGTTGCCAAAACCCTGGATCACCACGCGAGTTTGGGGCGGCTTGCGCCCCAGGCGGCCGAGCAGCTTCAGGCACAAGATGCCCACGCCGCGGCCGGTGGCTTCCTCGCGGCCCGGCGCGCCGTACATCTCCACCGGCTTGCCTGTGACGCAGGCCGGATTGAACCCGTGATATTTTTGATACTGGTTCATGTACCAGGCCATCACCTGGGAGTCCGTCCCCATGTCGGGGGCCGGGATGTCGTTGTTGGGGCCGACGAAGTCGTGGATCTCATCGACGAACTTTCGCGTGATCCGTTCTATCTCGCCGGGGCTGAGCACCGACGGGTCGATGGCAATTCCACCCTTGGCTCCACCGTAGGGGAGATTTACCACGGCTGTTTTCCAGGTCATCAAGGCGGCCAGGGCACGCACCTCGTTCAGGTCCACCTCGGGGTGATAGCGCAGACCCCCCTTCATCGGTCCCCGAGAGTCGTTGTGCTGCACCCGGTAGCCGAGATAGGTTTCGAGCCGGCCATCGTCCATTTCCACGGGTATTTGGACCTGGACCTCGCGCTTGGCGGTGACCAATAAGCGCCGCGAACTGGCCGGCAATTCCAGATGATCGGCGGCCCGATTGAAGTAGAGTTGCGTCGCGTCAAGAGCTTTCATGGCAATCTCAGCGGAGATCCTGGTAGTCTGGCATGTTAGATTTGCGAATGGATACGACCCACCGGGGGCTAGCGCCCTTCCGCTCACGCAAGCGTTTCCCGTGAGCGGAACGGCGCTAGCCGCCGGTTCCCCGTATCTACCAACACTCCAATCTGATCCTGGGTACTCCAGGGCATCATAGGGGGCGGCAGGCTGGGGGCCAATGTCGGCATCGGCGGCTTTTTTGGCCGAGTCGCGAAACCGCAGCCCCCTATTTCTAGTTTAATCATCTAAATTGGAGATATATGCCGACCCCGACCCTGACCGAATTCTGGCAGTTGGCCGCCGCGAGCGGTCTGATGAGCCCGCAGCAAATGACGCCCCTGGTGGACGAGTTCCAGCAGATCCGGGGGGCTGCGGCCAGTGGCAACACGCGCACCCTGTGCGAATGGCTTATCGATCGCCGGGCTCTCACCCGGTTCCAGTGCGACGTGCTGTTGCTGGGACAGAGCGGTCCGTTTCGTTATGGCGACTATGTGATCTGGGATCGGATCAGCCAGGGGCGACTGCGCAAGATTTTTAGAGCGGTCCATGTGCCGACCGGTCAGCGAGTGTGGTTGAAGTTTCTCAGCGGCCCGGCCGCCGGCGATTCTCATCGCCAGGCATCAATCGCGGCCACTGCCGCTGCTTGGCGCGAGATCGAGAGCGAGCATCTCTGCGCTTTCTTCGAACTATTAGATCTAGGGTCGTACAAATTTCTGGTGATTGAAGATCGAGAGGGGAGTTCGGCGGCGGAGCATTTGCGGGCGCAGGGACGCATGGCGCCGGCCGATGCGTGCTCGGTTGCTCTGAATGTGGCGATGGGGCTGGGCGAATTGCACCGGCGCGGCATGGTGCATGGCGATGTTCGGCCGGAAAATGTGTGGTGCGCCCAAAGTACTCCTCACGCTCCGCGTGAGGGAAATCATCACGCGGAGCGTGATGGATACTATGTGTGCCTGTTAGGATTTCCTCTGGCCCGCGATCCTTTTGGACCGTCGGCCGGGCTGGATGAATGGACGGCCGACTATGCCGCACCCGAAATGGAAGAGCATCCTGCGCCCACGCCGCTGACGGATGTTTACGCGCTCGGCTGCACGCTCTACGAACTCCTTACCGGTCAACCGCCGTTTGCCTCCGGGCCGCTACGACAATCGCTGGCGGCAAAAATGAACCGCCACGCGACGGAGCCGATCATCGCGATTGACCAGAGCGGGCCCATGCCCGAGGGGCTCAATCGAGTGGTGAGCTTCATGATGGCTAAGAACCCAGCGGTTCGTTATCAGGACATGGCCGCTGTCGGCGCGGCTTTGGCTCCGTATGCGGCGCCGGCCGTTACGGCATCGCCGGAGCAACGTGCGAAGGTTTCAGCGTTGAGGCTGTTTTGCCGGCAGCGCAAGAATGCGACGGGCAATGGCGTGCCGAGTGTTGCGGCCAGCCATGTGCCAACCATCAGCATCACGCCTCTGGGGGCGGACTTGGGTGTCGGAAACGCAGTCGGGATGGGTGGTCTGGCTTTTCCAACTGCCGGTTTTCAAGTTGCGGATCCCTTCCCGTTAGACCCCCGGGCAGAGCCCGGGGCTATGGCTGCATCGCGAGGCAAATCAGGTCTTTGGCTCGTGGGAGGTGTGTTGGGCGCAATGGTATTGCTGATTGCTATTGTCGTGGCCCTTGGAATGCGCCAAGCACCCATTGATACGCCGTCGCCCCCTCAGGTTGTCGAGAAAACTCCGGCCGTCACGCCACCTCCCGACGATACGAAGCCCGCGCCGAATGATGAGTCAACGCCAGGTCCGCTCGGCCTGCCCGATGACGGCAACAGCTTGTGGGTATCTCCAACGCAGGGGGCAGTTCCGCAGATCCGGTACATCGCCCCTGGTGCGCAGATGTTGGTGATCCTGCGACCGGCGTCCCTGCTGGCCGCACCGCGAGGAAAAGAAACCCTTGATGCCATGGGGCCGGCCGGAGCTTCGCTGCTTGGCTGGATCGAAGCGCAAACAGGAATGAAGCCGGACAAGATCGATCGCCTAGACATTGCGTTTTATGAAGCGTTTGGCTCGCATCCGGTCACATCGCTAGTGGCGTATGTCAACCAGCGCCCCGAAGAGAGCGCGTTGGTAAGCGCCTGGCGCAATTCCACGCCTGTCGATAAGGGAGGGCATAGATACTTTCAGCAAGGAGAACTTTGCCGCTATCTTCCGCCCGATAAGAAGGACGTGATGGTGGTTGCCGAGAGTGCTCAGTTGGGCGACATTCTGGCTGCCGGCAATGCTCTGGCCACACTCGATTCAAATCTTCAGTCGCTTGTCGAGACTGGCGACGTCAATCGCCATGTAAGCGTCTTCTTCCTGCCGATTTATCTGCGAGCGGCTCGCGATACGCTCTATCCCGGCCCGTTGGCGCCCGTCCGCGAAGGGCTGGATTGGTTTCTTGGTCCCTCGGACGAAACCCAGGCCGGTGTCGCCAGTTTTCAGTTGAGCGATCCGTTGTTCGCCGAATTGCGGCTCTATCCGGCACGCAGCAAGAAGCCGAAAGTCATGGCCCGCGATTTTCGGACGCGCGTCGATGAGTGGTCGCGGCTGATGCAGAAACATCTCGTTTCGCTCTCGATGGGTTCTTACAGTCGTGAGGTGTTGTCGCAATTTCCCTTCATGTTGCAAGCCGTGGCCCAACACACTCGGCACGGCGCGGAGGGGCGGATCGCGGTGGTGCGCTGCTACCTGCCGGGTGAGGCGGCCGCCAACCTGGCTTTGGCGACCGACCTCTTGCTGCTGGAAACTGCCGGAACCGTGGGGACGGTTTCGACACAGCCAAAGGCGATGGCCAAGACGGTCTGGGAACGGCTGAAACTGCCGGTCACGGTGTCCTTCGAGCGAGATTCGCTGGAGAATGCGCTGAAGCAACTCAGCACCGATATGGGGGTCAAAATCGAAATTCTTGGCAATGACCTAAAATTGGATGGGATCACCAAGAACCAGCCGTTGGGGCTGGATATGAAGAATAAGCCGGCCGAAGAGGTGCTGGGCCAGATCATGCTTCAGGCCAACCCTGACCGAACCGTCAAAAAGCTCTCGGACGACGTGCAAAAGCTGGTTTATGTGGTAAAACCGGGGGCAGGCGGGGGGGAAGACGTGATTTTGGTGACCACCCGGGCGAAGGCTGCGGAGCGGGGAGAATTGCCGGCTATTTTCAAAAAGTAGTTCAGCTTCCGGTCAGAAGCGTTTATAATAGTTCGATAGCCTGTCAGATCTCCACAGCTTGTTTTTCACCTTCAAGCGCAGTGGACAGAGGCGCTGTCAGCACTGAGGAACAGGGATCACGACTGTGTCGATGCAGCCCTATCGCATCCATTGCCTGACTTGTAGTGCGCCGTTGAAGATCGACGATCCGTCGTTGGTGGGTGAGATCTTCAACTGCCCCAAGTGTTTCAGCATGGTGTTGGTAACGCCACCGCCGGACGCTATTGCGCCGGCGCCATCGACGGCCATGGCGCCCCCCAAGAGTCCCAAGCCAGCAGCGAATCCTAAGCCGTCGGCCAGTCCCAAGACCGCAGCACCTCCCAAGGCAAAAGCGCCTTCAGTTGCGTCGGCTTCGCAGGCCGCTCCGCCTGTTGTGGCTCCTCCTGTGGCGAGCGCCGCGACTGCTCCGGCTCTTGCCGCGGCACCGTGGAAGAAATGGCTGATTCTCTCCGGTAGCGGCGTGGCAGGGGTGGTGCTGACGCTTGGAGTGTGGTTCGTCGCTACTCGATCCGGCGGCTCTCCCCCTCTCACCGCAAAGGTAGATACTGCTGACAAGACGCCTGATCATGCTCCAGGCGCAACATCAAAAGCAGCTATACCAACAGACAAAAATAATCCGCCCCTCCCTTTGGCCGCTTACAAGGTGGAAGCAAAGTTGGTGCCGGTCGCATCGCCGGAAAAGCTGCCGCCTGCTTCGGCCCCCCCGACCTCAACCGGCCCGGCGCCAGTTCCTCCACTGCCCGAGTCGAAGCCGGCGCAAGGCATTGATGAAAGTGCTGCCGAGCGGAAACCGGAGAATAGGGTTAACGATACTTCTTCTCCCACGCCTCCGAAGGATGCTCGAACCCCTCCGCCACCCGTCTCCGTCCCCTCCAGGCCGATTCAGGCGTTGTCCCCTCCTAGCCCAGCGCTCACCGCCAGGTTGGCTCTCCCGCTGGCAGGCATCAAAATGCCCGCTACGCCACTACGCGTGTTGCTGGACACGATTGGCGCGTTGGGCGCTGTGAAGATTCAGTGCGACGGGGCGACACTGGGGCGAGTCGGCATGACTTTGGACGATCCGGCTACGGTGGAGATTCAGGCGGCCTCGCTTGCCGAGGTGTTGGGGCAGGTGCTTAAGAGTCATGGATTGACGTTCGTGGCCACCGGAGACCGGGTTGTGGTCACGGTGCCCGGGCTTCAAGACGCACCGTTGGCGAGAGTTCGCTACGCCGTGGAAGATCTAGAAGTTGACAATGGAAAACTCACTCCCCTGGCCGACTTGATACGAACGGTCGTACACCCGAAAACCTGGCAATCGCAAGGAGGGCGTGCGAAGCTGGCCGTGGTAGAGGGGGCGCTGGTGGTGGAGCAGTCGGCAGAAGCGCATTGGCAAATTCTACAACTGTGCGAGAAGTTGCGTGTCGCTCGCGGGCTGGCTACTCGAAGCCGTATTGATTCCGAGTGGCTGGTTCCCCAATTGCGTAGCAACGCCTTGGCCGGTGCATTGGGACGCAAAGTCTCCGTTCAGGCCGCTGATGGCGTACCGCTGACGGAAATCGTGCGACTCCTGGCGGCACGCGGCGGCGTGGCGATCGAGATCGATGAACTGTCCCTGGCCCGCTATGGGATCAATCCGCAGGCCAAGGCCAAGATCCACATTGAAGATTTGCCGTTGCCCAAAACGCTCGATCAATTGCTCACTCCGCTGGGGCTCGCCTGGCAGCCCATTGGCCCCAAGACGTTGTCGATCACCACGTCGGAGACGTTGCGGAGCAGCCCGATGGTGGAGGTCTATTCCTTCGGGCAGAACGCCAAGGCGGGGGAGGCCATGGTGGCCAAGCTAAGGCGAGAGGTTGCCCCGGGTTCATGGCTACCCGACGGGGGCGAAGGTATTGTGGTCTTCGATTCCGCCAGCCGGGCGCTGGTGGTGAGTCAGCCTTATCCGATCCAGGTGCAAGTGGAAGCGGCACTGAAGTAGGATGGGCTTCCTAGCCCGTCACCCTCAAGTAGCATGGGCTTCCTAGCCTGTGTAACTGCAACACGGGCTGGAAGCCCATGTTACGGGTTGCTACGCCTGCTGTCATGGCACCTGGGCGATAAATATTCTCTAATCCCTTGATTCCGCCACGGGCTTTGACGAAAATAGACCAACATGGGAACCTCCTTCCGCTGGTTTAGCTTCTGGTTTTACTTTAGCCCTGCGGGTCGCTGGGCCGGAGGGGGTTTGTAGTTCCACCTCACAAGCGACAAGAGTAACGGCCCCGCGACCCGAGTAAGGTCGGCGGGGTTTTTTGTTTGCCTCGCCGATCGCGGGGTGATCTGTCGCCTGCGTGTCGTCGTAAATGGGAGTTTGCTGCAATGATCGTCGTTATGAAGCAGGGCGCTACGCCGGATCAAGTTCAACACATGGTCCGCCAGGTGGAATCGCTGGGTTTGAAGGCCCACGTCATCGTGGGGGCCGAACGGACGGTGATCGCCGCCGTCGGTGTGAAGCGCGATGGCAACAAAGAATCGTTGGAAAGCGGCCCCGGCGTCGCTGAAGTCGTGCCCATCTCGGCCCCGTACAAGGTGGCCAGCCGTGAAGTGAAGCCCGAGCGAACCGTCGTCACCGCCGGCAGCCTGTCGGTCGGTGGAAATCAGATCGGCGTGATCGCCGGGCCGTGCAGCGTTGAAACCGAGAAACAAATCCTGGCCTGCGCCGTGGCGGTTCGCGAGGCCGGAGCCACCGCCCTGCGCGGTGGAGCGTTCAAGCCACGCACCAGTCCTTACAGCTTCCAAGGGCTAAAAGAGGACGGGCTGAAAATGTTGGCCGCCGCCAGGGATGCGACGGGCCTGGCCATCGTCACCGAAGTCGTGGCCAGCGAAGACGTGGACCTGGTCGCGAAATATGCCGAGGTGTTGCAGATCGGCGCCCGGAACATGCAGAACTACCGGTTGCTCGAGGCGGTCGGCCGCACCGAGCGGGCGGTGTTGCTCAAGCGTGGTCCCAGCGCCACGGTGGAAGAGTTGTTGCTGGCCGCCGAATACATTCTCGACGCCGGCAACCCGAACGTCATGCTCTGCGAGCGCGGCGTGCGAACCTTCGAAGCGCACACGCGGTTCACCTTGCCCCTGGCCACGGTCCCCTACCTGCACCAGAAGACCCATCTGCCAGTGGTGGTCGATCCCAGCCACGGCACGGGTCACGCCTACCTGGTTCCCGATATGTGTACGGCCTCCGTTGCTGCTGGCGCCGACGGGCTGATTATCGAAGTTCACCCCGACCCGGAAAACGCGCTGTCCGACGGCTACCAGACGCTCAACTTCGAGCAGTTCAAACAGGTAATGCGCCGCTGCCGGAAAGTGGCGGAGGCGCTGGATAAGACGCTATAAGTAGGCTCCGTCTGCCGGGCGGTGCCTGGGTTGCATGCGCCGCTCAAAACTTACTACGAAGGCCCGGTTAGCGAGATAGATCCAACCGTGAAACCCAGGCCACGCCCGGCAGGCGAGGCCTACTTTAGAATTCCCTAACCTCCGCAACCGCAGTTGCCGGTAACATGAAAATCTTCCCGTCACCCATGCGGCCTGTGCGGGCGACTTCCACCACGCGGCGCATGGTTTCTTCCGCTCGGGCGTCGTCCACCCAGAGGGTAATTTCCACCTTGGGCAGGTAGGCCAGCGAGTATTCGCTGTCGCCGTACTGGTCGAGATAGCTCTTCTGGCGGCCGTAGCCTTTCACCTCGCGAACGGTGCAAGCTTGCAAGGGTGAGAGCCGCAGGGCTTCGAGGACTTTCTCGGCCAGAAAGGGGCGCACAATGGCGATGATCTGCTTCACGCGAGCGTCCCAACACGTAGGGTGGGTGCTTGCACCCACGCTGTTTCTAGCTAAAGAAATTATCGCCAAAAAGGTTCAGCCGCGGCCCGGTTTCCACTTCGATGTCGCCGGTGATCTTTGTCTTGCAGGAGAGACGCATCGTGGCCTCGTTGCCGATGTACTGCATGCAGGCCAGATCGGGAATCGGCAGCCCTTTGTACTTCATCCGCTCCATCATGCCTGGCTCGGTGGTGTTCTCCATCCCTTTGAGCACGTTGACCGAGCAGGTGCCGCAGCAACCCAGGCCGTGGCAGTTGATGAACTTATTGATCGTGGCACCAAAGCCGTTGATCCCCTGATAGATGTTCACCCCGGCCATCAAGGCGGCATGGCGAATATCGGTCCCGGCGGGAACTTCGATTTCTTTCTTTTCGTTGATGAACTTGACGGTGGGCATGCGATTCTCGGAAGTGGAGGGCCACAAATCAGCCGCCGGGCGCTAGCCCCCGGTTTTTGACGCACGAACCGGGGGCTAGCGCCCGGCGGCTGATCCAAAACTAATGCATTAGTTTATCCCAACATCCGCACGGGGCAAAGGGTGAGTCGGCGGCCGCCAGCGCCGTACCCTTCACGCTGTCCGGGTCGCCATCAGTCTTCTTCTCGCCCCCAAAGTAACCGCAATTCGCTGCACTTTAGCAACGCCGCTACACCCAAGTAGGCCAACAGCGAGATGCCCAGCGGAGCCGCTACCAGGATCAACCTTACCGAGATTCCTGTCCGCTGTAGCGCCCACAGGGAGGCATAGCAACAAACTCCCATTACGGCCGTCGCCACCCCGCTGCGAGCCAGTGTGTCCAGCACCGGCCGCAGCATGACGCCGGCGCCCAGCCGCCACAGCCCAAAGGCAAGGATCCCCACTTGGATCGCCGCCGAGACGGCCGTGGCCACGGCCAGGCCTCCTTCGGCCAGCGGCCAGATCAGTGTCAGGTCGAGTGCCAGATTGATCGCCATGGCGATGAGGCTGATTCGCACTGCCAGGGCGTGCTTCCCCAGGGCATAATATCCGCGAACGAGTGTCGGGCTGGCGCAGTAGGCCCAGACTCCAAGTCCAAACAACGCGATCAGCCGCGCCGTGCGGGCCGCGTCTTCCGGTGTGAAAAGCCCTCGCTGAAAGAGCAACGTGGCCAGCGGTTCGGCCAACAGCACGAGCCCGACGGACGCGGGGAGTGAGAAGAAAATCACCAAGCGCAAACCGAGCGTCAAATCGGCCCGCAATTGCATGTTGCTCCCGCGTGCCGCATGTCGTGCCAGACGGGGAAAAATCACAGTCGCCACGGCCACGCCCAGGATGCCGATCGGCAATTGATAGAGCCGCTCGCCGTAGTAGAGGGCCGCGGTGGCCCCCGTCTGCATGGGATAGTGGATGCCGCCGAGCCAGGTGATACCCTGAGGATCGCCGATTGGCCCCGAGAATCCATAGGCGATCAGCCGATCGAGCATGACATTGATTTGCGTGGCGGCCAGGCCCAGCACCATCGGCAGCATGGTGACCACGATCGTTTTGAGTTCGCCCCAATGTTCGGCCGGTTGATAGTCGTAACGAAACCCCAATGCTCGTAGTGCAGGCCAGAGCGCGCCAAGCTGGACGATGCCACCGACCAGCACACTCAGCGCTACGATGGAGGCTTGTGTCACGGCGTTGGCAGTCATCCAGGGGGCCGCCAACGCCCCGGCAATCAGCACCAGATTCATCACAGCAGGCATCGCGGCCCCAATGCCGAACCGGCCCAGCGTATTGAGCACGGCATTGACCTGCGCCGCCAGGCAAATCAGCACCATATAGGGAAGTGTGATGGCGGAGAGCCACAAGAGCAGAGCAATCCGGGTGTCGCCCCCCCAGATCAGCCACGCGGCAGCCAGCAACAACTCCAAAAAAAAGACCAGTCCTGATAGCCCGATAGCGAGCCAGGTCAGAACCACGCTGGCCAGCGTCCAGGCCGCGGCTCGATTGGTTTCTAGCCGACGGCTCAGCGGCGGCAGAAAAGCTGCCGTCAAAGCCCCTTCGCCAAAAAGCTGCCTGAAAAGGTTGGGCACGCTCATGGCGATCACCAGCGCATCGGCCACGCCGCCGGCAATCAGGCCCAGGAGTGCGGCTACGACGATATCGCGCACCAGGCCCAGGACGCGGCTGACCATCGTCCAAAAGGTGGTCGCACGCATCGATGCGAATAATTGCCGCCGACTGTCTGGCATGGTAAGTGTTTGTTGGAATGCGGCTGGGGCGATACGCAGGCGGCAGTGCCTACGCCAGGGGGAAGCCAGCTTGCCGGGCGGCCTCGAATCGAATAGGTTTTACCGGCGGCCACGGGCAATGGATAGGTCGCCTCACCCCCCTACGAACTTCAGCACGCTTCCTCAGGACGGAGCCCATGGCCAAGCACAGCAAGTATCAGCAAAACATCATTCGCAATTTCTACCAGAACAAGGAAGCCATCGGCCTGCAGCGGCTGGGTGAGTTGATCACGGAACTCTATCTGTCCGAAGGAAAGGCCCGCGAAAAGGTTTGGAAGCAGATCATCGGCGCCTTGGAGAAACTGGAGATTAAGCCGGCCCAGATCGAGCATCTGCAAAAACAGGACAAGCCCGAGCTGCTGGCCAAGCTGCTGGAAGAATTGCTGGCGAAGCAGAAGTAAGGGGTTCAGATATGAAACAGTACCTGGACCTTCTCCAGCATATTTTGGATAACGGCCGGCCCAAAGCGGATCGAACCGGTGTGGGCACACAGAGCGTCTTCGGCTACCAGATGCGGTTTGATCTGGCCGAGGGCTTTCCGCTGGTCACCACCAAAAAAGTTCACCTGCGGTCGATCATCCATGAATTGCTCTGGTTTCTGCGGGGCGAGACGAATGTCGGCTCGCTGCGCGACAATGGCGTGACGATTTGGGACGAATGGGCCAGGCCGGACGGAGAACTGGGGCCGGTCTACGGCTACCAATGGCGCTCCTGGCCAACGACCGACGGCGGGCACGTTGATCAGATTGCCGAGGTGGTCGAGCGGATTCGCCGCGACCCTGATTCTCGGCGGTTGATTGTTTCAGCCTGGAACGTGGCTGACGTGCCCAAGATGGCCCTGGCGCCATGTCATCTGTTGTTTCAATTTTATGTTCTCGACGGCCGGCTTTCATGCCAGATGTATCAGCGCAGCGCCGACGTTTTTCTGGGTGTTCCTTTCAATATCGCCTCATATGCCTTGCTGACGATGATGGTTGCCCAGGTGACGGGGCTTCAGCCCGGAGATTTCGTACATACGTTTGGCGATGCGCACCTCTACAACAACCATCTCGATGAAGCGCGGCTGCAATTGTCGCGAGAACCGCGCGCATTGCCTCGGATGGAACTGAATCCGGCGGTGCGTGATATTTTAGAATTCCGCTTTGAAGATTTCACGCTGACGGGTTATGACCCGCACCCGCACATCAAGGCTCCCGTAGCGGTGTGACGTCCATGCTTTCCCTTATCGTCGCAGTCGCTGAAAACGGAGTCATCGGCCGGGGCGGCACGTTGCCGTGGCATATCTCGGCCGATCTCAAACGCTTCAAACAATTGACAATGGGCCACACGATCATCATGGGTCGGCGGACCTGGGACTCCCTGGGGCGGGCACTCCCTGGCCGGAAGTCGATCGTCGTAAGCCGCAATCCACAGTTCCAAACCGCGGGGGCTGAGGTGGCCCCGTCGCTCGATGCGGCACTAGCGCTGGCAGCGGGAGACACGGAAGCCTTTGTGATCGGCGGGGCCAGCCTGTATGAGGAAGCACTGGCAATGGCGGATCGGCTCTACATCACGCGAGTGGAAGCTGCGGTGGAGGGAGACACGTATTTTCCCACGTTCGATATGGGGCAGTGGCAGCTCGTTGAACCTGGGCAGGCAGAAGTGGACCTGGCCTCTGGGCTTGGGTACCGTTTTGAGCGTTATGAGCGGCTGTGAAGATCACCGTGTTCTATTGAATGTTGTCCGCCATCAAGTTGAACCGCGGTGTTCATTCAAAGCTTGTTCCAAGATCACAGCCGCTTCAGTGGAATCGAAGGGAGACCAGACGGGATAGTCCTGCCCTTCAATGAAGAGCGGAACTTCATCCTCTTGTGCCAGATCGGCGACAAGTAGTCGGACGAGTTGCAGACGGTCGACCCTTGATAGTGACAGAATCTTTGGTAATACATCATCCAGTGTCATTGAAGATACTCCGCTGTGTGGCTCGAATTCGTCCCTGCTTTGTAGTCATCGAACTACAGTTTTACTGATTGCCTCCTCCGCTTTTCCCACGCTCTCTGCCGGCACATCCAGATGAGTCACTGCCCGCACAAGCTGCCGCCCCACCGGCAGCATCGATACTCCTTCCGCTTTCAGCCGCTCGCAAAACTCTGCCGCGGTGCCAAGCTGCTCGGCCACGCGGAAGATTACCATGTTTGTGTCGATCTCGGGTGGAACAAGTTCCAACCCTGGCACATCGCGGATCGCACTGGCCAGTTGCCGAGCGTGGGCGTGATCTTCGCACAGTCGATCGACATGATTCTCCAGTGCATAAAGCGCACCCGCGGCAATGATGCCCGCTTGCCGCATCCCGCCGCCTAGGCATTTACGCAACCGTCGCGCGCGGCGGATCATGTCGCGCGGGCCGGCCAGAGCGGAGCCGACCGGCGCGCCCAAGCCTTTGGAGAAGCAGACGCTCACCGTGTCAAAGTGGGCCGACCAGCGGGCCGGCGAAATGCCGGTGGCCACGGCGGCGTTCCAGAGCCTTGCGCCGTCGAGGTGAGTGCGCAGGCCATGGTCGTGCGCCCAACGGCAAATCGCTTCGACGTGGCCGTAGGGTTGGACTCGCCCGGCCCCGCGGTTGTGAGTGTTTTCAAGCGTGACCAATCGCGTGCGGACGCTGTGGTCGTTCTCGGGGCGAATCATGTCTACAAAATGCTCGGGTTTCAGGACGCCATGATCACCCTGGATGGTTCGGGCCACCACGCCACCCCATTGGGCGAATGTTCCTTGCTCGTAGTTGTAAATGTGGCAGCCGGCCTCACAGAGGAACTCGTCGCCCCCATCGCAATGGAGCCGCACGGCGATCTGGTTCGACATCGAGCCGGACGGCACGAACAGGGCCGCCTCCTTGCCGAGCATCGCGGCCACTTTCTCCTGGAGGCGGTGGACGGTGGGGTCTTCGTCAAACACGTCGTCGCCGACCTCGGCCTCCGCCATGGCGGCGCGCATGGCAGGCGTGGGACGCGTGAACGTATCGCTGCGATAATCGAGGATGTCTTCAGTGTTCATGGATGGTGGAGCGAGTGAACCTGCAAGGGGGTGTGAAGTGTCATAGTGCGGGGCTTTTCCTGGGTGACACTCGTGGTCACAATGGACAACTTGCGAAGTTTATCAGAAATTGCCTTGAAATCGCAGTCGCTGCGTTCCCCCCGCTACGAATTGAGCACCATGCCTCAGGACACTTTGAATATCGAGCGCATCGACTACCGGCGTGGCGATATGACGCCGCGGTTGGCGGTGATTCGTCAACGGCTGAGCCTCCAGGGTGCTGTTGTCAGCGAGGAAGGTCGGCGGCGAACGGAAGAGGGATTTGGTCGGCCTTTGACGCCGCGGGAAGTGGTCGAGCAAATCTGCGGCGATGTCCTGCAACAGGGGCTGTCAGCCGTGCTGGACTATTCGAAGCGCATCGACCGGGCCGACGTGACGCCGGAGACGCTCCGCGTGACGCCGGCCGAGTTGGCCGCCGCCCATGCCGCGGCTGATCCCGCCTTGCTGCAATCGATTCGCCGGATCCGGGCGAATATTCATCGCTTTCAACAAGCGATACTCCACCGCGATGTGAGGGTGGATATTGAAGGAGGCGGCTACCTGATCCAGCGCTATTTGCCGCTACGCCGAGTCGGCATCTGCGTCCCGGGTGGTGCTGCGGCCTATCCCTCGACCGTGCTGATGACTGCCGTGCCGGCACTGGCGGCTGGCGTGAGCGAACTGGCGGTTGTCGCGCCCCCCACAAAGTTCGGTGCCTATAACACCGATCTGCTGGCGACGTGTCACGAGTTGGGAGTCACCGAAGTGTACCGGGTTGGTGGCGCTCAGGCCGTGGCGGCGTTAGCTTACGGGATCGACGCGCTTCCTCGCGTGGACAAGATAGTCGGCCCCGGCAACTTGTTCGTCGCTCTGGCCAAGCAGCATGTGTTTGGCACGGTCGATATTGATTCGATCGCCGGGCCGAGCGAAGTGGTGGTCGTGGCAGATGAGACGACTTCGCCGCAATACGCAGCAGCCGATTTGATCGCCCAGGCGGAGCATGCGCCTGGCGCAAGCCTGTTGGTGACCGACAGCGAGCGCGTGTGGGCCGAAACGGCGGCGGAATTGTCGCGCCAGTTGGCACACTTGGAGCGCGGCGACCTGGCTCGGCAGAGCCTGGAGCAGTTTGGAGCCTTGATTCTGGTCCCCAATGCCGCCGCGGCAGCCGCGTTGACGAATGAGATTGCACCCGAGCATCTGCACATTGCCACGGCTGATGCTGAGACTCGTGTGAAGGATTATGTAAACGCCGGAGCGATTTTTCTGGGACCATATTCGCCAGTGGCCGTGGGAGACTATGCAGCCGGCCCCTCGCATGTGTTGCCCACGGGAGGAACTGCCCGGTTTGCCTCGGGTCTGTCCGCCAATAGTTTTCTGCGGGCGGGGAGCGTGATTCACTTCACACGAGAAACGCTTACGCAAGCGGCGGATGATGTCCGCCAATTGGCTGATCGCGAAGGACTGACGGCGCATCGGGCCAGCGTCGATGTGAGGTTGTCATGACCTACTTCCGTCCAGAAATCGAAGCGATGGCCGGCTATATCCCGGGCGAGCAGCCCCAGGGGGGAAAGTTCATCAAGCTCAATACCAATGAGAATCCTTATCCACCGTCGCCCGCGGTCGGGCGAGCGATCGCGGCGGCGGTTGAGCGGGGATTGGGGCGCTATCCTGATCCCATGGGAACGGCGTTTCGCACCCGGGCGGCGGAGTTGTTCGGCGTTTCGCCCGATTGGATTCTCTGCGGCAACGGCAGCGACGATATTCTGACGATTGTTACGCGGGCGTTTGTGGGGCGTGGCGACAAGCTGCGTTTCCCTCGCCCCAGTTATATCCTCTATGGCACGTTGGCTGAATTGCAGGGTGCGTCCTCCGAGCAAGTGCCGTTTGCGGCCGACTGGTCGCTGCCGGATGCCTTTGCCGCGCCGGCCGAGGGATTGAAGTTGGCGATGCTGCCGAATCCCAATAGCCCGTCGGGAACGATTATCGAACCTGCCCGCGTGCTGGAACTTGCGGAGCGCCTCCCCTGCCCTCTCGTGGTGGATGAAGCCTACGTTGATTTCGCGCGGACGGACTGTCTCGATCTGGTAAAGCGCAGCGAGAAGATTCTGGTCTCCCGGACGTTGAGTAAGTCCTACGCCCTGGCCGGCCTGCGGTTCGGCTTTCTGGTGGCGCAGCCGCAGATGATCGAGCAACTCGTAAAAGTCAAAGACTCGTACAATTGCGATGCGTTGTCGATTGCCGGGGCGACTGCCGCGATCGACGACCAGCGCTGGCTGGTGGACACGCGCGCGAAAATCATCGCCACACGTCTGCGGCTGACGGAGGCGCTGCGGTCCATGGGACTGAAGGTGGTTCCCTCGGAGGCCAATTTTGTCTGGGCGACGCATCCGTCAAAGCCGCTACGACCGATTTACGAGCAACTCAAGGCCCAGCGGGTGCTCGTGCGATACATGGATTATGCAGGCTGGGGGGACGGCCTGCGGATCAGCATCGGCACCGACGAGCAGATCGATGCGTTGCTGACCCTGATGGGGCCGATGATGTAAAAGGAGATCTCATTGTTCCTGTGTCTCTCTATCCCCTAATCCCTCGCCCCTAACCCCTTCCTCCATGTCCCGCACTGCACAAATCCAACGCAAAACGGCCGAGACCGATATCCGGCTGGAACTGGATCTCGATGGCTCCGGTTCGGCCGACGTTGATACGGGCGTCGGCTTCTTCGATCACATGCTGACGCTGCTGACGAAGCACGCAGCCATCGATCTGAAGGTCGCCGCGACCGGCGATCTGCATGTGGACCAGCATCACACGGTTGAGGACGTGGGGATCGCCTTCGGTCAGGCTCTGAAAAAGGCTCTAGGTGACAAATCGGGCATTCGCCGCTACGGCCACTTTACGCTGCCGATGGAAGAGACGCTGGTCACCGTGGCGATCGATCTCAGCGGGCGCTATGCGCTCCACTTCGATGCAAAGTTCCCGGCGGCGAAGATCGGGGAGTTCGACAGCGAACTGGTCGAAGACTTTTGGCAGGCCACGGCGGCCAACGCGCTGTGCAATCTGCACATCCTGGTCCATCATGGCCGCAACAGCCACCACATCGCCGAGGCGATTTTTAAGGGGACGGCACGGGCGCTGAGAATGGCCGTCGAGGCTGATCCCCGAATGCCTGGTGTGCCAAGCACCAAGGGTACGTTGGACTCGTAGGGATGTAGGATGGGCTTCCCAGCCCGTCCCAATTCAACACGGGCTAGGAAGCCCATGCTACTTTACTCCGCGTTTTTCAGAAACGCAATCAGATCCGCCAGTTCCTGGGGCGTAAGCTGCTTGTCCAACCCGGCGGGCATGATGGAGACTTTGGAATCGGCCCGCTTTTCGATGTCGGCCACGGGAATGCGCACCGTCTTGGTGGCATCGACGGCCAGCACCAATTCACTCTCGTTTTCGTCTTTGATGACCCCCGTGTAGGTCAGTCCGTCCTTCGTGTCGATGATGACCGGCTCGAAGGTTCGCACGAAACTGGCGCTGGGAAATAGCACGGCCTCCAGCAGGTCGCGCTCGGTGCGGATGCGGCCGATGCCCCCCAGGCCAGGGCCGACGTTGCCCCCCAGGAAGCCTGCGGTGTGGCAGGCGGAGCAGGAGGCCTTGGTGCTGTAGAACACCTGCTGCCCGCGGGCCACATTGCCCTGTTTGACCACTTCCATCATCGCATTTAACTGCCGGAGTTTGTCGGCGTTGGCGGCGTCAATCCTGTCTATCAGATTCTTGGTGTCGGCGGCCAGCGACGGATCGAGGCCAGCGAGCGACGTTTGCAGAGCCTTGGCATCGAGCGATGTCAGCGCCGCGTGATCGGCCAGCATGGCGAGCAGTTTCTTGCCGAGTTCCAAGTTGCCGCGCTGCACCAGCACGGGCAGCAAGCGCATCAACTCCACCGGCCCAACATTGGCCAGTGCAGCGCACAGTTTGTCGCGCTGGCCAGCCGAAAGTTTCGAGCCCAGCAAGATATCGACGACTAGCAGCCGAGTGGAAAGAGGCTGCTGAAGCGATAGGTTGCCTGCCAGGAAGGTAAACAGTTCTTCGCTGAGTTCATAAGTGGAAGAGCGTCCCTTGCGAGCCACAGCGCCGGCGGCCTGCGCGGTGGCCAATGCCTCCAAGCGGAACACGGCGGGGGCCGATGTTTCGGATCCCAATTGTTGCAGGCGGGCCACAATCCGGCCGTCGAGCGCTGCTCCCGCCAACCCGCGCAGTGTCGAGACGGTGCGCGCCATCAATATCTGATCGGGTGACGAAAGCAAATCCAGCACGGCATCCACCCAGGCTCCCTGAAGTTGCTGAGGCCCGCGGGAGGCAATGATAGTCAGGAGCGCCAGTTTGGTCGGCGTGGGAGTGGTGGGGCTGCGCAGCGCTCCCAACACAAACTCCGCCACCGCCGGCTGCCTTGCAAACAAGGCCAGCCGTGCAGACAACTTGCTCAATTCTTCGGCCGAGGCCTGCGGGTCAAGCAGTCGGCTACGCAATTGGGCGGTCGCTACCGGAGCCCAATCGGGATGGCGATCCGTAACCCACCACACGGCATCGCGGATGGAATCGCCCTGGACGGCCAGCAGCGGCGCCACATCCTCGACCTTGAGTGTCTTCTGATCCATCTGGTCCAGCGCGATCACCGCCGCCCGCACCGTGCCAGGGTGGCTCGAAGCCAGTCCCGCCCGCACCGGATTCGGATCGTTGATCTCCATCATGGCGTAGATGATTGAGTGTTCTAACGCCCGATCTTGGCAGTTGGCCGCTGCCGACAACAGCGCGCCCACAGCCTCGGGTTTGCCAATGCGGCCCAACGCTTCGGCGGCGGCACGGCGATTGGGAAGCGAATTTCCCGGGCCAACCATCTTTAGCAGGCGCTCGCTCGCCTTGGCATCGCGCCACAGGGCAATACTGTGCAGGGCCGCTTGTCGCACCTGCTCGACTTTGTCTTCCAAGGCCAAGTGAACCGCTTCCCGGGCGGCGGCATCCTGGATTCGCGTGAGCGTCCAGACGGCCTCCAGCCGTGCTGTGGCGTTCTCCGATTTCTGCACGAGGCTTGCCAGCGCCGGAACTGCGGTTGCCCCCTGTTTGGTCAATAAACCAACCGCACGACTTCGCACCGCTGGGCGTGGATCGGCTAAGAACCCCGTCAACTGCTCGACCGTCTGCTTGGACCATTCGATAGCTGTGCCGCGCGGATCGGCAATTCGAAGCGCCCCGATCTTGCGAATACGATAGATCGCCCCCAGCACATCGGGCTTATGCAATTGGGACGTAGGACAGCAGACCTTGTACCAACCGCCGGTATCGACGACCAGCACGCTGCCGTCGGCATCTTCTAGCACATCCGTAGGATGAAAATCGACGTCGCTGCTGCTGACAAACTCCTCGTCCTTGGTCGTGAACGAAGCGCCGTTGGGAACCAGTACGTGTCGGCTGACTTTGTGCGTGTTGAACTGGCAAGCCAGCAGGTTCTCAGCATATTCTTTTCCCAGGCCGTCGGTTTCCAAGCGTACCAAGCCGCAGGGGGCAGCACTTCCTAGCTGCGTTAAAACGGGCAATAGCGGTCCGGTGCGTTCATGTTCCTCGACTATGCCGAACTGCTTGCCGTAGACGCCACCATAGATGACGTGAGCCAGTCCGTCCCGTTTGCCGTGCTGTGGATTCTCCAGAAATGTACTGGACAGAAACGGTTCGCCACCGCGCGAGAAAGCTACTTCGACCGGGTTGTTCATACCGCCAGTGAGTACGATCTCAACGAGCCCCCCTTCAGGACGCCTGCGAAATACGTGGGCCGCCTTGGTGACCAGCGGTTTTCGGTTGTGCCGCTGATAGGTGGCCTGGGCGAACTCACCCTTGCACCAATAGAACCAACCATCGGGCCCCAGATAGGGGCCGTGCATATCGTTGGCGCAACCGCCGAGGGTTTGTCCCTTGTGCCACTGCTCGCGCTGGTCGGCCACGCCGTCGTTGTTGGTGTCAGTGAGCTTCCAGATATGAGGCGGAGCGCCCACGTAGAGCGAACCGTCGTGCCACATAGCCCCCTCGGGCAACATCATCTTGTCGGCGAACACGGTTCGTTTGTCGAACCGCCCGTCGCCATCGGTATCTTCCAGTCGCAGGATGCGGTGCGGCAGCTTTTGATTCTGGACCGCAATCGGATCATTCGAACCGCTCGACTCCGCCACATAGAGCCGCCCCAGCTCATCGAAATCCGCACAAATCGGCCGATCGACCAGCGGCGGTCCGGCGACCTGCTCGATCTGAAACCCTTCGGGAATCTTGATCCGCGGCTCAGACGCAGGTTTTTCGGCGGGCGCTGCTCCAAGCGCCGGCAAAAGCAGGATTGTCAGAACCACGCTTGGGAAGGAAATGCGGGTAAAATTGCTCCAAACTATATAGCGTGGGAAGGTAGATGGATTGCGACTGCAAACCTTGGCGAGGAACGGGAGCATAGACGAGTCCACTGGCCGGAGGGGGGTAGGAGCACGCAGGTGGGCAACTGGCCGTCAGCGTACATCTAAATCGGCGGCCGTCAGAATTGCAACCCTGGCAGCGCAGGCACCACCCAGGCGTGAAGTAGATGCCCCCTTTCACGCGCACATCGCATTTCCGGGTAGTCAACGCCAATCTGCTGGGGTGGTAGAATCGGGGCATGGTCACCAATCAAACGAGCACATACTTGTCGAGGTCGCGTCTGGCATTGCTTGGAATCCAGGCCGTCACGTTGGGTGTTCTTTTCTGGGCAAATCTCCGCATCTCCGGAAAGGTTCACTTTTTTTGGTACAACTCCATCGGAGCGCCCCAGGAGCTAGACCCAATCACCAGGTTCATGTTCTTTCGTGGGTGGCCAATTGCGCCATTTGAGTGGTGTGTCATGAACACTTTTGAATGGCAGGGGGGCCGCCTGGCCTATGCTGCGCTTCTGGTGGATTTATTGATTGCGGGGGCAATTTTTTTCAGTGTCAGATGGGTTGGAAAGCGGATACTTTGCCGCATACCCACAATTTCAAACTGACCCACTACCTAAGTTTTCTATGTGTTCTCAATGCAACGACAAGCTACACGTTGCACGAGCCCCGATGCCGGGGCGCCGATTGCTGTGCCCAGTCGTCGGCGGGAGGATGGCCTACGACGTCGGCCACCTGCTTGCGATAGTCGAGCGCCACAATCTTCATGACATCGGAAGTCTGCATCCGATAGCTGCGTGAATTGATTCCGAAGCTTGAGGGTTCCCCCACTGCGTTGGGACAAGTCCAGATGCGCGGATCGTCTCCCAGCGAGGGCGCAAGCGTCTGCGGGAGGTTTGCCGCTTTGAGCCGCGCAGGCGGGGTCGATGCGGTCGCCTTCGCCAGCGCCAGGCCAATCTGCTTGAGCCTTCCTTGGCATTCGCTCGAGCGGGCGGCTTCTCTTGCCGCTCCGAGAACCGGCAGCAACAAGGAGACGAGGATGCCAATCACGGCAACAACAACCAACAATTCCACCAAGGTGAAGCCGCGCGCACGGAATTGCGGGGCTGTAGTATTCGCGCGCCGGCGCGAACCTGCGTGCGCGCGCAAGCGCGCTAGGGAGCGTACCATCGAAAGCCTCTCATTCTCTGTTCCGGGATCGCCTCTGTTCGGGTGCTGGCCCCCGGCTGCGCGTGGGGTGGCGATTGCCAAGATCGCCTGCGACTGTGCCAGTTCTAGCACCCGTTCCGCCTGTGATTGTCCCAACTTTGGATAGCCAAGTCAAGCAATAGTTCACCCCACTCCAGGGGTTGGGCAATGCTGGACCAACTCCCTTGGATTGGACCAGCGGCATGGAGATATGTGTGACGTGAGCCGAGCGGCGGCACGGGGAGCAGTATCATCGGCCAAGAGTTGGTCGTTGGGCCTCAATTTGTTATACTAGATTGTGATACTAAATCCCGCCGATCCTCCCGCCTGACCAGTCTCCGCCATTTCGAGAGGTCTCATGTCACGGCTGTTTTTCGCTTTGGGCGCTGCTCTTGGAGTTCTCGTTGCCTCTCCAGTTGTGCGGGGTGACACGCCGGTTAATTTTCAGTTCCAAGTGCGGCCGATCCTGGCCAATTCCTGTTTCACCTGCCATGGCCCCGACGACAGCCATCGCGAGGCCGATCTGCGGCTGGATGTGCGCGAGCTGGCGATCAAGAGTGCCATCCGCCCTGGCCAGTCGGGCAAGAGTCCTTTGATAGGACATATTACAAGTCAGGATCCCGACGAGCGGATGCCACCACCCGACTCCGGTCGCCCTGCGATCAAGCCGGAGCAGGTTGAAATCCTGCGCAGGTGGATCGACCAAGGTGCGCCCTATAGCCATCACTGGTCGTATGAACCGGCGGCCAGGCCACAGACGCCCAGTCTTCCCGCCACTACTTGGATATTGAACCCGCTCGATGCTTTTGTGCTCACGGGGTTGAATAAAGCCGGCCTGCGACCCTCGCCGGAAGCCGATCGCCAGACGCTGATTCGCCGACTGTCGTACGATCTGACAGGGCTCCCACCGACGCCGGAGGAAGTCGAAGCCTTCGTCGCCGATAAGTCGCCCGACGCTTACGAAAAACTGGTGGACCGTTTGCTCGCATCCCCTCACTACGGCGAGCGCATGGCGCTGCGCTGGCTCGATCTGGTCCGCTATGCCGACACCGAAGGATATCACGGCGACCAGGAACGGACGCACTGGCTCTATCGCGACTATGTGATCCAGGCGTTCAATAGCAACATGCTATTCGACCGATTCACCACCGAGCAATTGGCCGGTGACCTGTTGCCGAAGCCGACCCGGGCGCAGCGCATCGCGTCCGGCTATAACCGGCTGGGCATGACCACAGCGGAAGGGGGTGCTCAGGCCAAAGAGTACATCGCCAAATACGCCGCCGACCGAGTGCGCAACGCGGGAACCGTTTGGCTTGGTTCCACGATTGGCTGCGCCGAGTGCCACAACCACAAGTTCGATCCGTTCCTGACGCGGGACTTCTATCGGTTCGCGGCTTTCTTTGCTGACTTAGACGAAGTCATCGTGGGACATCAGAAACCTTCGATCGTGCTCTCCGAACCGTTGCAAAATCAGGTCGATGCGCTGGCGGCACAAATGAAGGAACTGGAAAAGCAAATCAACGCGACCAGCCCGGAGATCGAAGCCGCTCAAGCCAAGTGGGAACAGACGGCCAAGGTGCAATTGCCGCAGTGGAAGCCGCTGATGCCAAAGTCCATCACCACCCAGAGCGGGCGCGGACTGCGCATCTTGGACGACGGCGTGATCATGGCGCTGACGGACGGGCCGGAAACCGACACCTATACGATCGTGGTCAACAGTGACCTGGTGGGAATCAACGCCTTGCGATTGGAAGGGATCACGGATCCTACATTTCCCAGCAGCGGACCTGGCAGGAGCGATTTCGGCGAGTTTATCTTGAGCGAAGTGAACGTGCGGCTGGGGGAAGACGAGAAGCCGGCGGCGAAGGTGGAAGAGGATAAAGGGGTGGCCGGGACTGGAGCCGAGCCTCTGGCGAGGCGAAGTCCCGGAACGAACGCAGGTTCTGAGAAGGAGAAGGGTGCGAAGAGTGCGAAAGGTGGGAACAGTGCGAAGGGTGAAAAGGGTGCAATGGTTGCCAAACCACCGAAGCGGCCCAACATCAAACTCAGCGACGCCGTCGCCGACTTCTCGCGCCCCGAGGCCCCAGCCAGTGCGGCCATCGACGGCAACCCCAAGACCGGTTGGGACATTTATCATGTGGCCGGCAAAGATCACGCCATTGAAATGCGGCTGCCGCCCATTGCTGGAAAGCCGGGTACGTCCACTGTGCTGACGATTGAACTCGTGCAGCAGGGAGGCGCTCGCAAAACCTTGGGCAAGTTCCGACTGCTCGCCTCGGCCACGCCGCGCGACGCCAAGGGAATCGACGGACGCGCCGTGCCGCTGGAGATCATTGAACTGCTCCGCGGAGACGCGTCCAAGCGCACCGAAGCGGAGCGCAAGCAAATGACCGCCTACTACCGCACGTTTTCGCCGGAACTGGCGGCCATCCGCAGTTCCCTCGCCAAGCTCAAGCAGCAGCGGGAGGTGTTGCTGAAGAAGGGGGACGAGATTCTGGTGGCCGAGCGAATGAAGCCGCGCATGATGCGCGTGCTGCCGCGCGGCAACTGGCAGGACGAAACGGGGGAAGAGGTCAAACCAGGCGCGCCGGAGTTCATGCCGCAGATCGACAGCGGCAAGCAAACCGCCACACGGCTCGACCTGGCCCGCTGGCTGGTCGATCCCAAGAATCCGCTGGTCGCTCGCGTCTACGTCAATCGACTGTGGGCCCAGATGTTCGGCCGCGGCATCGTCAGCACGGCCGACGATTTCGGTTCACAGGGCGCTGCCCCATCGCATCCTGAACTGCTCGACTTCCTGGCCACCGATTTTGCCTCGCATTGGGACACCAAGCGGATGCTGAAGATGATGGCCATGTCGGCCACCTATCGGCAATCGTCCGTTGGTGATGCCAAGGCGCGGCAGACCGATCCGGCCAATGTTTGGCTCTCCCGGCAGGGCCGCTTCCGGCTGGAGGCGGAACTGGTGCGCGACAACGCCCTGGCCGTCAGTGGTTTACTGGTCCGCACCATCGGCGGGCCCAGCGTCAAACCCTATCAACCCGCAGGGTATTATTCGCACCTCAACTTTCCCAAGCGGGAATACCAGCAGGATCACGGCAGCTCGCTCTACCGTCGCGGCCTCTACACTCACTGGCAGCGGACGTTTTTGCATCCCAGCCTCTCAGCATTCGATGCCCCCTCACGCGAGGAATGCACGGTCGAGCGGTGCCGGAGCAATACTCCGCTGGCTGCGCTGGCCATGCTCAACGATCCGTCGTACGTCGAAGCCGCCCGAGCCTTGGCCACCAAAGCGATGCGAGAAGGAGGCAAAACGCCTCAGGAGCGCATTGCCTACGTGATGCGACAGACGCTGGGTCGTCCGGCCGAATCCACCGAGACGGAAGTGTTGCAAAAACTCTACGAGAAACACCTGGCCGAGTATCAGGCCGATCCCAAAGCGGCCGACCAATTGTTGGCCATCGGCGAATCGCCGCTGCCAAGCAATGTGGTGAAAACCGAACTGGCCGCGTGGACCTCAGTCGCCCGGGCGGTGTTGAACTTGCATGAGACGATAACGCGAAATTGAGATCCCAAAAAACAGGCGAGCCATGGGCGTCAGCCCGTGGAGGAGCACGACTCGACCAAACAACATTATGTCGCACCATCACACAATCACCTCCGCGGGCTAACGCCCACGGCTCGCCGAGATTACGATCGATTTGGAAGGAAAACTCCATGTCACTGCGCTCAAATCTTGCCGCCTCCCTCTCCCGCCGCACGTTCCTCAACCGCAGCACGACCGGAATGGGTGCTGCCGCGCTGGCTTCGATGCTCGGGCCGCAAATGCTGGGGCCGCAGTTGGCCTGGGGAGAAAACAACGGCCCGGCAGCCGGCTCGCCTGGAAGCTCCGCCAGCCTCGGCGTGGTCAATCCGTTGCATTTTGCCCCGAAGGCCAAACGGGTAATCTTCCTCTACATGGCCGGCGGCCCTTCGCACCTCGAAACGCTCGACTACAAGCCGGAACTGGCCAAGCTGAACGGCAAGCCGATGCCGGAGTCATTCACCAAAGGTCAGCCCATCGCCCAGTTGCAGGGGCAGAAGCTCAACTGCTTTGGCCCGCAGCATGGATTTCAAAAATACGGACAATCGGGCCAGTCCATCTGCAATCTGTTCCCGCACATCGGCAGTGTGGCCGACGACATCTGCATCGTCAACTCGATGAAGACGGAGCAGATCAACCACGACCCGGCCCATACGTTCATGAACACGGGCACGTCGATCTCCGGCCGGCCGGCGATGGGCTCGTGGCTCCTCTACGGTCTCGGGAGCGAGTGCGACAATCTGCCCGGCTTCGTGGTCCTCTCCTCAGAAGGACATTTCGGCCAGGCGCAACCGATCGCCGCCCGGCAGTGGCACAGTGGGTTCTTGCCCAGTCGCTATCAAGGAGTCGAGTTCCGCGGCAAGGGTGACGCCGTTCACTACGTGTCGAACCCGGGTGGAGTGACCCGCAACCAGCAGCAAGACATCGTGCAGGCGGTCAACGCTCTGAACCGGATTGAGGATCGGCTGATCGAAGACCCCGAAGTGGCCACGCGAATCGCCCAGTACGAACTGGCGTTCAAGATGCAGATGAGCGTGCCGGGACTCATGGACGTCTCGGACGAGCCCCAAAACATACTGGACCTCTATGGCACGAAAGGAGGCGACGGAACATTCGGCTCCAACTGCCTGCTGGCCCGTCGCCTGGCGGAACGGGGTGTGCGCTTCATTCAGCTTTATCACCGCGACTGGGATTTCCACGGCAGCATCAAATCGCACATCGCCGGTGTGGCCAAGGAGGTCGATCAGGCCTCCGCCGCGCTGATCAAGGATCTCAAGCAGCGCGACATGCTCAAGGACACCTTGGTCATCTGGGGAGGCGAGTTCGGCCGCACCCCGATGGCCCAGGGCAACGGCCGCGACCATCACATCAAAGGCTTTTCCCTCTGGATGGCCGGCGGCGGCATCAAGCCGGGCATTCGCTACGGCGCCACCGACGAACTGGGCTATAACTCCGTCGAAGACATTTGCCACGTCCACGATTTCCACGCCACGATGCTCCACCTCCTGGGCATCGACCACAAAAAGCTCACCTACCGGTTCCAAGGGCGCGACTTCCGCCTGACCGACGTGGCCGGAGAAGTGGTGCATAAGATTTTGTCGTAGGGTACGCGCAGCGTACCAGTTCCTACTGCGCGAGAAGATTTCGGCAAGTCGATACGAATAATATCGCTCGGAACCTAAACCAAGCCCATCCATTGGTATGCTGCGCATACCCTACCAGCATGAATCAAGCCACTCCAAGAACCTGGTGGAACCGAAACTGGAAATGGGCCGTCCCGGTAGGCTGCATCACGCCGCTGGTCTGCTGTGGCGGCTTCGCGGGATTGATTCTGACGATTATTTTCGGCGCGATGAGATCGTCCGATGTCTACAAGGACGCCGTGAGCCGCGCCACGGCCGATGTCCGAGTGAAGGAACTCCTGGGCGAGCCGATCGAGCCCGGCCTGTTCACCACTGGCAACATCAACGTCCACAACGACTCGGGCGATGCGGACCTGTCGATTCCCTTGTCCGGCCCCAAAGGCTCTGCCACGCTGCATGTGGTTGCTGAAAAGTCGGGTGGGAAGTGGGAATGCTCGGAGCTGGAGGTGCAGCCGGCCACCGGAGCGCCTGCGATCGACTTATTGGAAAAGCCCGAGTGAGCAGCAGCATCCGGGCCAGCTTCACTTTTAGCGCAGCGAAACATTTGACGCCGCATTGCCTCTTTCTGTCGGCGGCCCGAGCAATCGTTCCACGACACCCAGCAAAGTCCTCGCTTCGATCGGTTTGGGAAGAACGTACTTGATACGGGGCTCTAAGGCGGGAAACACAGAGTCGAACCCAGCGTGGCCCGTCAAGAAAACGGCGATGGTGCCAGGTCGCAAATCGGTCATGCGCTGGAAAAGTTCGACCCCGTTCATGGCCGGCATGTCGTAGTCCAGCACGGCCAAGTCGTAATTGCTCTGGCAGATCAGATCCAGCGCGGCAATCCCATCGGATGCTGTGTCTACCTCATAGCCGCGGCCGCTGAGCAATTTGCCGACAATCCTGCGTGTACTTTGGTCATCATCGACCGCCAAGATGCGCATCGTGTCATCCTCCGCTCCGACCCGGGGACTGAATCGATAGACACCCCACCGCATAATTCGGGCCATTTGGGACAGAAGCCTACCCAAACAGCATTTCCCCGAATTTATGTGCGGTTCGTAGGGCTTGGGGAAAGATGTGCAGGCGAGGTTTCAGAGCCTGCTGCGGTGGAATCGGCCTGCCTGACCGATGTGCGCCCATGCTTTCGCCTGCGGGCGCATAAAAAGGCCCATCATCGGTGGTCCCAGAGGGTGTCGCTGACGGGCGATCAGGAAGATCTCTTGCGAAGTCGTCCTGACAGGGGATTATTCGCAGCAGCGAATGCCCGGGCAAGGAGATTTCTGCCAGAAATGTTTCTGGGCGCAAAAAAAGAACCCGTCAGCGGTGGGGCAGTACCGGTGACGGGCTGGCCAGGAACAGCGAACTGTCCCCGACGCTTTCTATTATGCACTTCAATTCCAGAAAGGCAAGCCTGCTCTTTGGTGGGGGTTATACCACGAGGAAACCTTACTCCGGGATGTCATCGGCCACTGCAAACGCCTTCCCGTTGAAATTGCCCCGGTAACGCTCTCTACGCCGAAGGCGTTGCATCTCTCAGCCCAGGGTCAGCCAACGCGAGTAACACGAGCGATGGCGCAACCCTGGGTAAGGGTCGGTTCACATTTGGTTACCCCGAAGGGGTTAGATCGGTTTGTGATGTTGGAGGCCAAAGTTGATCTAACCCCTTCGGGGTAACCGATTATTGCGGGGCGCGTCCCAGGGTGGCGGCCACACTCGCAAGACTCGCCTGGCCTTACCCTGGGCTTCGCGAGTTAACCCCTTCGGGGTAAAAATCCATTCCCCCGCGACAGCATTGCTTTATCTTCAAATGTTTCGCGCTTCGGTAGGTCTAGCGCGAATCAAAAGTGTAGGGCTCGTTCACTCACGATCGCTCGCTCCGTAGGGAAACCGCAATCAGACAAATTCCAATCAGGTATCCTCAACTTCCCTTCTTCCGCCGTGCTTCCCCGGTCATAAACGTCATCCACTTGCCGTCCGCGCCGAGCATCGACGAAGTAACTGCCACCAGATCGGGCGATTTGAATTCATAGCTATCCCGAAACTTCGTCAGCTTGCCCTCCAGCATGAAGTTCGGCCCTTCGGCTTCCAGGACGATTTTCTTGCCGCTTGCATCGACCGTCCCTTCATAGTTCCACATGATGTTCTGCATGGAGTCGATCCAGGTGCCGACATACTTTTGTTTTTTCGTGTCGTAGCCCAGCGTCAGCACCGCGGCCAGATCCATCCCCACCCCCTTCGTTTCCGTCTTCACATCCGCCACCATCCAGAAGCCGCCGAGCATCCGCGCGTTCATCTGTCCTTTGCACCGCATCGGCGGCTGTCCTGGCCCCATGGTCGCTTCTGATTCGGATTCCCATTGGCCCACAAACTGGTTAAGCCACTGGTGCTGCTTCTCGGGTGCCGGGAATTTCGGTTCAGGCAACTTCGGCTCGTCCGCGCGCACCATCAAGGGGGCCAAAACCAATACCATCCATCCGCACACGCTCAGCAGCTTTCTCATCGTGGGTCTCTCTGATTTCACGGGTTTGTGTAGGGGTAATCCACCCCCGCCAGGGGCGGGACAATCATCATTATCTCTTGCCCGTGGACTTTGTCCAGAATTGGGATGCGGGCAAACAAGGAACGTCCGGCCATAGTCCTTGTGGGTTGCTGTCCTGTACTCCACGCCTCGACAATGCGATGGCAGTCCCCACACTGCTCGGTGTGAGCGTAGCGCTCAATCGCGAATTGTAGTGCTGTTGACAGAGCTGTGAGAGTGGTTCAGGAGTCAGCATGGATGGCAAGGACACCGTTGCTCACTGGCGGCGGTGAATCCGATGACAATTCAGAGGCATTCATTTCCTACGAGTCCCATGTCGCGACGATTTCACGCGCCTTGTGGACAAGATCGGGATTGCCATTATCAACTATATACAGCCGATGTGCGAACCAACGGTAATTGCCGAGATGATTCAACAAAGTTTCTGGCACGTCAACCAAGGACTTAGGTTCCTCGTCGGTCCCTACGAACACTTTCATGAGCTCATCCCGTTCCTCCGATTCAAGACCGCGGGCGGCGCTGACGTCTAGTGACCCTCCGCGCTTTTCTAGTGACAGGGGCTTAGTCGTTGCATAAAGAAACCGTCCGACGTGAATACCTAGTTGACTCGCCAGATCCGCCAATTGGTGTTTGCACTCGGACTTGAATAACCTCCCCTTGCCATCGTTTTGTCCGAGCTCAACCACTTCCTTGACGAGTTTTGGCGTACGTCGATTCTGAATTGACTGAGCAAGTGAGCGAATGCATTCGTCATGATCTGTCGTCGCATCTTGTACGACGCGATCAACAAACGCATCCGTAAACGTACCCAATTTGTCGCCAGTGACAATAACTTCAATCTCACCGCTCGATACGGGAACGCCGTGACGACCTGCGTCTTTGCACCGCCTCAACAGTTGCCTGCAGGCACGCATGTTCGGCACGGGATTTGCGCATGGCATTCTGTTAGTTTGGCGACTGCCAAGTTGACAGGAGCAATGCAGTGGCGACGAAACGCAGTCCGTTGCGGGAGCGCGACATTCAAGGGCTGAAGTACCTTGATCTGCTG
>JAIOPX010000441.1 GCA_021413705.1 Planctomycetota bacterium | reverse complement strand
TGCCTTTCTCGCGCCGGAGAATGGCGTGATCAACGTCTGGGTAGCGCCGCTAACCGATATCTCCGACGCTCGGCCGATTACCCACGACAAACATCGCGGCGTGTCCTCGTTCTTCTGGGCGTTTACGAACAAGCACATTCTCTATTCGCAAGACACCGACGGTGACGAGAACTACAAGATCTACTGTATCGATCTGGATACGGACAAGATCCGCAACCTCACCCCGGCGCCCGAAGCCAAGGCCGGTGCAAAGCCGGGAGACAAAGAGTCCGCGCCGGTGCGCGCCGAGATTGAAAACGTCAGCCATCGCTTCCCGAACGAGATTCTCATCGGGCTGAACGATCGCGATCCCCGCTACCACGATATCTATCGAATGAACTTTCTCACCGGAGAGAAGAAGCTGGTGCAGAAGAACAAAGACTTTGCCGGCTTCGTCACCGACGAAGACTATGGGATCCGCTTCGCCACCAAGTATGCCAAGGACGGGACGATCGACTACTTCCAGCCGGATGGCAAGGAAGGCTGGAAGGAGTTTCTCAAGGTTCCCAATGAAGATACTTCCAACACCAGCCTGATGGGATTCAACAAGACCGGCGACGTGCTCTATCTGCGCGACAGCCGCGGCCGGGACACCAGCGCGCTGATGTCGCTGGACCTCAAGACGGGGGAGAAGAAGCTGATCGCCGAAGACGCCAGGGCAGACCTCGGTTCGATCAAATCGCATCCCACGGAGAACACCATCCAGGCCGTCAATTTCACCTACGATCGCCGCCAGCGGCAGGTGTTCGACCCCGAGGTGAAGAAGGATCTCGAACTCCTGGAGAAGAATGCGAAGGGGGAACTGGGCATCGCCGGCTGGTCGCTGGACGATAAGCAGTGGATCGTCGCCGAGATGGTGGACGATGGCCCGGTGCGCTATTCCCACTTCGATCGGAACACCAAGAAAACGACATTTCTCTTCGTCAGCCGCAAGGCGCTGGACGGCTTGCCGCTGGTTCACATGCATTCGGCCGTGATCAAAGCCCGCGACGGCATGCCCCTGGTCAGCTACTACAGCCTGCCGCCAGGGACCGATCAAAATGGCAAGCCGGCCAAGCCGCTGCCGATGGTGTTGTCGGTTCACGGCGGACCCTGGGCGCGCGACAGTTGGGGCTATGACCCTGAACATCAACTCTGGGCCAACCGCGGCTACGCCGTGCTAAGCGTCAACTTCCGCGGCTCCACCGGCTTCGGCAAGAAGTTCATCAACTCCGGCAACAAAGAGTGGGCCGGCAAAATGCACGACGACTTGGTGGACGCCGTGAAGTGGGCGGTGGACCAGGGCATAGCCGATCCCAAGAAGATAGCCATCATCGGCGGCAGCTATGGCGGATATGCCACGCTGGTCGGCCTGACGTTTACACCCGACCTGTTCGCCTGCGGCGTCGATATCGTCGGCCCTTCGAGCCTGGTGACACTGCTTCAAACGATTCCGCCCTATTGGGCTCCGGCACTGCAAATGTTCAAGGACCGCGTGGGCGATCACACCACGCCCGAGGGACTGAAGGAACTCAACAAGCGTTCGCCGCTGAACTTCGTAGATCGTATCGAACGGCCGCTGTTGATCGCCCAAGGGGCCAATGACCCCCGCGTCAAGCAGAGCGAAGCGGACCAGATCGTCAAAGCGATGCAAAAGAAGGGAATCCCGGTCACCTATGTCTTGTTCCCAGACGAAGGGCATGGCTTTGCCCGGCCGGAGAACAATATGGCGTTCTACGCTGTCACCGAAGCGTTCCTGGCCCGCTACCTGGGGGGCCGAGCCGAGCCGATAGGGGGCGCGGTGAAGGACTCCACGGCCAAAATCCCGGTCGGCGTGGAGCAGGTGCCCGGTTTGAGCAAGGCGCTGGATTAGTTGGCCAAACGCCTGACCTGCTCAAAAGCTGTGGTTTGGAAACTCTGTGTTGTATCCCGTTTTCGTTCCCTGCCCCCTGTGAGCTCGCCTCACAGGAGCACCAGATTTACGGCTTGCCAGCAGCCACCCCGCCTTCCATGCACTTTGCGTAGCTTCCCCTTGCCGCCCGCCGTGGCGGGCGGCAAGGGGAAGCTACGCAAAGAGAACCCAGGAGCCACATCGCCGAAGCTCGGCAAACTTTCGCTCCTGCGAGGCGAGCTCGCAGGGGGCGGGGCCGTCAGTCGCCTACAGCATGGATGAAACAAAACCGGACTACTTTCTTACCCCCAGTCTTTGGGCTTTTTAGCCGGCAGGCGGAACCTACTTGGAAGCCACCTGTAAGGTTTTCCCTCTATAGGCTTACATTGATAGGAGCCACTATGGCTAAATTGCGCCCGTTCCGCGCACTTCGAGTGCCGACTCAATGTCCGACGACCACCTCGAAACTAAAGCCGACCGGGGGACCGAGTTTGTGCGGCTGTTGAAGCGGCACGATCGGCGGTTGGCCGCGTTCGTCCACTCGATTGTGCCCGATTGGCACGAGGCCGACGAGATTGTCCAGGCCACCTGCGTTCGGCTGTGGGAGCAGTTCGACCAGTATCGGCCGGATGGAGATTTTGGCGCCTGGGCATGCACCGTGGCACGCTATCTGGTGTTGGCCAGGCAGAAACAGTCGCAACGCTCGCGGCTTTACTTTCGTGCGGAAGTGATGGGTGTGGTCGAGGCCGAGACGGCCGCCGACGAAGGCCCGGCTCAGCGGAGGCTGGTCCATCTGCGCGAGTGCCTCACTCGCCTGGGCAAGGGAAGCCGCGAATTGCTCGCGCGATGCTATGCGCCGTCAGCCGTTATCAAGGAAATCGCCGACACGGAAGGGCGCAGCGTCGGTTCGCTCTACACGGCTCTCTCGCGAATCCGCACGCTGTTGCAGCGTTGCATCGAAGAGCGACAGCGGCAGGAGGAGCAGGGATGAACAACGATGAACTCCGCGCTGAACTGGCGATGCTCATCATGCGCCGCGCCGGCGGCGATATGACGGACGAAGAACTACTTTGGCTAGAGACTCTGCTCTTGAACGATCCGGTCGCGCGGCGACTCTACGTGCAATACATCAACGACACGCTGTCTCTGCAAGAACTCCTGGCGGGGGTGGGCGAACCATCCGCGCAAGCGGGGGGCGTCAGCCCCCCGTTGATTCCCGCTCAGAAACAGGGGGCTCACGCCCCCCGCTCGCCAAGAATGCGCTCGCCAAAAACGCGTTCGCCAGGAAAACGGCGACGCTGGCTGGCCGCGGCGGCGCTGGCCGCTTCGCTCTTGATCGCGGCGGTGTTCGCCGGACGCTGGCTCCTTTCGGAATCGGAACCTGTTGCGCAACTGACGCGCACTGCCAACGCTCAGTGGGCAGATAGCGCACCCGGCCGTGGTGAAGTAATCCTCTCTGGACGCACATTGCAGCTCACCGCGGGCTTTGCGGAAATCAAGTTCCACAGCGGCGCCCGGGTGGTGCTGGAAGGGCCAGCCTCCCTCACGTTGGAGTCGGCCAACGCGGGACGGCTAGCGACGGGAAAACTGGTTGCTCGGGTACCGAAGCAAGCTCATGGATTTACAATCCATACCGCGGCTGAGACGATTGTTGACCGTGGCACGGAGTTTGGCGTCTGGGTGCGGGC
>JAIOPX010000219.1 GCA_021413705.1 Planctomycetota bacterium | reverse complement strand
GGCATTGTCCAGCAGCAGCAACTCGATCGCTCGAACATTGGCCTGAATCGATTGCACATGCTCATGGCCGCTGGTGGCTCCTAGCTCGGTGGCCAAATAGGCCAGCAACTCGTCCGGCGGCATCTTGGGAAACACCATGTGAACAAACGGGGTGAACTGCGGCGGCAATTGGCGGAAGAGCGTCTGAACCAACAGCGTCTTGCCCAGTCCCGAGGCTCCGGCCAGCAGCGCACCGACCTGACGGCTCTCGATGGCATAGCGCAGTTTCAAAAGCGCACCCTGGTGAGATTCGCCAGGGTAATAGAATCGCTCATCTGCACCGCCATCGAACGGTTTACGATCGATCTGCCAGTAGGATTCATACATGATTGGGCCTGCTATTTTAAAGTACCCTTCACGCTCCGCGTGAAGAGACGCATCACGCGGAGCGTGATGGATACTATGGCTACGGCACGCAGAGCGTGCCTGCTACTTTCACGCTCCCACCGCCACGCGCGGGCGGTGTCGCGCCAACCGCTGCGCCTCGGGCGTACAGAAATTCTCCACCACACCCAGCACGTCGATGCTGCACCCATGGAGGCGGTGGACGGCGGACATCAGCGGTTCGCGCCCTTCGTCTCCATCACGACCGACCACGATCGCACTGTCGATACCCGAGTTGGCCCGGAGCCACGGCAACTCAACAATTTCTTCCGGTCCCAGGGCGCCAACATCCAGCAGCACCAGCCGATAGCGGCCTCGCAGCGCATCGATCGTCGTGCGCCAATAAAGATCGCCACCGAGCCGCTCTGGCATCGCCACCGGGCCGCGCAAGGGCAACAGCGCCAGGCCGTCTTCGGCCGAACCGATCAGCACATCGCACAGCGAGCGTTCCTGCTCCATGATGTCTTCCCATCCGAAGGCCGGGGACATTCCCAGCCGCTCTGCCAGCGTCGGATCGACGAAATCGGCGTCCACCAGGGCGGCCTTGAGTTGCATTGCCGCCAGCCGGTGTGCCAAGCAGAGTAACAGTGTGGTGCCGCCGGCGCCTGCCTCCGCGGAACCTATCGCCACGACTTGCCCGCCGCCGCGCGCGGAGCTGAGGATCTTGTGGGCCAAGGCATCCAGTTCGACGCCGCCGCTGGCGACCAGATCGGTGATCGGCGACGCCCAGCCAAACTGATCGACCTCGAACGCCGGCCCGGCCCAGTCGGCCGACAACGTCGCCATCAGCGGACTGAGGCGGACGCCCCCCGGCTCCGCCTCGCCGTGAATGGGCGACGTTGGCCGACTTGCTTTTTGCCAATGCGGACCGGCCATGGCCGCATGGGGCTCGTCGATGATTACGTAGGAGGGTGCGACAGGTTTTTCAGGCGAGCGGGGGGCCGACCACGGCTGCGCCGCGGGGCCCGACCCCTGTTGTGCCGGCGCCAAAAGCGCGTGGCTCGCCTGTGTAGCGTAATCAACAGGGGGCTTACGCCCCCCGCTCGCCACGGGCGCGTGCGCAGCACCCATCGCTCGCCCTGGCTGGTGCTTCGTGTACGCCCTAATAAACGCCCTGTCCAATCCGCTCATGTTCGGCTCGCAGCGTGGGTTGTTCGGCTTTGTCGATCGTGCCCGTTAATGTGGCCGTGGCGGGGGCGGAAAAATCCGCTGCTCGACGCTGACCATCCGAGGGCATTCTTGGTTCGCCGCCCGTGGGAGCAGCGGGAGGCGTCGTCTGCGGGGCGGTCATGTTCGGCCCGCCGTTAGTCGCAGGTGGTGCATAACCTCCCCAGGGCTGATACCCTGGGCTCGTCTGAGGAGCAACTCGCATCGCCGACCGCGTGGGCCACTGACCTGGTTCGGGCTCCGGCAAGGGCAACGTCGAACTTGGCGAAGGAGCGCTTGGCGCAGCGCTGCGGTTTTCTTGAGATTGTGTAGTCCACGTTCCTTGTTGGTCGCGGCGAACGTCTTCTACAACGGCTTTGTTCACCGGCGACTCTCCTGGCACGGGCGGTTGACCGGTGGCCGTCGGGCCAACCGGCGCGGCCGGCATGGGATTGACTGCGGGAGCCACCGCACCGCCAGGGTTCCAGGCAGGCGGAGGAGATTCGATCGCTTGCGTGGCCGGCCGACGGACCATGGCCACAATCGAAATGATCACCGCCAACACGGCCGCACCCACCAAGAGGTTTCTCGGGAGAAACCAGGCCGGCACGCCCTGCGCCGACATAGAGGCCATCTCACGACGGCGCCGCGACTCGGAACGGTTGCTGCCCGTGGCGCGAACCTTGGGAGGCCGATCGGCTGACTTAGGACTGTCCGCTTCGTCGCTTGATCGCACCCTGGCCGCCGACTCGCTCTTCGGGCGCATCGAAGCCGAAGGGGCCGATGTCGAAGGGGCGGAACGCTCCATCGGTCGTGCGGCTTGAGGACGACTCGACTGGGCAGGCCGCGACGGCTGATGTGTTTCCAATGAAAGGTGCGGGCCGTCGATCCTTGCCAAATCGGGCATCCGCATGAGTATGGGCACCCGATCCGGCGGCGCCGCCTCCGAGCGATCGGGGACGGTAGTTCCCTGAGCGACGTTGGCCCCTCGGCGATGGATCGGTACGATGGACATGGGTAATGCGAAACGATGCGTGGAGGTGGAGCCAGCACGAGCCAAGGAATGGTGCGCGGCTTATCGTGTGTGGTTGGTTATCGGCAACACCCATGACGATCTTGAGCATTACATAGATTTTGCGTGTTAGGTAAACTGGGTAGATAATTGCCCATCCGGGGGCGAATGCTAGCAATGATGTCCCATCCCAACACCCTGCCCCCTAGACCCTAACCCCTCCCAACTATGCCCACCGCTGCCCACGTTGATACTGAAACGTACCTGCGAGACTTGCTTTCCCAGAAGGTGCTGATTCTGGACGGCGCCATGGGGACGATGGTGCAGGCGCTGAAGCTCGACGAGGAGGCGGTTCGGGGAGAGCGGTTCGCCGGCCACCACAAGGATCTCAAGAACTTCTGCGACATCCTTTGCCTGACGCACGCGGAGAAGGTCACCGAAATCCATCGCCAGTATCTGGCCGCCGGGGCGGACATCGTCGAGACCAACTCGTTCGGCGCGACGTCCGTGGCAATGGAGGATTTCGATCTCGTGCCACTGGTGCGAGAGTTGAATCTGGCGGCGGCGCGATGTGCCCGAGAGGCGGTCGATGAGTACAACTTGTTGACGCCCGACCGTCCTCGCTTCGTGGCCGGCTCGATCGGCCCGATGCCGCGCAGCACATCGCTGTCTCCCAAGGTCGAGGATCCCGGCTACCGGGCGGTGACTTTCGATCAGGTCTCCGCCGCCTACTACGATCAGGTGGCCGCGCTGGTCGAAGGGGGCGTCGATATCCTGTTTCCTGAAACCACATTCGACACACTCAACCTCAAGGCCTGCCTGTTCGCCATCGCCCGGTTCTTTGAAGATGGCGGCCAGCGCGTGCCGGTGATGGCCTCGGTCACGATCACCGATGCCGCAGGGCGAACACTTTCGGGACAGACGATTGAAGCCTTCTGGAATTCCGTATCGCACTTTCCGCTCTTGAGCGTCGGCATCAACTGCGCGCTCGGGCCGGAGCAGATGCGATCGTATGTCGAAGAGTTGTCTCGCATCGCGCCAATCTACATCAGTTGCCACCCCAACGCCGGGTTGCCGAACGCCTTTGGGGGCTACGATCAGACGCCCGAAGACATGGTGCGCTCGATGCGGGAGTTCGTGGAGAGCAAGTGGGTCAACATCCTCGGCGGCTGCTGCGGCACAACGCCGGCCTACATCCGCGCTTTTAGCCGGATGGTCGATGGCCTGGCTCCGCGGAGACCGTCGCGCGTCGAACCGTTGATGCGGCTTTCCGGCCAGGAAGCCGTCACGATCCGCCCTGACAGCAACTTCACGATGATCGGCGAGCGGACCAATGTGACGGGCTCCGCCAAGTTCGCCCAGCTTATTCGGGGAGGACAGTTCACCCAAGCCGTGGAAGTCGCCCGGCAACAGGTGGCCGCCGGTGCGACGATCCTCGACGTGAACATGGACGACGCGCTGCTTGACGGCCCGCAGGCCATGACGCACTATCTGAACCTGATCGCCGCCGAGCCGGACATCGCCAAGGTGCCGATCATGGTCGATAGCAGCCGCTGGTCGGTGCTGGAAGCGGGGCTCAAATGCATCCAGGGCAAGGGAATCGTCAACTCCATCAGCCTCAAGGAAGGAGAAGAATCGTTCCTCCATCAGGCCGGATTGGTGCGCCGCTACGGAGCTGCGGTCGTGGTGATGGCGTTCGACGAGCAAGGGCAAGCCGTCGAAGTCGAAGACAAAGTGCGCATCTGCCGCCGGGCCTACGAACTCCTTACCGAGCGAGTCGGTTTCCCGCCGCAGGACATCATCTTCGATCCCAACATCCTCACCGTGGCCACGGGCATGGAGGAACACAACAACTATGCCATCTACTTTCTGGAGGCCCTGCGCGGCATCAAAGAACAATGCCCCGGCGCCAAAACCTCCGGCGGCGTGAGCAACATTAGCTTCTCGTTCCGGGGCAACGACGTGGTCCGTGAAGCGATGCACTCCGCGTTTCTCTACCACGCCATCCGCGCCGGCCTGGACATGGGGATCGTCAACGCCGGGCAACTGGCCGTTTACGAAGAAGTGCCCAAGGATCTGTTGGAGCGCGTGGAGGATGTGCTGTTCAATCGCCGGCCCGACGCCACGGAGCGGCTGGTCACGTTTGCTGAAGCGATCAAGGACAAATCCGGCCGCAAAGCAGCCGGCGAAGACCTAGCTTGGCGCGATGCGACGGTTCAAGAGCGGCTGCGACACGCTCTGGTGAAAGGGATCGACAAGTTCGTCGAGGCCGATCGACAAGTTCGTCGAGGCCGACGTCGAAGAAGCGCGGCAGCACTATGATCGCTGTCTGCGGATCATCGAAGGGCCGCTGATGGACGGGATGAGCGTGGTCGGCGACTTGTTCGGCGCGGGCAAGATGTTTTTGCCGCAGGTGGTCAAAAGCGCCCGCGTGATGAAGCGGGCAGTCGCCTACCTGCTACCGTTCATGGAGCAGGAAAAAATTTCCGCCGGGCTGGAAGAAGAACAGGCCCGCGGCCGCGTGCTGATGGCCACGGTCAAAGGGGATGTTCACGACATCGGCAAGAACATTGTCGGCGTCGTGCTGGGCTGCAACAATTTTGAAGTCATCGACCTGGGTGTGATGGTCTCGTGCGACAAGATTCTGGCCACGGCCGCCGAACGGGGTGTCGATATCATCGGCCTCTCGGGGTTGATTACACCCAGTCTCGACGAGATGGTCCACGTCGCCCGGGAGATGGAGCGCCGCGGCTTGAAGCTGCCGCTGTTGATTGGCGGCGCTACGACCAGCGCCAAGCACACGGCGGTCAAGATTGCTCCGCAATATTCCGGTCCGACCGTCCACGTACTCGATGCCTCGCGCGCCGTCGGCGTCGTCGAGAAGGCAATCAGCCCCGACCAGCGAGGGCAACTCGATATCGACAACCGCAAACTTCAAGCACAGTTGGTTGCATCCTACGAGAAACGACAACAAGGCACGTTGGTTTCGTATGCCGAAGCCCGGGAAAGGCGGTTCCAGACCGACTGGGCGACTGTTGATATCCCCAAGCCTTCACGGCTTGGCGCCCAGACGCTGCGCGAGATACCGCTGGCGGAGATCGCTGCGTATATCGACTGGTCCCCGTTCTTCCAGACGTGGGAGCTGAAAGGGAAATACCCGGCGATTCTCAAAGATGCCACCTACGGCGAGGCGGCCAGCAAGCTGTTCGAGGATGCACAGGCGATGCTCACGCAGATCGTCCGCGAAAAATGGCTTACGGCCAACGCGGTTTATGGCTTCTGGCCGGCGGCATCAGATGGGGACGACATCATCCTCTATACTCCCCTCCCTTCCAGGGAGGGGCCGGGGGAGGGTCGCACGGAACTCGCTCGCCTCCACACGCTTCGCCAACAATGGCAGCGGCAAGGGCAGGATCATTTCCGTGCGTTGGCCGATTACATTGCCCCGGTCGGTTCCGGCCGCAAGGACTATGTCGGCGCATTCGCCGTCACCGCCGGCCTCGGCTGCACGGAGCGTGCAGACAATTTTGCCAAGACGCACGACGACTACAACTCCATTATGATCAAAGCTCTGGCCGACCGCTTGGCCGAAGCACTGGCTGAGAAGCTTCACGCCCAGGCTCGTGCTGAGTGGGGCTTTGGCACGACTGAGAACCTCAGCAACACAGACCTCATCGAGGAACGCTACCGCGGCATCCGCCCTGCCCCGGGTTATCCGGCCCAGCCCGACCACACCGAGAAGCGCACGATCTTTGAACTGCTCGACGCCGAGAAGCAAGCCGGCATCACCCTCACAGAGAGTTTCGCCATGCTTCCGGCCGCCAGTGTGAGCGGCCTCTACTTCGCTCATCCCGAAGCGCGCTACTTCGCCGTCGATCGCATCACGCGCGATCAGGTCGAAGACTATGCCAAGCGCAAAGGAATGCCACTGCTGGAAATCGAACGCTGGCTCTCGCCAAACTTGGGCTACGAGCCATAAAAGGCACGAACTCCAGCCCAAGTCGCGTGCGCCTTCGGAAAAGTCGATCTGCTAGCACCCCTCGATTCAAAGACTTCAGCGTTGGCAAATGAGGCAGGCGAATCGTATAATTCCACCACTCATTTCTACCAGGGGCATCCATGGACGCCAACACACTCATTGCATGGATCGTTGCAATCCTTTCCGGGATCGTGACTTTAATTGTCGTTCCGTTGGGGTTTTATATCGCGCGCTACTGTTGGGATGCTTGGCGGTGGCATCGTTTTGGTTTGCTAATTCGTATTGGGCGCAGGAGGAATTGTTTCCGGACGATATGACGGACGATGACTGGCACATTCTTGCCTCCATGAAATTGAGCGGAGCGGGTTTTGAGCCCGCGAAAATGAAAGACCTGATCGAACTTGCCGTCTGGTTTGCCAAGGGACGCGCAAGACAAGAACTGCGAGGACAAATTGCTTTAGGCAGAAAGGATGCTGAACATGGACCGTCGGATTCCTGAAAATTACGATCCTGTCGCCGCGGCGGCCAGGCTTAATGCGTCTCTGGCGAAGGATCTCAGTAAGATCAAGCGCAATCTGCTCTTGGCAACCATCGCTCTTTTCACAACAGGAATCGCCGTGTTCTTTAACAGGTACACCATTTTTTTCGCGCCCCCTCTTTTGCTTGGTGCGTTCCTTCCGCTCATGCTCTACCTCGTCGTGCGGATGCAATTACGCGAAGTACTCTCCCGCCGAGACGCTTCACCTACACCGCGCATCAGCAATCTTGGCAAAGGCCGCCGACCTCTTCAGGCAGATGCACCCGCCGCTGTGCCCAGGGCATGAACAGCCCCCGCCCATGTCCTACGAATCCCTTCAAGCCGACGAAATCATCGCCACCGTCGCTCGCTTAAAGCAGCGGATCGACGATCGCTTTCCAGATTCCGGCCTGGGTCGCGTCTGCGATCACCTGCACGACATCAGCCGCCAGGCCAGCGAGCGGGCGCTGTGGATCAAGCAGCCGATCGTGCGGCTGCGGATCGGCATCTGGCTGTTGGTGGCGGCGCTGGTGATCGTCATCGGCTACGTACTACTTTGGATTCTCTCCCAGCGGGCCGATTTCAATCTGCCCGACGCCGTGCAAATGGTCGATGCCGGCACCAGCACCGCGATTGTCGTCGGCGGTTTGCTGTTCTTCGTCATTTCCATCGAACGCCGCATTAAGCGCCGCCGCGCACTGAAGGCAATCGACGAACTGCGGTCGCTGGCTCATATCATCGACATGCATCAACTGACCAAAGATCCCGAGAGACTCCGCACGCGGTGGATCATCACCCCCAGTTCGCCGCAACAAAAAATGACGGCCTTTGAGTTGGACCGCTATCTCGACTATTGCAGCGAGATGCTTGCGCTGACCGGCAAGGTGGCGGCCATCTATGCCCAGGCGTTCGACGACGACGTCGCCCTGGCCGCCGTCAACGATGTCGAAGACCTGACCACCGGTCTGGCACGCAAGATCTGGCAGAAGATCATGGTGCTGCACTCGTTTGAAACATCGGCCCGCCTGTAGTGCCACCCCAATCGCTGCTCACCGCCGGCCATATGGATAATCAGGCAGCGCAGCCACATAGGCCGGATGAACCCCTTTGAGCCAAACATACTCGTCATCAATCCGCTTTGGCGAGACCATCGGCGCTTGGGACGCTCCATAAATCATCCCTGTCAGCATCAATCCGATCCCCGCCAGAACTCCGAACCCCAGCCAATCGGTTTTGGTTTGCGCCGCCAGGATTGGCCCGCCGATCGCCACCACGAAACCCAACAGGGCCAGCCCCCAGCCGATGGCGATCGCTCGCCGACGACGGGCCCACCACTCCTCGCTCAGCGGCACCCAAACCACCGCGTTCTTTCGGATCACCACCGCCAGAATGGCATAGACGAGAACACCCAGCAATACGGTGAGAAACAGTGCGGGATGATGCCAATACATGTTTCGCTTCAATCGCCGACCTTGGCATGGCGTGTTGCTTTTCACGCAGATGTCGGGCAACGTGGCATGCTTGTGCATCACCAGCAACCGGCGATCTTTCCAAATGCCCACCGGCACCTTCGGCTCATACACCACCTGAGCCTGCACGACGCCACCCGACTCGCTCGGCAATTGGTGAGACTCAAACGGATTGACCTGACTCATCATGCACCCCTCGAAACTGAAGTGAGTGAAAGCACCAGCGAAGGAACTTGGCCGATCTAAAACGCCCAATCCTCGGGGAACATCAGGACTCCCGACGGACGACAGGGCGCCGGCCCCCCACTGCGATGGGAAATTATCTTAACGCGACGTCGGGCTGGCTGCAAACAAGTTAAGGAGCGGGAACCCTATCCCTCGGAAGGGCTGAAACACGTCCTTTTCTCGCTTTAGCCCTGGAATCAACTCTTGCCCGTACCCCCGCGCAGGGAAATCGGGCTAAATTGCCGATATTTAGTTTGACGCCAGGGTCGCAACCAGTTACCCTGATAATAGCTTTCGTGGCTATCAGGATGCACCACGAGAGCCCAAGGAACAGAATCAATTTTTCGCCGAGTAAACGGCCGCCAATCTAAGACATTTCTATTCGTTTCCTGACCTGCCAGAAGGCATCGGCGCCTTCTCTCACTTTAGGCTGACCGTAGTCATGCCAAGTGCGAGAAGTCGCCGATGCTTTTTTTATTGACATGGCAGTCACACCAGAGTTAGGCGCAAGAGGCAAGTGCCAATCCGGGCATGAGAGTCTGAGTCGATCGAGTTGAAGGAACAGAGAACGCGGGGGCGTCTCATCTCTTGGGAGAATTCCTACGATGTCACGTTGCAGCAATTGGGTGGCGGTAGCATTGTCGCTGTTTACAGCGTCACAATGGGGGATGACACAAAGCGCGCCTGCCGCGAGCCCCGACACGGCCCGCTTGCAAACCTGTAAAGGGGCGGACGACAAAGGTTACTTCGCGCTGGCGCTGACGCCTCCCATCGCCGCGCCGCCGGCGCGCAATACTTCGATCCTAGTGCTGGTCGATACCTCGGCCAGCCAAGGGGGAGAATACCGCAAGCAAATGATCCAGACGCTCGGCGCCATGCTCGCCACGCTCGGTCCCAGTGATGGAGTGAAGCTGATGGCCGTGGATGTCGATGCCACGCCGCTGACGCAACAGTTCGTCGGCCCCGCCAGTGAAGACATGCGTGTCGCCCTGGAAAATCTCCGGCGGCGCGTCCCACTCGGCGCCACCGACATGCTCAAAGCACTCAACGCCGCTTCCAATAGCTTCGCACCCGGCAGCACCAGCCGCCAATCCGTGATCTACATCGGTGACGGAATGAGCACCGCGAACTTGCTGGGCAATGCCGACTTCGGCAAGTTGGTCAGCGAACTGGCGAGCAAAAAGATTGCCGTCTCCAGTTATGCGCTCGGCCCCCAGGTCGATGGCGAGTTGTTGGCTGTGCTGGCCAACCAAACTGGCGGACATGTGCTCACCGATGGCGCCGATCGCGATGCCGGACAAACCGGCCAGGGTTTGGCCAACATCGCCCGGGCTGCCGTGCTGTGGCCTGAACAGTCCAATTGGCCCGAATCGTTTAAGACGGTCTATCCGCTGAAGACGCCGCCGCTACGCATGGATCGCGACACGGTGATCATCGGCACGGGCAAACCGGCCGGCACGGAGGCCATCTCCATGACCGCCCAACTCGACGGCAAACTGGTCACGCTCAACTGGAAGGTTCCCACCTCGAAACTCGACGAGACCAACAACTATCTCGTTTCGCTGGTGAAAACGGCCGCTATCGACGGTGGAGCTACGTTGCCGACCGTGGGCAGCGATGGCTTGCTGGAAGCCCGCCGCATGGTCACCAGCAACGCGACCAACCTGATCCGTCTGGGTCAAAACGCTTTGGCGATGCAGAACTTCCCCGCCGCGGAGCGGATGGCCCAACGCGCATTGGCGATGGACCCTGAAAGCAACGAAGCCCAAACACTCGCCGCGGCGGCCCACAAGAATCAGACCGGCGCGCCGCAGCTTGCGGCTCCCCCCTTGCCGGTTGCCCCTGGGGTTTCCGGCGGCGCCGCGGCAGGGGCCGATTCCGACCTGTTGGCACAGATCCCCAAAGGCCAAGGAGACCAGATCGACGTCGTGCAGCAGCGGATCGACTTGAACACCAAGATCCTCCAAGCGGACGTCAAGGAAGCCTTGGGGAAGGCGCGCAAGCAGATGGGGTCCGACCCGGGTTCCGTCGAAAACGAGTTGCGCCTGATGCTCGACACCGTTCGCAGCACGCAGGATGTCTCGGCCGACGCCAAAGCGCAGTTGATCGATCAATTGCAGAACACGGTGCGCGAAGCCGGCCGGCAGGCGGTGATCTTCACCGAGGAGAAGCGCCGGACGGAAGAAGCCGCGGCCATTCGCCGCGAGCGGCAAGCCTTGATCGACCGTGTCAATCGCGATGACGAGCGGGTCAAGCAATTAATGGACCGCTTCGAATCGCTGATGAGAGAAGGCCGCTATGTGGAGGCCGATCAGCAGGTGGCCGCTGAAGCCAGAAAGCTGGCGCCCGATTCGCCGACCGTCCGTGCGGCTTCCGTATTTTCCCAACTCAAGGGGGCTCACGAAGACCAGCGGCGACTCTACGATCAACGCTGCAAAGCGATTGTCGCCACGCTGTTCGAAGTGGAAAAATCATTCGTGCCGTTCCCCGACGAGCCGCCGATCGTCTACCCCTCCGCCGAGGTCTGGGAAGAACTGACCATTCGGCGGCGCAAGTACGCTTCGGTCGATCTGCATCAGAGCAGTGCCGCCGAGCGAAAGATCAACGAGCAACTCAAGAAGACCACCAAGATGGAATTCAACGAGACTCGGCTCGACGAAGTGATTGGCTACTTGCAGGAATTGCACGGCATCACCATCTCCCTGGATAAGACAGCCTTGGAGGCGATCAACATCACGGGCGAAAATCTGGTGACGCTCAATGTCCAAGGCGTTTCGCTCCGCTCCGGCCTGCGACTGCTGTTGCGAGGTCTTGATCCGACGCTGACCTATTCCATCCAGGATGAAATCCTGATCATCACCACCAAGGAAGCGGCTCAAGAGCACATGGTGACCAAGGTTTATCCCGTAGGAGACCTGGTCGTGCCGATCACCTATGATTTTGCCGGCAGCGGCGGCATGGGCGGCTTCGGCGGCGGCGCCTTCGGCGGCGGGCAAGGGGGAGGTGGCGGCCAGATGGGTGGCGGCCAGCAAGGCGGCTTCGGCGGTGGTGGCGGTGGGTTTGGCGGTGGCGGCGGAGGCTTCGGCGGCGGAGGCGGCCAGCAAGGTGGCGGCTTCGGCGGCGGCTTCGGCCGATAACAACACCACACTAGCCCGAAGCGCAAGCGAGGGAATGACCTCTCTACGCCACCATGCATCGATAGATGCACAAGAACTGAAACCCGCTTCCGGCGATCACGAGCAAGTGCCACACGGCGTGTAGATAGATGGCCTTGTGATCCAAGACCAGAAATACGATGCCCAGGATATAACACGCCTCTCCCACTCCGGCCCAGTACAGGGCGCCCGCTGGCGCTTGGGCTATCACAGGGCCAAGTCCTAGAATCGGCAGCCAGCCCACGACGAGATAGGGCAATATCGAAACGGCCTCCACACGATGCCGCCGAACCACCTTCGAGATAAAGCCCGCCAGAGCCAAAACCCAGGTAGCCACGACCAGCACCCACCACCAGCCGCTGCGCAGGTAGGCCATGGCAAACGGAGTGAAGGTGCCGGCGATCAACAGAAAGATCAAGCCCTGGTCCCAGGTGCGGAAAAAATGCTTGGGCTCAGGCCGCTGGATACAGTGCGACAACGTCGAGGCGGCATACACCGCCACCAGCGTGAAGGAATAGATGGCACTACCCAGCAGCAGCCAGACGTCGCCGCGCACAGCTACCACCCGCATCAGTAGGGCAGCGGCCACCAAACTCAACACCAGCCCGCAGCCGTGCGTGATCGCGTTGACGTGCTCCTGGTGGAGCGTTCGCCGTGCAAGTTCGTCGTTGGATATCTGCGACTTGGGTTCCACTCTCGTACTCCGCTGCGACTCAAACACTTCAGACACCCCATTCCGAAGGGTCTGATTGTAACAGACGGCGCTGCCCGTGGAGAATCCCAAGGTGCATCAGCTGCCGGGTATGGTAGGGGGACCAGCGGATTTGCGAGGTGCGACCCAGTTGATAGCTCTTGAGGATCCCAACAATACCAACAAAACAAATGCATCCTTTAGTAAGGGCTTAGCAGCGAATGAGCGGTGTTCGCGATCAAGGCGACGACGTTCATGAGAAATTGGGGGGCGACTTGGCCGAGGGATTTTCTTGGGACACTTACCGCCATGAGTTGGCGATGTAGATTGCCGTGCCAACAACTATGTAAGAGGCTGGCATGGCGCCGATCAATATCACATAGTACCAATCAGATGTTATGTCACCGAATGGCTGTGCGCCGTGAGACCACCAATCATCCATTGGGGAGATGACCCAGAGTATTACTCCGCTGACCGCGACAGCGAAAATTCCTATGCTCAAAAGGACTAAGCGTACTTCGTGCGAAAAGCGTTGAGGCCACAGGTACAACCAGATGGCGAACATTACGCCGCACCACCCTGCCAAGCCAAGGACAAATTGAACGCTATTCGGAACAATGCAACCGCAGTGGGTTACTACCATGTGCTGAGGTGGGAACAAGCTTGCGAGTAGACGATTGTAACTCCAACGAGGTTCCCAAATCATCCCCAACATCATCCAAGCAATGTTAAAGGCGAAGTCTGCGACCAAGCCGGCTCCCATCCCTTTGGCGATCAATTTGAACGAGCGGTTGGCGATTCCTGGAAACATGCAAACGAGCGCGCCGCGGATCCCGAGAATGGGAATATAGATACACAGTCCAGATATCAAGGCGGCGGCGAACACCGATCGCTGGGTCGATCGCGACCCTTGAGAAACGACTGGAGCTTCTAAGCAGCCCGGAGACTCATAGGGATTTGTCATTGTCTGAATTCTTTGTCATTGTCTGAATTCAATGATGAGCGACACCGTGTCAAGGCCTTGGTTCGATTTTACCCTGGCACATTCACATTGTCGCTCATTCTGATATAGTTTCACGACTATACCCGTCCACGGTGATAATCCCCTCCATTGCCAGCACGCCATGTCTCTCGACACGCCCGCCACCATCGCCATCATCGGAGCCGGTTCGGTCGGCATTGAGGCGGCGCTCTATGCGCGTTTTCTCGGTTACGATGTCCAGGTGTTCGAGCGCGGTCTCGTCGGGGCTGACTTGCTCGACGATGCCAATGAAGATCATGACAGCGAAGATCATCGGCGACCGGTGGGGCGGTGTTGCTCGCCGCTGGGGCTGCGGGCGCTGATGGCCCAGGATCCGAATTGGTCGCTCCCCGATCTCGACACGCTCTGGACGCCGCGCGAGTTTGTGGAGAACTATCTGGCACCGCTGTCGCGCACCGATCTCTTGGACGGACACGTCGTCGAACAAACCGAAGTGACCGACGTTCGCCGCACGGAGAACGTGGAGGAAGACGCGACGGAAGCCGTGGAGAAAAATGACGCGGATGATGACCTCACGCAAGACAACGAAGACCCTCAAGAGGATGAAGATGGCGACTATATCGAGGAAGCCCCGCGCCTGCCGCCACTGCGCGTGACTGCGCAACGGGTTGCCCCCGACATCCAGCCTCCAGTCAGCTTCGATGCCGACATTGTGATCGACGCTTCCGGCAGCACAGCCAGTGGCCCGGACTATCGCTTTATCTCGGCGCTGCGGTTCGAGCGCTGCCCGCAGACCGATCGTCCGTTGCCCTCGGCAGCGGAAATGAAAGCCGGCGCGGCCGCCGTGCTAGTGCTTGCGGAGCCGAACTTTTACATCTTGGGAAGCAAGAGCCGCGGACGCGAAGGTGGGTTTGAGATCGTGGACGGCCTGCGGCAGATTCGCGACCTGTTCGGCCTGATCGGCGGCCGGGCGACGTTGGATCTGTATCAAGACCTGGGACTATACAGGACGCAGCCAGATGGCGGCGAACCGTAATCTCCGCGCGGCGAGCCGCGGGCGTAAGCCCGCGGAGGAAGGGTGGGGCTCAATCGCGTACCATTCCAACCAAATGCTCAATGTTTACCGGCGGTCCAAGCACCTCCAGGGGTTGACGCCCCCGGCTCGCCGTTGGCGGCCGGGAGACATACAATGACACGTTGCGTCGCAAACCAACCAAGATATTGAAGAGGCTTACCCATGAAAGTCGTACGTTCCTGGTCGTCGGTAATCGGAGTGAGTGTGGCTGTGGCGGGTCTCTGGCTTGCGACCAACGCCTCATCCGCAGATGAACCCAAGCCCGAAGCAAGCCCTCCCAAGACCGATGCCCCGGCCGAACCGGCCAAGGCCGAATCGGCAGAGGATCTCATCAAGCAACTCGAGCAGCTATCGCACCGCCGCCCCACGGGCAACAGCCGAGACGAGTTCATCGCCAGCTTCACGAACACGCAACGCGAGATCCTCGAGGCGGCCGAGAAGTTGCTGGCCCATCCCGACGCGGCAGGAGACAAGGGAGACAAGCTGGCCGCCGGCGCCCTGGGTGCCAAGATCTCGGCCCTACGGCTGCTGACTCGCCTGGGTGATAAGAAGGCCAGTGGCGAGGTGACGGAACTTCTCAAAAAATACAGCGACGACAAGCGCCCCCAAGTTTCCGAGGTGGTGACCACCGCCGCACTGGCTGAGCGATTCACGCCCGCCCCCGATGCCAAGCCCGAGGCGCTGAAAGCGATGGTGGCCGACGCCAAACAGTACTTCGCCCCCCTCAAACTCCGCCTGGAACATGTGATGATCATGAAGGGGTTGACCGATCATCTCGAACAGCGCGACGCGAACACGGAGGCGGCGGATGCACTGACGAGCTTCGGCGAACTCTTGAGCAAGAGCGACGACAAGCGGTTCGTACAGCTTGGGCAGCAGTTTCAACGTACCGCACGACGACTCGGTTTGATGGGCAAGCCGATGGAAGTCTATGGAACGATGCTGGACGGCAAGCAAATCGACTGGAAGAGCTATCGCGGTAAAGTGGTGCTGGTCGATTTCTGGGCCACCTGGTGCGGCCCTTGCGTGAAGGAGCTTCCGAACATTGTGAACAACTTCGAGCAATATCACGGTCGCGGATTTGACGTCATCGGCGTGAGCGTGGATGACGACCGGCAGCGTGTGGATGATTTTGTGGCCCAGCGCAAAGTACCCTGGACGATCACGATGGACAAGGATTTCAAAGCCGCCGGCAAGGAGGGTCCGCTGGCCATCCAATACGGCGTCGCCGGCATTCCCACGGCAATCCTGGTCGATCGCGAAGGAAAAGTGGTGTCGCTCAACGCCCGAGGCCCAGAATTGGGCCGCCTGCTGGGTGAACTGATAGGCCCGCCGGAAAAAGCGAAAGAGGAAAAGAAGGCGGAAGAGAAAAAGTAGTAGGGTGGGTGCTTGCACCCACCGCTTCTACCGACTCGGTAAGTGGCACGTTTGCCGATGCCGAATGTTTTGGTGGGTGCAAGCACCCACCCTACGGTTGAAATTCCGCCAGCGAAATCTCTGTCTTCTCCCCTTGCATAAACTGTCTTAGCAAGATGGCGGTGGCGGGAGACAGATACAGCCCCCACCGAAAATGGCCAGCGGCGACTAAGACATTCTCGTAGTTGGGGAGCGGCCCAATCAGCGGATTCGGCAGGGCGCTTCCGGGGCGCAGGCCAGCCCAGGTCTGCTCGATCTCCGCTTCTCGCAAAGCGGGGACGATTGAATGGGCGAACATGGTCAGTTCCGTGATAGCCTCGTCCGTGGTCCTTTTGTCGAACCCGACATCTTCCAAAGTGGAGCCGACCAACACGCGGCCGTCATCTCGCGGAACCAGATAGTGCGGCCCCTCGTGGACAATACAACTGAGCACTTGCCCAGGCAACTTCATCAGGACCATCTGGCCGCGGATAGGTTTAAGCGGCAACGGGCGGCCCAGCCGCGCGAGCAGCGTCTCGGTCCAAGCGCCAGCGCACAGCACAAACCGCTCGGCGGTAAAACGTCCGACCGTAGTAATGACTTCTTTCAGTTTCCCATCATGAGTCGCAACATCCTCGACCGCCGCATTGGAAGTCAGCCGTACGCCGCGCTGCCGACAGGCAAGCACCAGCGCCTGCAAATGGCGAGGATTGCGGATCTGTGCCGCCTCGGGGAGCCAAGCGGCGGAGAGGATCGACGGCTGGAGCGTCGTCCCAGACACCCCAGCAAGCGCCGGTTCTCGCTTCAGCACCTGGGCCTCCGTCGGTCGCTCGACACAGAGGTCGGCCGCTTCCCACTCGCGGGCTTCCTGCTCAACTCGAGCAACTGCTTCAGCCGTGCGGGCCACATGCAGTTCTCCGCAAACGCGGAAACCGGTTTTGATGCCAGTTTCGGAACTGAGCCGCTCTGCCCACTCGGCATGAAGCCGGCGGCTTAGCGCGGAGAGCTGCTCCAACGGCGATCCGCCGGGAGATCGCCGGGCTGCGGGCAGGATGCCGGCCCCTGCCCAAGATGCCTCGCGCCCCGGCTGGCCTCGTTCCACCACATGAACCTTTAGCCCACAGCCGGCCAATTCCCAAGCCAGCGACAGCCCCACCACTCCGCCACCAATGATCAGGCAATCGTCCATAATTAGGCTGGAGACTTGAGGCTAGAGTCTGGAGGACCGGCGCAGAGTTATCGGGCATGTAACAGCCGTCTGAGCAGGCGCTCATCGACCCGGCCGCGGAACCGGACTTGGCCGTCGATTTCGACCACCGGGACGCACTCGTTGTACTGGCTCCGCAGGTCGGCAACCGTGTCGATATCGACCTCCCTCGGGAAAAGCCCATAACGCACCAGAATTGCTTTGGCGTCATCACAAAGGTGACAACCCTGCCGAGTATAAAGGACAACCTCTGGATCAGGCATGGCGGCCATACCCCCAAAATGACTGGACTTCTCCAATTTTTAACGATTCCTGCTTAACCTTGCGGCAAAGCGCTGGTAAGCTGCCGAAACGCATGGTAGCCTAAAGTTTAGCGCATGGCGCTGCCCCAGGTCGGACGGCCGTGTAATGTTGGTCCGTCGGACCGAAGCACAGTCTCATCCGTAGGATAGGGACAGCACCATCTGCTGACTGTAGCTTATCTGCGTTGTGGCCAGTGTCCGGCTTTCCAGTGTCCGGTTTTGGCGTCACCCGTATGCCCAAAGTCGACTCTTCTGAAAAACTGCTCGAACTGATTAAGCGGAGTGGCTTGGTTGAAAAAGAGCCACTGGCGTCCGCCGTTGCGCAGTGCCGCGCGCAATTCGAAGGCAAGCTCCCCGAGAACGCCCGCCAACTGGCCGAAGCCTTGATTCAGACCAAGCTGATCACCGCCTGGCAGGCCGAAAAACTGCTCGAAGGCCGCCACAAGGGTTTCTTCCTCGGCAAGTATAAGCTGCTGGGCCACCTGGGCACCGGCGGCATGAGCAGCGTCTACCTGGCCGAGCATGGGCTGTTGCATCGCCGCGTGGCCATTAAGGTGCTGCCGGAACGCCGGGTCAACGATACGTCCTACTTGGCCCGTTTCCACCAGGAAGGCCAAGCCGCCGCCCGGCTCGACCATCGCAATATCGTGCGGGCCTACGACATCGACAATGAAGGAAACGTCCACTACCTGGTGATGGAGTTCATCGAAGGAAAAGACCTCCAACAACTGGTCAAGGCGATAGGCCCGCTAGGCTATGATATGGCCGCCGACTATATCATTCAGGCCGCCGATGGCCTGGAACACGCCCACAATTCAGGGCTCATCCACCGCGATATCAAGCCGGCCAACCTGCTGGTGGACGAGAAAGGTACCGTCAAGATCCTCGACATGGGTCTGGCCCGTTTCGACGACGACGAGCGGAGTTCCCTAACGGTCGCCCACGAAGAAAACGTGCTGGGAACAGCCGATTATCTCTCGCCCGAACAGGCTTTGGACAGCCACAACGTGGATCGCCGGGCGGATATCTACAGCCTGGGCTGCACGCTCTATTTCCTGCTGATGGGTCATCCTCCGTTCCCCGAAGGGACGTTGCCGCAACGGTTGATGATGCACCAGAGCAAGGCTCCCAAGAGCATCTTCGAAGGCCGGCCCGATGCTCCCCGCGAGCTGGTGTTGATCTGCCAGAAGATGATGGTCAAAGCGCGTGAAGGCCGCCAGCAGAATGCCGCCGAGGTGGCTCGCGATCTGCGGGCATGGCTGGCTTCGCGGGGCCAAGCAGGCAGTAGCGGCGATAGCGGCTCGATGGGACCGGCTAGTTCTGGCAGCTCGTCGGGCAACCTCACGGCCGCCGCCAGAGCAGCAAGGGCAGCGGCTGGAGGCGCCGCCGGTGGCATGGCTCGGGCCGCCAATCCGCGCGGAGCAGCCCCGCCACGTCGCGGCAAGCCTTTTAGTATTGAAGACACCGTCTCCGACATGAATCGTGGCACGCTCACCGGGCAACCCACCACAAAGAGCGACCGAGTGCCGGCCCCCACAGCTCGTACAGGACAGCAGCGGCCTCCGGCGTTGCCAGGGGTTAAGACTGCGAGCCCCTTGCAGGAAGAAGGAGACGCCCCGATCCAGATCATCTTTGGCAATGACGCTGGGCTCGCTTCCACAGCAGCCAATCAACGGCAGAATCGCACCAAGCGGAAAGAGCCGCCGATCGCGATTTGGGTCGTGGTTTTGGTCGGCGTGCTGGCTGTTGTTGCCCTCTCTGTAGCGATGTTGATGCGCGGCGGCGGATAACTTCGTCGCGCGGCGCTGCTCTCGAGCAAAGAGTTCATGTCTCTCGTCTCTTTCGAGCGCACTCTTGCGCCCGTTTTGGCTCCGAATCGAAGGTCCGATTGTAGGGGCGCGCCGGACACGGTTTTCCTCCAAGTGGGGGGTTAAATGCGTCTCCGTAACTCTATACCAGTATGCAACTTATGATTTTTACTTGCCTTCCCTTCCCGCGGCAGCATAGGATGGAACTAGCCGGTTACGGGTGGGTCAAACCCGTGGCCGGTTCTTGTCTGAACTTTGACCCTGGCCGCCGGATGGGGCGATCGTCCCCAAGGCCGACGGCAGCAATGCAAAACAGTCCCGAAGGGTCGCCGTCTCGGCTGGGGATTGTCGTCGAATCGAGACGGAGAGTTCGCCATGTCTCGCAAGCACCATACACAACGAGCCGGCAAGAGAATGCCCCCTGCGGCTGCGCGCCATTCCGCGTCGCTCAAGGGTTCCCAACGGCAGCGCACGGTCCCCGGAAAGCGGGCCCGTGGCGGCCAGCCCAACCTGGAACTCCCCTACTCTCCCCCCGAGGACTGGCACGAGCCGAAAGACAAACCCACGCGCCGCGATCCCTACGGCTTCCGCATCGCGGTTCAGCCCCCCGGCGAAGGCTATCAGCATGTGCTGACCCCGGCCGAAATCCGTAGCCGTCTGCGGCTATTGCCTCCCCATTATGTCGCCCCGCTGGAGGTTGTGCAGCTTAGCCGCATGACCCGGAAGAAGGAGCGTTTTCCCTGCTATGGGATGCAGTGGGGAAGCACGCTCTATCTCTACCCGATCGAGACAACACTTATCGAAAGCCATTGCCGTCCGCCGAAGCCCAATCAGGTGACCGAGGCCGCCATGTACGGTGGCAATTGGGTCGAAGGCGCCAACGGCCGCTGGACGCTCCATTGGACCGACGCGGCTCTCAAGGATTTTTACCTCAACAACATCCTGATGCACGAATTGGGCCACCTGCTGGACGAGCGGAACACCGGCTATCGCGACCGCGAACGCTATGCCGAGTGGTTCGCGCTGCACTATGGCTATAAGCAGAGCCTGCGGCTGGAACCGAGTGTGCGCGAAAGAGTCCAACGCCGCCTGCATGGGTAGGCCCTCCAAAGGTGAGCGGAAACTCCAGGCGAGCGGGGGGCGTAAACCCCCTGTTTCTTCCAGCACCGATTGCCACCCGAAGATTGTGCGCCACCTCCGCACCAACGGCCGGCTTCCGCCGGCCACTCACACCGACCGCTCGCCAACTACCAACGGCCCTCGGCCCTCTCAGCGGGGTTCAACTCCCTGTGTCCCGGCTATAATGCCACCTATAACTCCAGGGGCCGGCAGGTTCTTTACGATCGAGGTCTGGCCATCGTGCGCTCCGCTACATTCTGTTCCGGGATCCTGGCTGCCTCCCTGCTGCTTGCTGTGGTTGAAGCTGCACAAGCCGAGCCAACCGCCGAGGTCCGCGAGCAAGCCAAGCAGACTCAAGCCCTGCTCGACCAACTGAACCAGCAAATCACGGCCCGACGTTTCCCGGAAGCGCTCAAGCTGTACGCCGCCGCCCGAGCCGCCGCCGAGCAGTGCATCCAACAGGCCGACGCCAAGGACGCCGCCACCGTATTGCTGACCGGCCCGATCCGCCGCCGGCTGGCCGACTTGCACGGCAGCCTCGAACTGGAAGGCTTTGAACTCGAGCCGCTCGGGACCAATCTCAAACCTCCTCGTGAAACTCCCAGGAAACCTCCTGTCAGCAAGCCAGCTCCGTCAGGCACAACCTCACCAGCGAAGCCACTGCAAACTCCGCCAGGCAAACCAGCCACGGACGCCGTCAGTTTCCGCATCCAGGTAGCTCCGCTGCTGGTATCACATTGCGTTCGCTGCCACACGGGTGACAAACCGAAAGGTCAATTCAGCCTGGCCACTTTTGCGGCGCTGAGCAACGGAGTGGACGGCGCGGCCGTGATCGACCCAGGCCGCAGCGGCCAGAGCCGGCTGATTGAAATCATCGCCTCCGGCGAAATGCCCAAAGGAAAGCAGAAAGTCAGCGCCGCTGAATTGGCACTCCTCTCGCGCTGGATCGACCAGGGCGCTCGCTTCGACGGCGCCAATCGCGAAGAGCAACTCGCGAAGCTGACACCGGGAACTGCGCCTCCATCAAACCCCTCGCCAGCAAACTCAACCCCGGAAAAGCCAGCCGGCCCCTCCCCTGCCCCGCCGCCGGGTGCCATCGCCTTCTCCACGCATGTGGCGCCGGTGCTGCTTGCGAAGTGCGTAGGCTGCCATGGAGGCCAGCAGCCGCGAAACCGCTTGAGCGTCGAGTCGTTCGCCCAGTTGCTCCGCGGCGGCATGACAGGCAAAGCGATTACACCCAGCAACGGCGCCGGCAGTCTCCTGGTGCAGAAGCTCAAAGGCACAGCCAAGGACGGGCAGCGAATGCCGCTGGAGTCCGAACCGCTTTCCGCAGCGCAGATCTCCGCCATCGAGCAATGGATCGCCGCCGGAGCCAAGTTCGACGGCCCCGATCCTGCCCGGCCGCTGGCGGAAGTCGTCGCCCTGGGCGCCGCACGCGGCGCCACGCATGACGAACTGAGCCGCCAACGAAGTGCGCTGGCCGCCAAGAACTGGAAACTGGCCATCCCCGACGATTCCGCTCGCACAACAACGACCGACAACTTCCTGGTGATCGGCAACGTCTCGCAGGAGCGGCTGGAAGCGATCGCTGCCGAAGCCGAAAAACTCGTCGGACCGATCCGCACGGCACTGAATCTTCCAGCCGACAAGCCGCTGGTGCATGGGCGGCTGACGATCTACGCCATGGCCCACCGTTACGACTACACCGAGTTCGCTCTGATGGTCGAGCGGCGCAGCCGCTTGCCGCGTGGTCAGCGCGGACACTGGCAATACACCGTGGTCGATGCCTATGCCCCCATCGTCGTGCCCGCTGAATCGAAAGACCCAGCATCTGCCGACTCACTCTCTCCGCTCTTGACCGAACAGATCGCTGCCGCCACTATCGCCACGCGATGGCAAGTGCCTGCCTGGCTGGCCACCGGCCTGGGTCGCGCGATAGCCGCATCCGGCGCTCCGAAAGATGCGTCACCACCAGAATTCGACGAACGACTCAAGGCGCTGCTCGAAAACAAACCGACCGCCGACGATTGGCTGACCGGCAAACTACCGCCGGACGACGCCGATCTGCTGGGCTATGGCTTGGCGCGTTATCTGCTCACCACCGGCCCGAAGCTGCGCACCCTGGCAACAGGACTTCAGCGAGGCCAGCCGCTCGATGCGGCCCTCACAAAATCCCACGGAAGAACCTTGGCCGAACTAGCCACCCAATGGCTCGCCACGCCACCTCCCAAACCGGCTCGCCGAAAGTAGGTCTGGCTTGCCGAGCAGGAACTGATGTTGACGCGCAAACCTGTGTTTAAGCGTTAATCTAAAATCCAGGTTATTGGCCACTGTTGCACACTAATCCGTGCGCTCTGGAAAGAAGCGGCAGCGGGGAAAGTGGACGTGAGTCAGTTGGTGAAAGTGCTTGACGAAACGATGTGAAGCATGGCCCGTAAAAAAGGTGTCAGGAATCGGGGTCTGTGTCAACGGGTTGAAGTGAGTAGCTTGATACGAGCATCAGAAAAAGGTACGGCATGAACAGCATCAGGACCATGATTAACCAGTACCCAACATTCGCCACTTTTCCCTCAGCCATGGCGGCGACGGCAACCTGAAAGGCGCCGAGAAACACCAGCGCAAGAATCTCGTAAAAATGGCCACGATACCAGTCCCGGACCTTGGAGCGCGCGTCAATGGTGTCTTGCGAATCGCCGGTTGCTATCCGCACGACAAGCAATACGGGAGGCACGGCAATGTACAAAACGACATTGTCGCTTCCCCATCGCGTGACCACGATGCCGATAGCAAATAGCAGGGGAACAGCAATTCGAGTCAGAAACCAGATCATGTGGTGCGCAGAATACTAATGGCCCAGCCCTTCGGGAAACAGAGTTGCCATTGCCCAGGCATACACGACAAACGCACTGCCTAGAAGAAACACAAAACATCCGGTGGCCCTGGCAACTTCTCCCGTAAGAATTTTGCGCCGCGTAAGCCGGACTCTTCCGCTGCCCATGATGACAAGCCCCCATATTGCCGCCGCAAGCCCGATGAGCATTGCTGGAAAAATCAGGAAAAGAACAAGCACGGCATGCCCCTCATGATGAGGTTTGAAGCAGGATGAGGTTCTGCACTCTCTCCTTTGAACGATTGCCCGGTAACGCCGGCCATCAATCGTGCCTCCCCTGGGTGTGCCGCAGGAAGCGATAGATCATCAGAAAAAGGCCGCTGCCAAACAGGCCCACGAGCAGCCCGACAAATCCTCCTCCGACCGCACCCAGGAAGCGGTCGCGAGACATCACTAGCTCCGATGGCCACTCCCACCAGCAGACACACGGCGATCGCCAGGGTTTGAATCAGATTGTCACGCGGGCGGATGTTGACCCCCGTCACCGTGTCGCTGACGATGTTACAGGCGTCCCGCCGAGCCAGCCGCGGCTCGACTGGCTCGGCGTCGTAAATCGGTTCAACGGGTTCAGGATCAGTCATGGGTCGGCTCCGACTGTCTTGGGAAATCTAAGCCTTCGCAGTGATGATGGCCCAATTGTACTTCATCCGAGTCGTAATCCAAATCTCGCACGCATGTTCTTTGCGCGACTGGAAGCAGAGTTGGGCGTTACCCTCTCCCGGCCTCTCCCTGGAAAGGAGAGGGGTCAGCAGAGCCGGGTTCGACGCATCCATGGACCATTGAGAAAGGGCCGTCAACACTTATAATTGTGGGGCAGTTCAACCTGCAGTCAAAGCCTTGTCAAAGCCGGACGGAAGCACCTGGAAGGCTCTTCGGATGCAACAAGGTGCTTGTGGCTAATCTCCATCCCGGTGCTCAAGCGTGCAGACAGAGTCGATGAAACTGACCGCTCACTAACGAGCCGAAGCGAGCGCAAGCTCCTTCAGTCACTCGAAGAGGCAATATTCCTATGGGAAGAATGTTCGAAAAGCGTAAGCAGTCGATCTTCGCGACGGCTGCTTCGAAGTCGAAGCTCTATGCCAAGTACGGCAAGCAATTGTACATGGCGGCTAAGAATGGCGTGCCCGACCCCGAGGCCAATCCGGCCCTGCGGAGCATGGTCGAAAAGGCCAAGCGGGCCGAGGTGCCCAGCCATGTGATTGAAAAGGCGATCCAGAAAGCGAGTGGCGCGGGTGGGGAGGACTTTCAGTCGGCGCGGTACGAAGGATTTGGTCCCGGCGGATCCCTGGTCATCGTCGATTGCTTGACCGACAACAAGACCCGCACGATCTCCGAAGTCCGCAATTGCTTCACCAAGACGGGTTCCAAATTGGCCGCCAATGGCTCGACCACGATCTCGTTCGACCATCTGGCGGTCCTCTCCTTCAAGGGAGACAACGAAGAGCAGGTGATGGACGCGATGTTTGGCGCGGACGTCGCCATCGAAGAGGTCGAGAGCAAAGATGGCTACATTACAATCTTTGCCCCTCCCGCCGAGTTCTTCAAAGCCAAGATGGCCATTGTCGAGGCCTTTCCAGGGGTGGAACTGGAAACCCAGGAGATCACCTTTCTCCCACAATCCAGCAAGACGCTCAGTGCGGAAGACCAGGCCCAGTTCGAAAAGTTCCTCGAAATGCTTAACGACTGCGACGATGTGCAGGACATCTATCACAACGTCGTCTTTCCCGGCTAGCAACCGTTTTGCCACGTTCAACCGCAGGCGCTATTTGCCCCCAGTGCTGGCCTTGTGAAAAGCCTCCAGGATTTTCGCCTGATCCGGGTGTTTGTCAAAATCCAGGATGACGATCGCCCCTTCCACTTCGGCGGACTGGGCAGCGGCCAGAGTCTTGGTGGCACGATGCTGGCGAATGTGGGCGATTTCTTCGGCGCTCTTGGGCTTCGAGATGTCCAACTCGACCAGCCGAATCGTTTTGCCGTTGATGTCGAGCGCAACCACTTGCTCCGCGCCTTCGAGGTCGGCAATGATCTGCGGTTGGCCCACGCTGGCCCGGTTCGCTTCCAGTGCGGACGTAATGCCGGCCACCTGCTGCTGAACCGTCGGGTGAATGGCTTGATGGATCGACGCTCGCTTCGACAAGATGAAGTAAGCAACGGCTCCGACGATTAGGATCGTCAGGATGGTAATGAGCCAGCTTTTGGGTTTGGTCGCTGCGGGGGTGGTGTTCATGGCTGTGAAAAACCAGGAGGGAGGAAACGGTTTGTCAAATAGATCGTCGGCGGTGACAGTAGTGTCCCATGGTATCACATTCACTGGGGAAGCAATAGAAAGTGCCGGAATCAAGGACGGGGGCCAGACCGCAACCAAGGGAAGAATTTTGAACAGGAGGCCGCGGAGGAGCGCGGGGTTCGCTAAATTATCCGGCTCCGCGCTCCTCCGCGGCCTTCTGTAAAATGTCTTCTTTTATTAGTGTACAATTACGTCAATGCAATTCTCCTGACTAGCGAAGCCTTGTATGTCCACCGCCGAATCTGCTCCCCGTCGCTCTCTGCCGGCCCGCTTGCTGCTGCTGTTGCGGTGGTTGCTCCGGGCCTGTTGGGTTGTGGTGCGGTTCTTGTTCCGGTTCCTGCTGGTGAGCTGGGGGACGCTGGCGATTTACTACTCGAACCTACCCTGGTATCCGGCCAGGGTGGCGCTGGCGGGGGTGTTTCTCGTATTCGCCGTCTGGGCGTTATGGGTCGCCCGACGGCGGCCGGCGTATCTGGGTTTTACCGTCGTCTATCTGGCGCTGCTCGGGTGGTGGATTCTCATTCCTCCGTTGCAGGATCGGCCGTGGCGGCAACCCGTGGCCGTGTTGCCGAAGGCGATCATCGACGGCGACCATGTGCGGCTGATCAATTTCCGTCATTTCGAATATCGCACCCGTGACGACTTCACGGTGCATTACGAGGAGCGCGAAGTAGATATCTCGCACCTGACCTCGGTGGACCTGTTTGTCTCCTACTGGAAGATCGGCCCTGTGGGGCATACGTTCGTCAGCTTCAATTTCGACAACGCTCTGCCAGTTTGCATTTCGATTGAAACGCGGCCCGAAGAGGGGGAATCGTTTCAGCCGATCGCCTCCATGTTCAAAAAGTTCGAGCTGTTCTACGCCGTGGGCGATGAGCGCGACCTGATCCGCCTCCGCACCGATCACCGCGGCGAAGAGGTGTTCATGTATCCGATTCTTACTTCGCCCGAGAATGCCCAGGCGCTGTTTCGGGTCTATTTGCAACGGATCAACGAACTAGCGGAGAAGCCTGAGTGGTATCATCTGCTGAGCAACAGTTGCACGATCAATATCGTCCGCTACGCCAACAAGATCGGGCGTACGGGCGGGTTCGACATTCGCCTGCTACTGAACGGCTGGGCCGATCGCTACCTCTACCGCGCCGGACTGGTGAATACCTCGATTCCCTTCGACGAACTCCGCCGCCGCTCCCGGATTACGGAAGTTTCACAACAAGCTGGTGACGCTCCCGATTTTTCGCGGCGGATACGGGCCGCGCTCCCCGTGAACGAACCTGCCGCGAAGTGAGTTGAGAGGACTCAAGACATGTATTGATACGACTCAACATACGCCTCAAAAAAGTTGTCCTGCTAAGATGAGCTCGGGCTTCAATCCAGGAGAAGATGATGACAACCAGGCGCCAGTTCATGGAGTCCCTACCCGCGGCGGGAGCCGCGTTCGCGGTGGCCGGTCACTTGATCTTTGATGAAGGTCAGGCCCGGGCCCAAGATCCGGCCCCTTTGAAAGGGCATTTCCATCCCCAGGGCAAAGCGCCGTCGAAATTCACACGGGAGCTGCTGAAAAAAGCCAAGACCGGGCTGCCGTTTGCCGACAAGAGAGATTTCGAGGAGCAGAAAAAGGGCCTCATCGCTCCGATGAAGGATCTCAAGATCATGGCGGACGCCGGCCACGTCGCCTGGGACATGGAGCGGTTTCAGTTCCTGGAATCGCAAGAGGATTTTGACAGCATTCACCCCTCGCTGCTCCGCCAGTCCGTCTTGAACAACAACTACGGTCTCTACGAGGTGATCCCGGGCATTTATCAGGTCCGCGGTTTCGACCTCTCCGACATCACGTTCATCCGAGGCAAGACCGGCTGGATCGTGATCGACCCGCTCGTGACCGCGGAAGTGGTTCGCGCGGCGTGGAAGCTATTCCAGCAACACGTCGGACAGGGCCTTCCCGTCTCGGCCGTGATCTATTCCCACTCGCATGGCGACCACTGGGGGGGCGTGCGCGGCATTATCCAGGAAGCGGATCTGAAGTCTGGAAAGCTTCCCATCATCGCTCCCCGCAACTTCCTGGCGCATACGATTTCCGAGAACGTCTATGCCGGCAACGCCATGAACCGGCGGCTGTTCTACCAGTACGGCCTCCTCTTGCCCGCCAGTCCGCACGGCTATGTCGGCCAGGGTCTCGGCCAGGGGGTGTCGGCCGGCGCCACCGGACTGATTGCGCCGACCAGGCTGGTTGAAAAAGAGATCGAGGAAATCGACGTCGATGGCGTGAAGATGATTTTCCAGGACACGCCAAACACCGAAGCGCCCACGGAGATGAACACCTACATCCCCGAGATGAAGGCGCTGTGGATGGCCGAAAACGTCATCGCGTCGCTGCACAATATCTACACGCTGCGGGGCGCTCCGGTGCGCGACCCGTTGAACTGGTCAAAGTACATCAGCCAGGCGCTCCACCGGTTCGGAGGGGAAGCCGAGGTGATGTTCGCCTCGCACCACTGGCCGCGGTGGGGGAACGCGCGGATTCAAGAAGTGCTCCGCGGCCAACGCGATCTCTACGCCCACATGAACAACCAGGTGTTGCATCTCGCCAACCAGGGGGTGACCATCAATGAAATTCACAATGTCTATGAGGTGCCCAAGAGCCTGCTGGCCAAGTGGGACTGCCGGGGCTATCACGGGTCGCCGGAAAACAACAGCCGGGGAGTCATCCAGCGATTCCTCGGGTACTGGGATGGCAATCCGACCAACCTCATTCCGCTGCCGCAAAGCGAATCCGCCCCCCTCTACGTCGAAATGATGGGCGGGGCCGAGAAGATTCTCGCCCGCGGCCGAGAACTCCACGACCAGGGAAAGTATCTCCTCGCCCAGGAAATTCTGAACAAGCTCATTCAAGCCGAACCGCAGAACCAGGCTGCCAAAGGTCTGCTGGCGGACGTTTTCGAGCAGATCGGCTACCAGCAGGAGAACCCGGGTTTGCGCAACAGTTTCCTGGCCGCGGCCTACGAACTCCGATCGGGTATTCCGCAAGGGCAAACGGCCGATTCGAGCAGCCCCGACGTGATCCGGGCAATGTCCACCGAACTGTTTCTCAACTTCCTCGGCATTCGCATGGACAGCCGCAAGGCCGAGGGAATGCGGTTCACCATCAACCTGGTCACGCCGGACAACGGTGAAAAGTTCCTCATCGAACTAGAGAACGCGACGCTGACCAACATCCAGGGTTTTCTCGCCGACAATCCCGACCTGACGTTGACCATCAACCGCTCCGATCTGGAGAAGACGATGATGGGAGCAAAAACGCTCACCGCCCAGATCCAGGAGGGAACCGCGAAGGTGCAAGGTGATGTTAGCATCTTGAAAAAGCTGGCCTCAACCATGGTCGATTTTGATCCGCGCTTTCAGATTATGCCCGGCACGAAGGCCAGGGATGCGAAGGTCGCGAAAGCCGATCCCTACGAGGCTGTTCCACGCGCGACGATTGCGGAATAAAGAAACCTGGAAGAGAAGCCAGGGGGGCGGCAAAAGAGCTGCGACGAAAGAGTGAGTGCTGAGCCAGAGCAGCGCCGTTTGCGATTCCCCGTGGTATACTTGAGGTATCGGACAGCGCGGTGTCGAGAGTTTGCAGCCGTTTAAAAGGGAGCAGGCCCAATGAAGACCATCACCACGGGCACTTTGATCGATCGAGTCGTACAACTCGACCAACAGGTCGATTTGCCCAATCATTCTCGTGTCAACGTGAGCATTGAACCGATGCAACGAGACTCGGAAAAACCCGCGGCCGCGCTGGCGAGGTTTCTGAAACGCGCCGAAGCCAGAGGATTCGATTCCGGCGGACATCGCTTCACGCGAGACGAATTGCATGAACGCGATTGACACGAACGTGCTGGTGTATGCGATCGATTTTCACGAACCGGTAAAGAGATCTCTTGAGTCGGCTGGGTACAGCCTCCACGACGATGTTACCCTGGCAAGTAGCCTGTGAGTACCTGAGTTGTCTACGTCGTTTCGCCGCAACCGGCCGATTTCCGGCAGCCGACATCGAGGCTGACATTCTCGATTTGCTCAGTATCTTCCCGCTGGTGCTCCCTACTGAGAACGTGATCCCGCGTTCGCTTTCACTCATTTCGCGATACAGTCTCTCGCATTGGGATAGCCTGTTGATTGCCGCATGTGTCGAAGCCGACATTGATACTCTCTATACGGAAGACCTTGATGCCGGCGCTACGTACGACACGGTCTCAACAATCAATCCATTTGCCTGAAGGGGAATAGCAAACACTGTATCGCACGAATTCTTCTTGCTTTACGACTGATTGGCAGGAGTCAGTCTCTTAAGTTGCAGGACCGCATTCTGGCTGCCGCTGCGGAAGCCGGCCAGGTCGAGCGTGATGTACTTGAAACCGAGAGCGGAAAACTCCTCGACGATCCAGGCGTGAAACGCCGGCTCGGCGAATGTGGCCAGCGCGGAGAGGGGGACTTCGATGCGGGCCATGTCGCCGCGATGGTAGCGGACCCGCACGGGTGAGATGCCCGCTTCACGCAGGAGCTGCTCCGCGCGGTCGATCATCGCCAGCCGTTGCGGAGTGACTTCCTCGCCATAGGCGATTCGGCTGGCGAGGCAGGGGCTGGCTGGCTTCTCGGCCACCGGGAGTTGCCAGTGAGCGGCTAACGCCCTGACATCGAGTTTGGAGAAGCCGCACGCCGCCAGCGGGTGTTCGACTCGATGGTCGGCCGCCGCCGCCAAGCCAGGTCGATAGTCGGTCAGGTCTTCGGCAATCGCCCCGCTGAAGACAACGTCGCACTTGCGCTCCGCGGCCAGGCGGCTCAGCCGGCCGTAGAGTTCGTTCTTGCAATGGAAGCAGCGCTGCGGACTATTGCTCACATAGTTGGGGTCGGCCAACTCGTCGGTCTCGATAATCTCGTGGCGGATGCCGATCTGCGCGGCCAGTTGTCGGGCCTCGTCCAACTCGCCCTCGGGCAGCGCGCGGCTGACACCGGTGACGGCCAACGCGCCGTCACCCAGCGCCAATTGGGCCGCCTTGGCGAGCACCGTGCTATCGACACCTGCTGAAAAAGCGACCAGACAAGTCGGCCAGCGGCGGATGAATTGCAGCAGTGTCTCGCGCTTGGCCTCGATCGTATCAGTAGGGGTGTCGTGGATGATTAGCATATTCGTAGGATGGGCTTCCCAGCCCGTCATTGTTTTCAGACGGGCTAGGAAGCCCGTCCTACGTATTGCGGCGCACAAAAACGGCAATCCAACGCCGACTGCCAAAGACGCGGAGCGCTTTGAAGAGCTCGTTCAACGATTCAAGGGGGCGCCTTGGTTCTGGCTTTCGTGATCCGAACGTCGTGTTCGACGCACACCACATGGCGCGTCGGGCGTCGGCTATACGGCTACCAAATCCTTTGGGTAAAGGCTCCCAACGAGCTTATCTAGCGGCTCCCCAATATTCACTCCACGTCCGCAGCAATTCGACGACTGGATTGCCAGTACGGGATGCTACCACTTTAGGATCACCGCGGCAAGTTTTTTGTTCTCAGATAAAGTCAGATAAACAAGTAATTATTGCTGCGGCGGCTCATCCCCCAATTGGCGTATCTCGTCGCGAAGTCTGGCGGCGTCCTCATAGCGTTCTTCGCTTACGGCCTTGCCCAGTTGTTTTCGCAATCGTTCCAGGGGGCTGGCCGGCAGTGCTGTCAGCGTTTCGCCGGGGGGGAGCGATTTGGCCGGCCGCCCGGCGCTGAGTTCTTCTTTCCAGCGCTGCAGGTGCGTCAGCTCCTGGCACTCTTCCGAGCGTCCTTCCTGGCCATAGTCCGTCAAGAACCGTTCGATCGCTGCGATGCCAGCATTGATGGCCCCCAGCGCGGCGTCCAGTTCGTTCAATTCCACCAACGGCGTGGCAACCGCCCTGGTGTGCATCATCGTCACATAGGGACGCCACTGGTCGAATTGCAGCTTGTCGCGATCGCGCTTCGCGTGTTCCCGCACAAAGGCGAACAACCGCAAATTGCGCCGCGTGTCGCGCGCGCACAATTCATAGCGCTTCAAATGCCAGAGACTGATGTAGCGGTGGTAATACTGAATCCCTTCGCGCAGCAGCCGCTCACAGTCTTCCGATTCCAGCCGCAGCGTGGGGCCATCGGGATGCTCTTGGTCGTGCTGCCGCTGCCGTTGCTCGTAGAAGTCGAGCCACGATTCGCAGCCTTCCATCAATTGACCGTCGGGCCGGCCACTGAGTTCCATCTGGAGCACACCCAGTTCCAGCCGCATCTGGATTTTCTCGGCGCCGTCGTCCCCAATGACGAGCCGCACCGTAATGCCGTGGGGATCGAACTCCCAGCCGGACAGGATGGTGGTGATATCGTGGGACACGGCAACGCGATACGAAAATGAAGGAAAGGGGTGAGCTTCCAGCGAGGCAGTCTACCCCACAGCGGCATCCGGCAGAAAGGTCGAGCCCGGGGACTGTTGGGGTACAGTCTTCAGCCTGCTTCAGCAAAAGCAGTCTGAAGGCTGTACTCCAACCGCAGTACAGTCCCCGTCAGCTCATCGGCTCTTCTGGCTCCCGGATGAGCGTCTCCATCACTTTCTTATTCCGCTCCACAGCCAGGACAATGGTTCGCTGCTCAACGCCGTCGATGGAGTTGGCAACGACAGGGATCACCTGACGCCGGTCGGGGAGGCTCACCCGAATCGTGAAGGAGCCATCGGGGCGCAGTTGAACCGGTTCTCCTCGGAGCGTCACGCGGGAGCCAGGGCTGACCGCGCCGTAAACGATCATTTCCGTCTCCACATCGAAGCGGAACCCGCGACCGCTGTGGACCACGCCTTCCGCACCCACGCCGAAACGGGCCATGGGCGAACCCATCGGCCGGCGCAGCCGCTCCTCGAACAACTCCTGCAACTCACCGGAGGGGGTTTCTTGATCGTAGCCGCCACTTAAGGCATAAATCTTGTCGAAATTGCGGGCCACGTCGTTCCAGTTGTGGTCCAACTCGTCGCTGGAGTCTGGGGAGGGGGTGGTCACTATGTTGCTGCGTGCAATGCAATAGAACTGATCCGCCGCTCGATAGCCGATGGCCACGCGGAAAGTGGCCGGGGGATGATCGACATGGAGATACCAGTTGTTCACGCCCCCGTGAATCTCCACGTCGCGGAGTACTTTCTCCACGGTGTTGGTGGTGCCGTCCGAAATAACCTCCCAAATCCGCAGCACGGGTTTGGCGCCATGCCACTGTTGGCCTAAGGCGGCCTCCGCCCGTTCGACACTCTGGCGACGCAGCTCCCAACAGGCGTGCAGCCAGAAAGCATCGCGGACCATGACCACCAGCCGATCTTTGCTGGCCTGGCGCGCACCTTGACGGCCGATTCCAGCCAGATCCTTCTGCCACTGGCGGAAAGGTTTGGTCAGGACGGTGGTCGTTCCTTCCTGGCGCAACGAACTTTGACCAGCCCCTACCGATTTCTGAGCATGGCCATTCGATAGCGCTTTGGCGCTGGGCTGGGCTTTGCCGTTGGTTTGAGCCTTGCCGTTGGCAGGGTGATGTCCCGAACGGCCATTGCTGGTCACGGCGGACTTTTTGCGGGCCTGCCGCACCAAGGCATCGACGAGTTGATCTTTGCGCATCGCGTGCCAGCCGCTGATGCCATGTTGCCGGGCCAGAGTGGCCAGATCCTTACAAGACTGCGCGCGTAGTTTTTCAGCCGTCATCAAACAACCTCCGTACTGCCGGCGACGCCGTCTTGGCACAGCCTTCAGTTTCAGGCGGTCGGTTTTGTGTACGCCGACCTGCTCGGCAGTCCGTAGCCGGCTATCTAAGATCACCGACGGAGAACAGCCCCGCCGGGTGCCTTAAGTTGCAAGTACCTGAAAAGTACCCGCGACTCCTCAATAAGGTGTGACTCGTATTGCTGGACCGAATCCCGGTGGCGCGTGTGGTGGGAAGTGTGTGCTGACCACTGCCAGGCCGCCCTGGATGCCTGTGGATTCAATCTTCGCTTATGCGTTTTATCCTAATCGAGGGGGTATAAAAACGCAAATATTTTGCCCCACATTTGGATCCAATTGCTCTCACGGCCCATCATCGCAAAGCATTGATGTGCAAGCACTTACTGAGTCGCCAACTTCGAATACGCGGGTTTCATCCGACTATTTTCTGATGGACTCGACATAGGTGCCTTAAAGGGAGTCCGCAGGGAGATGTAAAGCGGCTGGCACGGCCCCCTGCTTTGGGTAGCTGTACTAACCCCAAAAAAGGCACCCAAAAAGGTCGCAAGCCGAAGTCCGGGGGGTGTTTAGAAAAACTTTGTGAAAAATTACACGAATTCACCCGCCGATCTGTTGACCCTGTTTTTTCCTTCGACTAGATTTGGCAACTTAACGAATTTTGAGGAGACGTTGTCGGCGGCGCTAGACTTAGCAAACAGGTACCTTCCTTCCAGATCGTCATGTCTGGTGGCGGACGCAAAAAGATGCGGTTTCGCCGCGCTCCCCATGCAGGGCGAACGACATGGCTGGCCCTCCAGATGAAAGCTCAAGCCTCGCGTTAGGCATGGCCTGGGTTTCTCGTTTGATTGCCGTTTCGCTGGAGATGGTGGTGCCTGGCATCGCCGGACATTGGCTCGATACTCGTTGGGGAACGCAGTTCCTGGCGATCATCGGCTTCGTGTTCGGTGCGGTCCTGGGAGTGTGGCATCTCCTGGTGATGGTCGGTGCCGTAGGCAAGCGTCGCCCCCCTCAAAGCAAACCTGGCGAACGTCGGAAGTCCCCTGAGGCTTCGGACTCACAAGACTTACCCAAGCCGTGAATCAACCAGCCGCAAACGCTTTTTCTTCTTCCACAGGCCAGCCAAGCCTGTTGCGCTGCTGCGCGTGGTTGGTGTTGGCCATGGTGGCTGCTTGGGGAGTGGTGGCCTGGTTGGCCCATTCTCGCTCGGGCGTCGAGGGAGTGTGGGTTGCTACGCTGACGGCGGGCATTTGCCTCGCTGGCGCCATGGCGGCACTGATCCTCAGTTCCAAAGTACACGGACCCAATGCAGCCATGCTGCGATTAGCCAGCGGAATGGCTTTTCGGATGGGTGTGCCGCTGGCGGCCTGTTTGGTGATGATGCAATGGCCTCGCCTGACCGATCACGGCGGACTGATGATGATGGCGTTCTTCTACTTGGTTGCACTGGCCGTTGAGACGCCGCTGAGCCTGAAATATATCGACCGCAAACCGATCGCCACGGACACCCGTGCGCGACATGAACTGGTGTAGTTCCGATGTCTGATCCCATTCTGCACATCAAAGACGCATATTACTTCGACGTGCCGAAGTTTCTCTGGCGTTCGGATCGCTCCACGCGCGACGAATTTCCCGAGTGGTGGGTGCGGCTGGATGACGACTACCAGCAGTGGGAGGCGGGCAAGCTCTACGACGCGCTGGCAACTATCCCCGAGCCGAAAACCGAAAAGCCCTTGGCTCCGATTCCTGCCAAGCAGGAACTGATTTCCACATACGAGCATTGGAAGCATGCGGATCACGCTCGCGCTGGGATTCCCTTTGATCGATATCTGACGTTGGATAAGAGCCAGCAGTGGTATAAGCAGCGGTCCGAGAATCCCGCTTGGCTTGCCTCCTGGAAGAAAGCTCAGCCAGAGGCGGCGCAATACAAGGACTACAGCGGTCAATGGGGCAAGGAGAAGCTCGCCCAATACAACCAGCAGATGCACGGCAAGGTACTCATCCCGCAGCCCTTTGGCGGCCGGCCGAAGAATCTCTACGAGCCGGCTGAGGGGTTTGTGATCTCCAAGTTCATGATTATCGAACTTGTGGTGGCGATGCTGCTCGTAGCGCTGTTTGTGCGAGCCGGTAGCAAGATCCGTAGCGGAGAGCGCCCACGCGGTCGGATCACCAACTTGCTTGAGGGGTTTCTGGTATTTATTCGAGATCAAGTAGCGCGGCCGGCCATCGGCAAGCACGATGCCGACCGGTTCTTGCCCCTCTTGTGGACGATTTTCTTCTTTGTGTTGGGCTGCAATTTGTTCGGCATGTTGCCCTGGGCAGGAGCGCCGACGGCAGCCTTTGGTGTCACATTGGCGCTGGCGGGAGTGACGCTCGCCGCCGTATTCGTTTCGGGCATGGCTCGATTTGGCATCATTGGATTCTGGAAGAATCAGATTCCCCACATGGACCTTCCTTGGTACATGGCCGTTCTCATTATTCCCCCGCTATTTGTCATCGAAGTCGTCGGGCTGTTTATCAAACACGCGGTATTAGCAGTGCGGTTGTTGGCGAACATGGTGGCGGGCCACTTGGTGCTGCTGGGCATCATGGGGCTGGCATTGGTGGCGGCCGAACTCAGCACATCGGCATGGGCAGGGATCGCCACGGCATCCATCATCGGATCTGCGTTGTTTAGCGTCATGGAATTGTTCGTAGCGTTCTTGCAGGCGTTTGTCTTTACACTGCTCTCGGCTCTGTTTATCGGAGCGGCAGTACATCACCATTAGACTAGGTTTTCCCACGAGGGTTCTTTTTCACACAGGAGACAGTGACGTGATTCGATTTGTGAAATTTGCGTTGTGCAGTGCGTTTGTGTGGTTGGTCTTTGCCGCCCCGGCAATGGCCCAGGGGACGACGGACCCCGGCGTGTCAGCTAAGCCCAGTGCGTCGATCACCTTCTCCGGTGCATTCGGAGCCGGTCTGGTCGCCATCGGCGCCGCCTATGGCATCGGCAAGTTGGCCAGCAGCGCGCTGGAGAGCATGGCCCGTCAGCCGGAAGTGGCTGGCAACATCCAAACGGCCATGATCATCGCGGCTGCTTTGATCGAAGGTTTTACGTTCTTCGCGCTGATCGTTTGTATGCAGCAGAATCCGTGGCGTTAAGCCGAATGGCTTGGCACGTTTGTGCAGCACGAAGTTTCCAGGGAGGTGTCATTTGATTTCGCGATGGTTTACGCTTTTCGCCAGCGGACTGCTGCTGGCGGGTTGGTGTCTGCCGCTGATGGCTGACGATCCGCACCCTGCCGCCGAGGCGAAGGGGGTTGAGGCTCAACACGCAACGAAAGCCGAACATCCGGCCGGCGAACATGGCGGGCATGGTGAACATGCCGACTTGGGACACGCCAATGCCGGCGAGTCGCAAGCCGACCTGACCGAAGTCAGAACGGATCTGGCGATCTACACCTTTATCGTCTTCGTGCTGCTGTTGGCGGCCCTTTGGAAGTTTGCCTGGGGGCCAATCGCGGCGGGATTGGATCGCCGTGAAAAGGCCATCGCCGACAACATCACGGCTGCCGAAGAAGCAGCCGAGGAGGCTCGGCGATTGACGGCTCAGTATGAGTCGAAATTGGCCGGTGCCACCGAGGAAGTTCGCCAACTGCTCGACGAAGCGCGACGCGACGCCGAGCATACGAAGCAGTCGATCCTGGAAGAAGCCCGCGATGCGGCCGGCAAGGAACGTGAACGGACGCTACGGGAGATCGAGTCGGCCAAACAAGGCGCCCTGAAGGAACTGGCCGACACCAGCGCCGACCTGGCCGTCCAATTGGCGGGCAGAATCGTTAAGGCCAAGCTCTCGACCGAGGAACATTCGCAACTGGTCCGCGACGCCGTGTCGCAACTGGCCACGGCCCACCCTAGCAAGAATTGAAATGGCGGAAACCACTCGACAATTCGACGTCGGAGCCCAACGCGTGGGATCGCTCTACGCGCGGGCATTGCTGGGAGCGGCCAACGCCGCGAACCAGACTGACGCCGTATTAGGCGAACTTGACGCCCTGGTCGATGACTTGCTGACGCGCTGGCCCGACCTGCAACAGGTGTTTGCCAGCGTGATGGTTTCGCACGACGACAAGCTGGCGATGCTCGACCGCCTTTTCGCGGGCAAGCTCTCGCCAATGACGCTCAACTTCCTCAAAGTGCTCGCTGGCCACGGACGCCTGGGCAATCTGCGTGAGATCCGCGCGGCGGCCCATGAATTGCACAACGAGCAGCAGGGACGGGTTCGCGTCGAGGTGACCACGGCTGTGCCGCTGACCGGCGACGCAACCGCGCGCATCACCGAAAGCCTGCGATCGCTTTTGAAGCGCGAGCCGCAGTTGGTATCCGGCGTCGATCCGGCAATGATCGGCGGACTGATGCTGCGAGTGGGGGATACAGTCTACGACGCTTCCGTCTCCACACAACTGGCAAAACTTCGAGAACAAGTTCGACGGCGCAGCATCCAGCAAATTGAAACAGCTAGAGAAAAGTTTTTGGGGGCGTAAGTGTAGGGTACGCGCAGCGTACCAAGGACTGGAACACCAGCACGCCCAGGCAAGACAACATCTGACAACCGAATTGACTCAAGCACCACCCACATCCCACGATCAGGAAATGGTACGCTTCGCGTACCCTACATA
>JAIOPX010000433.1 GCA_021413705.1 Planctomycetota bacterium | reverse complement strand
GCCGCCACGCTCAGTTCCACCGGCACCCGGGGCCACTTCCTCCATCCGGCCGAAGCGTTTCACGGCGACCTGGGTCGTATCCACCGGGACGACATCGTGCTGGTTCTCTCACAAAGCGGCGAGACGGAAGAGATTGTCCGGCTGCTGCCCCCCCTCTCGGCGCTGGGTGTCACCATCATCGCCATCACGGCGCAGCACGGCAGCACGCTGGCCAATGCGGCCACGGTCGTGTTGGCACTCGGACCGCTGAAGGAAGCGTGCGGCTTGGGACTTGCACCCAGCACCAGCACCACGGCCATGCTCGCCCTGGGCGATGCGCTGGCGCTGGTCGTCAGCCGGATGCGTTCGTTTGGCCCCGAGGATTTTGCCCGGTTCCATCCTGGCGGCAGCCTGGGGCGCAAGCTCAGCAAAGTGGAAGACCACATGCGGCGGCTGGCGCAGTGCCGCGTGGCCGCCGACGACCTGTCGGTGCGCAACGTGCTGGCCGCCCCCTCGCCGGCCGGGCGGCGCAGCGGAGCCATCCTGCTGTTGGATTCCGAGCGACGCCTCAGTGGCATCTTCACCGATAGCGATCTGGCCCGGCTCTTTGAAAGCCGCCGCGATGCGGCGCTCGACGAACCCATCCGCCAGGTGATGACCGCCCGGCCGATCACCGTGCCAACGGGCTCGATGGTCAGCGACGCCATGGCCATCATGGCCGAGCGAAAATTGAGCGAACTACCGATCGTGGACGACGACGGCCGCCCCTTGGGACTGCTTGATATCACCGACCTGGTCGGCCGCGACCTGGGCTCCAGCGGAGCAACTGTCACTGCTGGCACGCCCTCCCACTTTGCCCGATCGGCACAGGACTCCACTCGCACAGTGCCGCGCCCCAAACTATTCATCCGCCCGGGAACACGACCGGCAGAACCTGCGTAAGAATACAGATGTGCTGCTTCCGATGATAAGCCGTTTTTTCGACGCAAAGCCGCAAAGGCGCGAAGACTCGCAAAGAAGAGAGGAGGAAAAGAAGCAGGAAGAATTGTCATGAAAACGCGAAAGAGACGAAAGCACGACAAAAGATTAGCGAAGATTAGCGTTTATTAGTGTTCCTTAACCTTCTTCTTTCTTACGGAGTAGTTTGGCACACTAATCAACGCTAATAACCACTAATCTGAAAAGAGGACGTGGGGCAGATTCTTTCATTGAAAACAGACCATGCAACTCACTGAACGTGCCCGGGCGATTGAATTGGTGCTCTCCGACGTTGACGGCGTGTTGACGGACGGCGGCATTGTGTTCGACAACCAGGGAATTGAAACCAAACGATTTCACATCCGCGACGGCCTGGGTATTCGCCTGTGGCAGCGTGCCGGACATCGGTTCGGTTTGTTGACCGGCCGCACGTCGCATGTGGTCCAGGTGCGGGCCGCGGAACTTGGGATCGACCTGGTCCGCCAGGGTTTTGAAGACAAGATGCCGGTGGTGACCGCGATTCTGCGCGAATTAAGACTCGCGCCCCAGCAAGTCTGCTACATCGGCGACGACCTGCCCGACCTACCCGTGCTGCGTCATGTGGGCCTGGGCGTGGCCGTGGCCGACGCGGCTGCCGAACTCCGCGCGGCGGCCCATCACACGACCACGGCCCGTGGCGGCGAAGGCGCCGTTCGCGAACTGATCGAAACCCTGCTCAAAGCCCAAGGCCGCTGGGACGACCTGATCGCCAAATACTCCGGCGGCTGATCCCTGACTCCTGACTCCCGTCCCCTGACCCCCGACTCCTGACCCCTGCTTCCCCCATGTCTCGTCCCCTGCGAATGCTCGCCAGCTTGATCGTCCTGTGGGGCATCTACTGGCTCTATTCGCTGATCATCGTGCCGCTGGTCGAGCCGCGGGCCGTGGCCTACGTGCCCAAGGCCGTGCCGCCGCCAGGCCCCACCGCGCCGCGGCCGACGAAGCAAACTGAGATCTTGAGGCGTATTCTCGGCGACGCGCCGGAACTGCACGATCCGATCATCCTGGAGACTCCCAATTTCACGCTCCTGTTGAAGGACTACAAGACCATCGCCGAGCGGCAGGTGGAGATCAAACCGTGTACTCTGGTGTTCTTTCCCGATGGCTCAGGTTCGGAATCGCGCGTGATTGTAATGCGGGCGCCAGGCGGCGCGATCCTCGATTTCGACGAGGATTGCGATCTGAGCCGCGCCAAGATCGGTCGGCTGCTCGGCGGCCGGCTGGTGGGTGAGGTGACGATCCAGGGGAATCTGGCCCGCGGTGAAGCGGCTGGCGACGCAGCAGGCGACTTGCGCGTCAGCACGCGCGACGTGCAACTCAACCAGCAGCGCATTTGGACGCCGCATGACGTCAACTTTCAACTGGGCAGCAACCGCGGCTCCGGCAGCGACATGCAGATCCTGCTGGCCACGCCGACCACCGGCAATCGCAAAGGCCGGCAGGCCATGCCCCAGGGCATCGAATCGTTTCAATTGCTGCGCGATGTCAGACTGACCGCCAACATAGGTGGAGGAGGCCTGTTGCCTGGGCCGAAGGGGGCCGCCGCAGCCGCGCCGCAGCCGCTGGAGGTCAGTTGCCAGGGTGCCTTCCGTTTCGACATGAAGGATTATGTGGCGACTTTCGAGAACCAAGTGGATGTGAAGAGGATGAATCCCACTGGCCCGGCCGATTCGCTCTCGTGTGAATTGCTGGCGATCCATTTTTCACGCGCCGACGCGGGCCCGAACTTAAGAGCACTCCATCCGAAGAAGCAAGCTCTTAAAGCGGCCGGAGGCATGATGCCTCCACCCGGCGAGGCCGCTGAAGCCAATCTGGCCAACCTACGGCGGGCAAACTCATTCAGCGTCACCACAGTCGAAGCCCGTGGCAATCCAGTCATCGTCCACGCCGTCACCCCACAGGGAGAAGGGGAAGCCCGTGGCGAACATCTGGAATACGATGTTCAAACCGGCGGCTTACTCGTCGAGGGAGACGAAGCCGTCACCCTCCGGTTCGGCCCGCAACAGATTATTTCCAAGTTGATCCGCTACACACCATCACCCGACGGTCAATCGGCCGAAGCATTGGCCGAAGGGAACGGCAAGTTCAGCGGCGCACTGCCGGGCGACCCGACCAAACGGATCGAAGCCACCTGGACGCGGCAACTTTCGCTCCGCCCGCACGACGGCAAGCAGCTACTCTCCGTGTTGGGCAACGCCAAGCTCAACTATGCCGACCTGGGGAGTCTCGCTGGCGAAGAAATCTGGCTCTGGCTGGTAGACACAGGTGGCGCACCAGGAGGACAACAGCCGCAGTGGGCCAACGGCGATCAACTGGGTGGCGGCGCCACTCGCTCAGCCGGCAAGTATCGTCCTCACTCGCTGCTCTGCCGCGGCAAGGTGGAGATCGATTCCCCTCAGTTCGCCAGCCACACCGAGCAGCTTGAGGTTTGGTTCCAACCGGGTGGCACCAACGCTGCCGCGGGTGCAGCCGCTGAACCGGGAGCCGCCGCGCCAGCTTTCCAACCTCGGCCGGCCGGAGTTGCAGCCGGGCCACGCTATGAACTTTCGGGCCGCCTGACGCGCATTCAGTTTGTTGTGGGCAGCGGGCAACCCGTCCTGCGCGACGTGTCGTTGTCGGGCGACGTGATGTTCAGCGAACGGCCCGCCCCGGGTGTGGCTGAGCGACCTCTGAAACTCACGGGGGATGAAGTGCAACTTCTCTCGGCTGATTCGGCGGAAACCACGCTTTCCGTGGCCGGAAAACCTGCCCGGGTCGAAGCCCGCGGCTTGGGCCTTTCCGGCGCGAACATCCGCTACGACAAAGCCGCCAGCCGGCTCTGGATTGACGGGCAAGGAGAGATGACGTTCCTGATTCCCGGCGGCGGAGTCGGCGGGCCAGCCGGCGGCGGGCCCCTGGCACTTCCCGCGACTCCTGCTCAACCGGCAGGCAACAAACCATCGACTCCCGTGGCTGTTCAATTTGCCAAGGGACTGAACTTCGACGGCCGAACAGCCCGGTTCGACGGACCCGTGGTGGTCCGCAGTGCCGAGCGACAACTGCAAACGCCGCAGTTGATTGTGCGGCTCTCGGAGCCGATCGACCTGACGCAACCCAAGAGCAATCGCCAGCCGCAGCTTGAAAAGATCGCCTGCATCGGCGGCATTGTCATGGAAAACCGCACGCTCGACGTAAGCGGCCAGGTGACCGCCATCGATCGCCTGCAAGCGGCCGATCTGACCATTGAGCAGCCGAGCGGCGCGCTCAGCGCCACCGGTCCCGGCTGGGCTTCGACCATTCGCGCCGGCAACAACGCGGCCTTACCCGGCCCGTTGGCCGGCCGCGCACCCGCCGCTGCGCCCGCGGACGTCAAGTCAAAACTCACCTACGTGCGAGTCCGCTTCGCGCAGGGCATTTCCGGCAACGTGAATCGCCGCGAGCTGACGTTCGCCGATCAGATCGCCTGCATCTACAGCCCGGTGGCCGATTGGGCCGCCGAGATCGAACCGCCCCGGGCGAGCGACCTGACCGCTGATCAATTGTTGTTGACCTGCGACAAGATGACGGCCAACGACCTGGGCGCGGCCGGCGCTCCGCCAGCCATCGCGGGCGCGAAACCGGACAGCGCCGCCACAATCGAACTGCAAGCCCTGGGCAATGCCCGGATCGACGCACAGAGATTCACCGCCGAAGGAGACCGGCTGATCTACTCCGCCGGCAAGCAACTGTTGACGCTGGAAGGTGCCGGACAGGCCGACGCCCATCTCTGGCAAAAAGGCCCCAACGGCGAAGCCACCTCCCACGCCGCAGCGCGCAAAATCCTCTACTGGCGGGCCACCAACCGAGTCCAGGTGCAAGACATCCGCAACATCGACCTGAATCAACTGGGGCGGTCGCGATGAAAGCTCAGGCTTAAGTGGGCAACTTCGTGTGACTGAAGTGGATGTCTGCGACACGCCGAAACACTCTGCGTTTGGTGTCGGCCTGAAAGGCCCAAAGCTCAAAGCCCAGGGCAAGTTCCTTGCAGCGCCGTCGCCGCGATGAGCGTCGCCCTGGGTATTGGGCGCATGGAAATGGCGGCAGCCCTGAAGGGGCGGGATCGACGTCGATTGAGTTCCGTCGAGTACGGATCGCACCCTTACAGGGCTTACAAACCATAGTGGTGTTGCTTTACCCAGGCCGACACTCGTCCCGGCTGCGCCGGGAGTCGCTTGGCCTGGGCTATTGGATTTTGGCCCCTCAGGCCAGTTAAGACACGCTTTCTAGTGAGTGCTGCAACAATACATCGTCTATTTATCCTCCAGCGGCAAGCGCGGCACGGTGGCCTTCTGTAGCAGGGTGATGCGCTCGGGACTTCGCAACTCCAGATCGAATTGTTCCAGCGTCATCAACAGCTTTTTGGTTGTCGCCTCAACGGCGGCCAATTCATATTTGAATCGCTCTAAGTCCTCGCTCGACTTGCCCTGATCCTCCAGGCTCTTGCTAAGCTCTTTGAACTTCTGGCTCATTGCGGCTTCTTTAGCCTTGAGTTCTTCTAGTTCCTGGGCCAATGCCTTATGTTCCGCCTGCTCGCGATGTTTCGCCTCGGCTTCCGTCCCCTTCTTCAATCCGTAGAGGCGCACGAACTGTTCCAGAGCAAACTGCTTGTGAAAAATGAGTGATCTGACCTCTGTAATCTCTTTCCGCAATTGCAGAATGAAATCCAACAGCAACTGCTGCTTGGCCGGAGCCGTCTTGCTATTGCCGGCTCCCAGTCGCTCCTCCAGCTTCCGGACCAGTTCGCGGCGACGATTGACTTCTTGCGTTTTCGTGGTGAAGATCACATCCAGCAGGTTCTGCCGGGCCAACAGTTGGCGACGTTCTTCGCGTGCCACCATCTCCAAATAGGCGTCGGTGACCGCATTGACGAGTCTTTCGAGTTGTGCAGGGTCGTCTCCCTTCATACTGATCTTCAGGACATCCCCCACCTCATTCTCCTGCCCGCCGAAGGAGCTGAGTTCAATCTGCCGTCCCAGCCATTCCACTTCCGTTCGTGAATTTGAACGACTAGCAATCCAAGGAAGTTTGCTCACGCCGGGCACCGAGAGTGCATAATTGATGACCAGAGGACTTCGAATTAACTCCCGTTGTCCAGCCAGGCTCAACGCGCCGGAATCAAGGTCATAAATCACTCCCGGTCCCTGGCGAACACGCAGGAGTGAGTTCGCTTCATAGATCGTGGGCTTGGCAGTCTGAGCGGCTGCGGTATTCAGGATGGCCAGCAGGAATCCCGCAGTCAGAATCACGAGTCGGCTTCGGCGCGGACAAGTCGTAGCGATGCAACCTGACGCCCAGTTGCATGCGCCCCCGATGATCCATCCCAAGTCATGATTTCCACCCTGGGTTCTCTCAAAATTGATTGCGGACGGCTTCAAGGTAAACGGCATGTGTTCATTCCTGAATTCTGTGATCGTGATTATAAATCCCGATACGGAATATCAAACGTATTCCCCTGCGACATATCTCCCGTCTTGAGCCCTTTGAGAAACCATCGCGCCCGTTGCTGGGAGGTGCCATGCGTGAACGACTCCGGCACCACGAAGCCGCGGGATTGCATCTGCAACCGATCGTCGCCGATGGCGGTGGCCGCGCGCAGAGCCTCCTCCACGTCTCCCGGCTCCAGAATGCGCCAGTTCTGTTCCGCGTGATGCGCCCACACTCCGGCATAGAAATCGGCCTGCAATTCCTGCCGGACGGACAGTTCGTTCGCCTGCTCCTTGCTCACACGGCGCTGCAGGTCGTGGACCTGGTCGCTGATGCCCAACAGCTTCTGCACATGATGACCTATCTCATGGGCCACCACATACGCCTGGGCAAAGTCCCCCGGCGCTCCCAGCTTGCGCTTCATTTCGTCGAAGAAGCTCAAGTCGATATACACCTTCTCATCCGGCGGACAGTAGAACGGCCCGGTGGCCGCGCCCTGGAATCCACAGGCGGAGCGGACCTGGTCTCGAAATAGCACCAGCTTCGGTTCGCGATAGGCCTTTTGCAGCTTGCGGAATTGCTCGGTCCACACGTCTTCTGTGTCGGCCAGAACCACCGACACAAACTTGGCTTGGCTATCATTGGCGGGGATGCCCACTGCCGGGCCTGCCTGCTGCTGCGGCGGGTTGTTTTGCATCTGTTGCAGCAACGGAGTCGGATCGCCGCCGAGAAAAATGACCACCAGGATCAGGATGATGCCCATTACCCCTCCCCCAGCCATCACCGGCCTGGCCAGCGATCGGCGGTCCTCAACATTGCCACTTTCTCGTCTTCCTTGCCATCGCATGTTGGTAAACCCTGGTATATTTTGAGGTTAGGGCCGATTCCTAAAGTTGCCCGAGGCACAAGACTGTCACCCCTGAGTTATAGCCGCCGGGGAATACGGCCGCAACAAAATGGCCCTTATCCAAGGCACCTTATCCTGTTCGCTCCCTGTGCGGAGGTTGCCTGCTAAGCGGGCAATTGTTAGGCTGATTTGCAATTCTTTCGGCCCCGTTTGTACGGAAAAATGGCAATTTCATTGGACTTGCGCTGCTCAAGTTCGCTTCGGCACAGCAGTTGCTTTTCGTCTCTTGGAAAAGGATCGCCGTTCGTATCCCTTCCTCTCCCCAGGCAAACCTCCCATTCACCCCCGCGGTCGAGCTTCGACCCCAGCCCCAGAAAGAGTACCCAGTCGTGAGTACCGTGTTATCGGCGAAGAACAGTAGTTCTCAGAATGGCCACTCCGCGTCATCGGCCAAGTCGTCTCATCAGAGTCATGGACCCGCCCGGATGGCGGCCATCTCGGCAGCCACCAACTGGCACCCGATCAGCCCCCCGCTCAATTTTGTGGATACGCCAGCCAGCGAGCTGTTTGCGTGCAATGTCTTCAGCACCAACGAAATGAAAACCCGGCTGCCCAAGCAGGTGTACAAGTCGTTGATGAAGACGATCAAGTCGGGCGAGAAGCTCGACCCCACCATCGCCGACGCCGTGGCCTCGGCCATGAAAGATTGGGCGATCAGCAAGGGCGCCACGCACTATGCCCACGTCTTCTATCCGCTGACCGGCCTGACCGCCGAGAAGCACGACAGCTTCCTCGCCCCCGATGGCGAAGGTGGCGCAATGACCGAGTTCAGCGGCGCGCAGCTCATCCAGGGTGAGCCGGACGGTTCGAGCTTCCCCTCGGGCGGCATCCGGGCCACGTTTGAAGCCCGCGGCTATACCATCTGGGACGTGACCAGCCCAGCCTACATCCTGGAAAACCCCAACGGCACCACGCTCTGCATCCCCACGGCTTTCGTAAGCTGGACCGGCGAGGCGCTCGATAAGAAGACACCCGTGCTCCGCTCGATGCAGGCCCTGAACCAACAGGCGCAGCGGATCCTAAAATTGTTCGGCCAGACGGACGGAGCGTTCGTCGCTTCTACAGCCGGCCCCGAACAGGAATACTTCCTGGTCGATCGCCACTTCTATTTCTCCCGTCCCGACCTGTTCACCTGTGGCCGGAGCCTGTTCGGCGCCAAGCCGCCGAAGGGACAGGAGTTTGAAGACCATTACTTTGGCGCCATCCCGGAGCGCGTTCTGGCCTTCATGCTCGAGACGGAGCGCGAACTCTACAAGCTGGGCGTGCCGATCAAGACGCGGCACAACGAAGTGGCCCCCGGCCAATACGAGATCGCCCCGGTGTTCGAGTCGGCCAACCTGGCCACTGACCACCAGCAGTTGATCATGATCACGCTGAAGCGCGTGGCTGAAAAATATGGCATGGCCTGCCTCACGCACGAGAAGCCGTTCGCCGGCATCAACGGCTCGGGCAAGCACGTCAACTGGTCACTCGGCAGCAGCTCGCAAGGGAACCTGCTCGATCCGGGCGCCACGCCCCACAGCAACGCCCAGTTTCTGGTGTTCTGCGCGGCGGTTATCCGGGCAGTCCACAAGTACCAGGGTCTGCTGCGGGCCGTCGTGGCCTCGGCCGGCAACGATCATCGCTTGGGGGCCAACGAAGCACCGCCAGCGATCATCTCGATTTTCCTCGGCGATCAACTCACCGACGTCTTCGAGCAGATCAAGAAGGGTGGGGCCAAGGCTTCGCTCTCGAAGGGAATGCTCACCGTGGGTGTCGATGTGCTGCCGCCGCTGCCGAAAGACGCAGGCGACCGCAACCGCACCAGCCCGTTCGCCTTTACCGGCAACCGGTTTGAGTTCCGCGCGGTAGGCGCCAACCAGTCGATCGCCGGCCCGTTGGTGGCGATGAACACGATCGTTTGCGAATCGCTCGATTGGTGTGCGACCAAGCTGGAGAAGGCCACCGGTGGCGATGCCAGCAAGCTCAACGCGGCCGTGCAATCGCTGTTGTCCGAGATCATCACCGAGAGTGAGAAGATCATCTTCAACGGCGACGGCTATTCCAAGGAATGGCACGAAGAAGCGGCCAAACGCGGTCTGCTGAACCTCAAGACGGCCGCCGATTCGCTGCCAGTCCTGGGTGAGAAGCCGATCCACGAGTTGTTCACGAAGTACAACGTGCTGAGCGAGCGCGAGCTGCACAGCCGGCTGCACATCTACCTTGAGCAGTATGTGAAGACGGTTCACACCGAGGCTGCTCAGACGCTGGAAATGGCTCGCACGCTGATCTTCCCGGCGGCCATTCGCTATCAGAACGAGTTGGCTTCGACCTGTGCCAACTTGAAGCTGGTGGGCTACGAGTTCGACACCGACACGCTCGATAAGATCACCGAGTTGGTCAAGTGTCTGCAAGACAGCATCGGAACTCTCGACAAGACGCTGTCCCACGGCGGCGGGAGCCTCGACGCGGAAGTCACCCACTATTGCGAAGACGTGCTGCCGGCGATGGCGGGCGTCCGCAAGTATGCGGATGAACTGGAAGGCTGGGTGGCCGACGATCTCTGGCCGTTGCCGACCTACCAGGAGATGTTGTTCATCAAGTAGCTGCAGTAGGTCAGGCTATTGCCTGACGCACTACTGTTTTCAAGACGTTGAGAGGCCGGCCTCTTTCCGAAGGAATCGGAAAGGGGCCGGCTTTGATATGGGCATCAAGGCATCTCAAACCGCCCCAGGTCCAGTTCGCTCGGCGGCGGACATTCGGGATTGACCCACTGGATCACCGCGGCCCAGCCGGCGCTCTCTTCGTCGTGATCCAGATAGCCGTGGATCGGCCGCACCACGGTCCAACCATCCTTCAGGTGCGCCGTTAGCACTGGATCGACAAGCTCCCCTTCCAGCACCGCCTCGACATATTCTTCCGGGCTTAAGGCCTCGCGGCGTTGGCTATACCCTGGCAGCCGACTGGCCCCCACCATCCGCCATAGTCGCTCCTCCTCGACAAGCTGCCGCGTAACGTCGGTCAGCGCGTGCGCCAGTCCGTGATGCTGATGGCGGGGATGGACCATGATATCGGCGCCGTAGAGCGTCGGGCCGTCGGGATTGTGATCGGCAAACGTCCCGCCGGCGGTGAGGATGTCCCACGAATCGTCGATATGAAAATCGAGCAACCGCAGCCGGAGCGTAAAATGCACACCGGCCACGGCTTGGCTATCCGTGTCGATCGCCACGAACTGCCCCTGGGGGAAGACGGTGTAATGTTCCTCCAGCTCGTCCAGGGTGTAAGGCACCTCGGTCGGATAAACCTGCTTGCAAATCGCGATGATCTCGTCGTAGTCGGAAGGTTCAAGCGTGCGGAGGTGATAGTTGGCGGGGAGCATCCAAAAGTTCCGGGGAGAGAATGAAGTCGCGGGTGGTATGGTCTCAGGGCGATTGAGAGACATTGTAGTTGCGGTTGCGAGATATGGCAGAGGTGAGCGGCTGGGCAATTCCTGGTATCCTGGCGTCACTCTTGTAAGGTTCGAGCAAATCGCCGGTATTTCTCAGCAGAGACGACGGCCAACTAACCACTCATATCCACGGAAAAGGAGATTGTCATGTCCACACTCGATAAAGTTCTCTACACGGCAAAAACGCACACCACGGGTGGCCGGGATGGTGCATCCCGCAGTTCGGATGGCCGGCTCGATATCAGGCTGACTTCTCCCGGAGCCAAGGGAGAAGGGACAAACCCGGAACAACTGTTCGCAGCGGGTTGGTCGGCCTGCTTCATCGGGGCGATGGGGGTGGCGGCGGGCAAGATGAAGGTTAGCCTGCCTCCCGAGCGCGCCGTGGACGCCGAGGTGGATCTTGGCACGAATGAAGGGGGCTTCGTGCTGCGGGCACGGCTGAACATTAGCCTCCCGGGTATGGACCCCGAGATCGCGCGGGCTGTGGTGGATGCGGCGCATCAAATCTGCCCCTACTCCAAAGCCACGCGTGGTAACATCGAAGTCGAAATCAACCTCGTGTAAGGTGAACTGACCTGCCCGCGCAGAATTACCTTGTGAGTGCGGGCAGGTCATGTCGGTCCAGCGGTGGTCTATTTCCTGAGGAGAATCGCCATGGAAAATCAGCGCAAAGTTGCCGTGATTACGGGCGCATCCCAGGGCATTGGGGCGGCGCTGGTCCGCGGATTTCTCGACCGCGGTTATCGCGTCGTTGCCAACTCCCGCTCCATCCAGCCCGACGCTTCGGCAGACGTGTTGTCGGTCGCCGGCGACATCGCCGAACCGGCCGTCGCCGATCGGGTGATCGGCGCTGCGGTCGAAAAGTTCGGCCGCGTCGATACGCTGGTCAACAACGCCGGGATCTTCATTGCCAAGCCATTCATCGAATACACCGAGGCCGATTTTGTTCGCAAGCTGTCGGTGAACGTGGCCGGTTTCTTCTATGTTTCTCAGCGAGCGGTGCGGCAGATGCTTGTACAAGGTGGCGGGCACATCGTCAACATGACGACGACGCTCGTGGGCCAGCCGGTCCGAGGCGTGCCATCGGCGCTGGCGTCCCTCACCAAAGGAGGCTTGGATGCCGTCACCCGGTCGCTGGCGATCGAATATGCGGACCGGGGCATCCGTGTCAACGCGGTGGCGCCGGGCGTGATCAAGACACCGATGCACGCCCCTGAAACCCACGCCTTCCTCGCTGGACTACATGCCGTGAATCGCATGGGGGAAGTCCAGGAGATTGTTGACGCCGTGTTATATTTGGAGTCGGCCGGTTTTGTGACCGGCGAAACTTTGCACGTCGATGGCGGCGCGCACGCGGGCCACTGGTAAACTAACACCCATTGAGGAGCATGCCATGCCAATCGTGACGATCCAGATCACCCGGGAGGGGACAACGCCGGAGCAGAAAGTCGCGCTTATCAAGGGAGCGACCGAATTACTGACCGACGTGCTGAACAAGAAGCCGGCACAAACTTTTGTGGTCATCCAGGAAGTGGAACTGGAAGACTGGGGCATGGGTGGACTGCCGGTCGCAGAGTACCGCCGGCAGAACGCGGCCCAATCAGGCAAGTAGCCGCTGGTTTATCGCAACCGTCGCGTCACCAACTGAGTCGATGGGGCGGATGGTGATCGCTTGCGCTGGCCCCAATGTCAATGGCCGCGCCGTAAACATAGGATGTCAGATGTTTGACATCTCAGTCCGTGGCAGTTATACATGAAGTCCTCCTGTCGCCCCTCATTTTATCATGCCTTCGGGGGGCGGTGTTTTGAGCAATTCCTGAGCTGACCTGGCCGTTGAGCCTTCTTTGTGGACAGCCAGCACTTGTTTCCGACGAAAGAAATCCTCATCAAACTAACTTTGCACCCATAACTTTCATTTCACAACGGAGCTGGGGCCATGTTTAAGTGGATCTTCAATCGTAGTCGGTCCTCGTCCCGCAAAACTTCTCGGCGCAAGCCAACACGCCGGCTGGGGATCGAGCGATTGGAGGACCGGCGAATGCTGGCAGCAGACCTTGCTCTGCTTCGCACCATCGACGATCCCGCGCCCGGGGTGACATCGCACGGCTTCGGCCACAAAGTGGCGATGGACGGAAACAACGTGCTGGTTGCGCAGCAAAGCGCTGGAGGCAACGGGGAAGGATTGCGACTGTTCGATGCGGCCACGGGGAGTCTGGTGAGGAGCTTCAACAATCCTGGGGGGGGCGGCGGCGATGTGATGGCCACCAGCGGCAATTTCGTGCTGATTGGAAATAGCAGCTACGGAGAACACTCACCTCCAGAAGTTGATTTGCGTCAGTCCGGTCAGGCTTACCTGATCGACGCCACCACGAAAAACATCCTGCACACCTTCCAAAATCCCACGCCCGGGAAACTCGATCTCTTCGGCCAATCAGTGGCGATCAGCGGCAATCTTGTGCTGATCGGCGCTTTTGGCGACGACACGGACGGGTTCGACGTTGGAATGGCCTACTTGTTCGACGCGACCACGGGCAACCTGCTTCATACGTTCCATGATCCCACGCCTACGCCTGGCGCTACGCCTAGCGATATAAGTGACGGGTTCGGCCAATCGGTGGCGATCAGCGGCAACAACGTGCTGATTGGGGCCTACCGCGATAGCACCCTGGGGATCGGCTACGGCCAGGCTCACCTGTTCGACGCGGTGACGGGAAACCTGGTGCATACTTTCTCCAATCCCGTAGCGGCCCATACCTTATTCTCCACCGCGGTATCGATCAGTGGCAACAACATACTGATTGGGGCGCCCTTGGCAGACCCCCAAGGGGACCAAGGAGAGGACGTTGGTCAGGCGTACTTGTATGACGCGAAGACGGGCAATCTCGTGCATACCTTCGACGATCCCACGCCGACGCCGTCCATTACAGAATTCGACACCGGCGATCAATTTGGACATGCGGTGGCGGTCAGCGGCAACAACGTGCTCATCGGGGCGCCACATGACAGAAGCCATGGCAGCGTTGTCGGTCAGGCGCACCTGTTTAATGCCACCTCGGGCAATCTCTTGCACACCTTCGATAATCCTGTCGTGCAGGATGCCTCTTTCGGCGTGTCCGTGGCGGCTAGCGGCAACAAACTACTGATCGGCGCACCATCAGCGAAGAACGCAGAAGGCGTTGTCACCGGCCGGGCCTATCTGTACGGATACGCGGAAATTCGCGGCTTCAAGTGGCAGGATCAAAATGGCGACGGCGCCTGGGACAGCGGCGAGCCGGGAGTCAACGGTTGGAAAGTTCAACTCGTTCAGAATGGGGAGGTGATCCGCGAGGCGATTACCGGTGACGATCCCGGCACGTCGGCAGTCGAAGTCGGCGCATATTGGTTCAATGGACTGGATGCTGGGAACTACACGGTGCGCGAAGTGTCGCAGGAAGGCTGGCAACAGACATTCCCCGGCGAATCGGGAGAGCATGAGTTCGTCCTGGAGACCAGCGAGATCATTGCCGGCACGTTCGGCGTGGCCGAATCCCCCAACTTTGGCAATCAGGTTCTCCCACCCACGCTCACCGGGACAACGCTGGAAGTGACCGGCACGACTTTGGCGGACACGATCACAGTCTCAGTGGGGACCAACGTCGTCGTCACATTCAGGGGCGCGACATTCACTTACGCGGCTGCCAACGTGACGACGATCAACGTCCATGGCCTCGGCGGCAACGACAAGCTGACCTTCACGGGAAAAAGCGGAAACGAAACGGTCACACTTCGGCCTGGGTTGCTCGACGTGACCGGCTCCCTCTACACCCTGCATGCGGACGGCTTCGAAACACAGTACGTTTATAGCGGCGACGGCGCCGACGACCGGGCCTCGCTCTACGACTCGGCTGGCAACGACACGTTCGCCGCCAGACCAACATACGCCTACATGTCCGGCAACAATTTTTACAACTACGTGGGGGACTTCGACCGCGTCAGCGCCTACGCAACGGCTGGTGGGGCCGCCGATCAGGCCTATCTCTACGACTCGATTGGCAACGACACGTTCGCCGCCCGGCCGACCTACGCTTACTTGTCTGGCACCGGGTTTTACAACTACGCAGAATCTTTTGACAAAGTGTATGCCTACGCAACGGCTGGAGGGGCCGCCGATCAGGCCTACCTCTACGACTCGGCCGGGAACGACACATTTACCGCCAAGCCAACCTTAGCCACCTTGTCCGGCACCGGGTTTTATAACTACGTAGGTTCCTTCGACAAAGTGTATGCCTACGCGACGGCGGGCGACGCAGGGGGCGCGGGAGACCAGGCATATCTCTACGACTCCGCCGGGAACGACACCCTCAGTGCCAAGCCAACCTTAGCCACCTTGTCTGGCACCGGGTTCTACAACTACGCAGGTTCCTTCGACAAAGTGTATGCCTACGCAACGGCGGGTGATGCAGGAGGCGCGGGAGATCAGGCCAATCTCTACGACTCGGCCGGCAACGACACGCTCAACGCCAAACCAACCCTAGCCACCTTGTCTGGCACGGGGTTTTACAACTACGCAGGTTCCTTTGACAAAGTGTATGCCTACGCGACGGCGGGAGGGACCGCCGACCTGGCCTATCTCTACGACTCAGCCGGGAACGACACGTTCACCGCTCGGCCAACCTTCGCCACCTTGTCCGGCACCGGGTTCTACAATTACGCCAGCACCTTTGACAAAGTGTACGCCTACGCGACGGCGGGTGACGCAGGGGGCACGGGGGACCAGGCTCACCTCTACGACTCGGCGGGCAACGACACGTTCGCCGCTCGACCGACCTACGCATACTTGACCGGTACCGGCTTTTACAACTACGCCAGCGCGTTCGATCGAGTGTATGCCTACGCGACCGCTGGCGGCACAGGCGATGAGGCCCATCTCTACGACTCGGCTGGCAACGACACGTTCGCCGCTCGGCCGACCTACGCCTATTTGTCTGGCGCCGGCTACTACAACTATGCGAGCAACTTCGATCGAGTCAACGCCTATGCGACGGCCGGTAACGCAGGCGGCACGGGTGACCAGGCCTATCTCTACGATTCGGCCGGCGCCGATACATACTACGGCCGATCGAACTATGGTCGGCTCACTGGCACGGGTTTCTACAACTACGTCGCCGGATTCCAGCGGGTCAGCGCGCTGGCGACCGCCGGGGGAACGGACACCCGGGATGTGAGAGTGGTGGACTACGTCTTCGCGCAATCCGGCACCTGGGAAAACGTGCTCTGATCGGCTGGCGCAATTCAAGAGACACTGGAAGCGGCCAAGCTGCAACGCCGGATGCCAGATGCACGTCGTACAGCATGAAACGCCGCTTCAGTGCGCCGCCATCGCCGGGGCGGCGGCCAGCCAATTGTCGAAATGCGTGGGGCCGAGCCGCGGTTTGCTGCCGGGCGTCAGGCTTTGGTCGTCCACGGGTGTACCGAAGTACGTTGCTTTTTCGTCTGTGATCACTTGTCGTCCGTCATGATTGGCGACCAGGTAACGGCGGACCAGTTCGTCCATTCGGATCGGCTCGGGCCCCGCCACTTCGACGGTGCCACGCAGCGGCGGCTCCAGCGCAACTTCGGCCACCGCCGCAGCGACGTCGTCCGACACGATCGGTTGCATCATCGCCGGAGGCAACCGGAGCGTATCCCCATTGCCGCCAGACTGGGCGATCGCGCCTACGAACTCGAAGAATTGCGTGGCGCGAACGATCGTGTAGGGAATCGGCGAGGCCTTGATCAGATCCTCCTGCACCAGCTTCGCCCGGAAATATCCGCTGGCTTGCAAGCGATCGGTGCCGACGACGGAGAGCGCCACATGATGCTTCACGCCGGCAGCCGCTTCGGCAGTCAGCAGATTGCGGGACGAAGTTTCGAAGAAATGCATCACTGCCTTGTCTTCGAACGAGGGAGAATTCGCCACGTCTACGACCACCTCGGCCCCCGCCAGCGCTTCCGCCAGCCCCTTACCCGTCAGCGAGTTAACGCCCGAGGAAGGGGCCGCCGCCACCACTTCATGCCCCTCAGCGCGAAGATGGCTGACAACCTTTTTGCCGATGAGCCCGCTGCCGCCGATAACCACGATTTTCATCGTACGTCTCCTCGTTGTTAAAGTTACTTCTTCGTTGGCTCCGGAACAGCGACCTGCTTGGCATCGCGCGGGTGCAATACCACCGCGATCAGTCGCGTCCTCCCCTTGGCGGCTGGGTTCTTCGAAACGCGATGCAGCACACCCGCCGGCTCGCAAAATGTCTCCCCTGCCTTGTAGATCTTCGTGGGCTGATCGTCGATCCCCAGCTCATACTCCCCTTCCATCACGTAGACGACCGCCGAGCCAGGGTGGCGATGCGAAAGGCCGGCTTTTCCCGGTTCGATGATCACCTCCACGACCGTCACCGCCGCGTCCTTGCCGTCCAGCTTTTCCTTGACGTTGTGGACGGAGAGAACTTTGACTTGCTCACCATCCTCGTGCCCGTGAGCTTCGATTCCCGCGCCGGTCCAGATCGCAACACCCATCGCCAACATCATCAAGCTGCGTGTCATGACTATTGCTCCCAGAGAAGTTTTGATCAGCCGCCGGACGCTAGCCCACGGTTCATTGCCGTACGAACTGGGGGCTAGCGCCCAGCGGCCGATCTATTGAATTGCTAAGGCAAGTCCCTGAAAATTATTGAACCGCTTCGGCGCGGTCCATGCAATAGGCCGATAATAATTTCGCCGCCGGAAGATCGACGTGTCGTTGTGATCGACATCGCCTGCGCTCGCAGTGCAAGCGCACTCGGCCGTTTATGCGTGCAACCCAGTCTGCCGCGCCACCGTCAGATACCCGCGCCGCTGTCCGCGAACGGGAAAGTGGAGTCCATCTCCAGTGCCGGCTCGGCCACCGTGCAGCGCCCCACGACACGCGCGGGTATTCCGGCCACCGTCGTGTGCGGCGGCACGTCTCGAAGCACAACGCTGCAAGCGGCTACTTTGGCTCCGATCCCAATCTCGATGTTACCCAGCACCTTGGCCCCTGCGCCGATGAGCACTCCGCGCCGCACTTTCGGATGTCGATCTCCCGACTCCTTGCCCGTTCCCCCCAGCGTAACTTCGTGCAGCAGCGACACGTTGTCTTCGACCACCGCGGTCTCGCCGATGACAACGCTCGTGCCGTGGTCGATCAACACGCCGGAGCCAATCTGAGCCGCAGGGTGGACATCGACCCCAAAGGCCTCCGAGATGCGATTCTGAAAGTGCGCGGCCAACCCATGCCGTCCTTGCTCCCAGAGCCAGTGTGCGAATCGGTACGCCTGCAACGCGTGGAAGCCCTTATAGTAGAGGAAGGGCTGCGCATATCCCCGCGCCGCCGGATCTCGCGTGCGGGCCGCCATGAGATCGGCCCGGATGGAGGCGCGAATCGAAGCGTCGTCGTCCAGGGCGACGTGGATCAGGTCGCACAACAGGCTGGCGGGGAGATCAGGCGTGTGGAGCTTGTTGGCCAGCAGCGCGCTCAGGCCATCTTCCAGCTTCTTGTGCCTCAACACCGAGGCATACAAGAAGCCACCCAACACCGGTTCGCGATCCGCCTCGCGCCGAGCCTCGGATTGAATCTGATCCCAGAATCCATCCTCGGCGCTGTTGGCCAGGTATTCTGTCAGCTCATCCATCTTGGGATCCTACCTTCTTGGCAGTTTTGACACGCAGAACCCGAACCAGGGGCGCCATCGAGCGCCCCGCGACCGTCATTCTAGCAGCCCGTGATTGGGAAATGCGAACTGCACTCACTGTGCAGGCGCGGCGAGCGACTTCAGGAAACCGACGATCCTGAGCTGGCACTCGTGCGGCAGCCTTTGAAAGTTATCACGGCTCTTTTTGGCCTCACCATCATGCAAGGCGATGGCCGCTGTCAGCGTATCGGCTCGTCCGTCATGAAGATACGGGGCCGAATCGCGCACTCCCCACAGTGGCGGAGTCCGCCATTCCGTCGGCGCGGCGATCGCTATGGTGGTCTTGCTCGCGGCGTCTGCCGCAAGTGGGGCTGGTTGAGGAGGTGGCTGTGATGGATTGGCGGGACGAAAGAGGCCATATGATGAACCCACGTCGCTCAAGGGTGTACCCATGTCGTGCAGCAGCAGGTCGCTATAAATTCCGTCGATCGTTCCAACTTGCGGAACGTGGCAGGTGGCGCACCCGATCGCATTGAACAGAACCCGCCCCTCGGCCAAGTGTTTCGCTGTGCCTGGGCGGCCGATAGACTGTTGTTGCGGACGGGGCAAATGGCGCACAAAACGGATCAGCGCGTCGCACTCCGCTTGGTTCATATCCAGCCCCGGAGCTTTGTAGTCGGGACGATGGGGTAAGAGAGGCTGTTCCTTATCGGGCACCTGCAAACCGAGTTCCACGGCGCAGGCCGTGATGACGAACTCATCGAGTCGGGCTGTCTGACCTTTCCAGCCAAAGCGGCCGACACCACCGCTGGCTGTCTCCACCACCCGTCCGCTGATGTCCGGAAATTCCGGGTCGCGGACGAGCGCCAGTTCGCGTAGGACGTGCTCAGGAATGCTGTCGATCAAACCCGCGCCAAACAGAGCGGGGGTTTGCCGCTGGGACTGTGAAGGGACTGGAGTTGCAGTCAGGGACTTAATGGAACTGGATCCGGAGACAGGGAAGAAGATTGGGTTTCTCCCCTTCCGCCAAACCTCGTATCCTTCATCCGTACCAAAATGATGCAATACAAAGCTCGTTACGGCAGGTTGCGGCAGGGCGCCATTGGGCGTACCACCCGCGCCACTTCCCAATAGGGAGAGGATGACAACATTCTTGGCTTTGGCCCCTCCGCCACCGACACCTCCTTGATTGTGGCAAGCAACGCAGGAGCTGTCATTAAATACGGGGCCGAGTCCATCACCGCCGTGGCTGCGCGGATCGTGCGGTTGCCACTCTCGCGTGAAAAGCTCCCGTCCATTGGGTGGCTCGTCGACCAAGTGGCCAGATGCAATCCAGCCTATGAGGAGTATGGCGAGCATAGTCCCCGCGCCCAGCAGTCCGACGATCAAGGAATAATTGCTGGCAGTGAAAAGGCACTTTCGTAACGCAATGCTGGTCCTCATGATTCGCCTCCGCAAGTTTGTTGATGGGTCTGCCGCCACCTATCCCAAGCTGCACTGTAGCGGGTTCGCGCGGCCGTGCGCGTAACAAGCACGTAACAGCGCATAGCAACCGCCGGCATCGGCTGGCAATAGACGCCCCGTCGCGATAAAACGAAGGGCCGCTGCGGATCATTAGAAACACCGGACAGAGCACAGCCGCTATGGAATCATCGAATCCCTATCAGCCGCCGGCGGGCGATGTTTCGGAATCCACCGCTCGCGAAACAGATTCTCCGGAGCAGGTGGAGGAGGTTGGCTCGCCGCGGCGGCCGTGGGGTGTCTATGTTGTCGCCGCATTCATGGTGATTGCCGCGTTTGCTCTCGGGCAATGGATCCTGTATCGCATCAATACCTGGAACGGCCCGTACGGCGGAGGCTCGGACCCGGACCTCAGCCGCGTGTTCGCGGTGCATCTGGCCAAAGACATTGCCCTGGGTGTGTTGCTGATCGGCGGCGCGGTCGGGCTTTGCCTGCGAAACCGCTGGAGTTGGTGGGTCGCCACGTTCTACTGGGGGCAGGAAATCCTGACCGGCGTAATCTCCGTGGTGCATTACGAAATCGTAACCCTCTGGCCTCCACTTCTCGTCTCTCTGGCCAAGCTGATGTTTCATCTGCTGTTGTTCACCTATCTTTTTCATGACAATGTACGCCAGCATTTTCGCTGGGGCCAACTCAATCCGTGGGTCGCCAGCGCCGCGGCATTGGTGGCCGGCTCGGCCGCGATGGCCGCCTGGTGGGGCATTCAGTATCTGCTGGTCTTGTCGCTAGGATAGTCTGGAGGCTTGAGGAAAGGAGGTATGCGAGACGCTCCCAATGCGCACGCTCTTCCCGGGCCGGTGGCTAGCGCCATTCCGCTCAGTTGTTATCACGGCGAACGCGTTCGCTCGCGGCCGGGAAGTGGGTCGCCCTCGCGTTGTTCCTTCGCTTGCGTCGCTTGCCAGGTTCCGTCGGGCCGCACTTCGAGAATTTCTATCTCACTCGTGTGGGAAACCTCAAATCCCGATGGCAACCGACAGCCCCAGGTGACCAGATACTTACCCGGCTGTTCTAAATGATGCGAGCGAGACAAGTCGGCGACAATTTCAAAATCGGGCCGCTCCCGTGATACTTGCTCCAGAGACTGAAGTTCTTTCTCAAGTTCCTCTTTGGCGACCTGTTCCTCTTGCTCCACGGCATCCGCCTGCGGCTTGAGTCGCTCGATTCGGAGAAATGCGTTTCCCTTCGGCTGTGCCCGGCCATCCTGCACGCTCATGCGGCCCTGCCAGCTCTCGACTCCGCCGCGATAGGTCATTCGCAGCGGTATTGGACGCCCTCCTGATAGAGTCCCGAACTGCCGTCGATCTGGCTGGCAAAGCGTTCGACCTCGGCAGGCGTGTATCCAACGCCGAAGAGCTTGCGGTCGGGTTCGGCCTCGGCCAGGGGCTTGGTATGCGTACACAGGCCCGTGCGCAGCAGAGTGGTCCCATGGCTGCGGTAGGCGTAGACCATATATTTTTGCCCCACTTCGAAATGGTAGCCACAGGCGGCCCCGTCACTCGCGGTTGTCACGCGCACTTCTTTGCCCAGCATCCCTTTCCAGATCCGCTCCACCTGCAGCGTCACTGTCCGAGAATATCGGGGTTCATTTAACTCCATGCCCAGGACAGTCCCGGAGAAAACCGCTTCCGCCCCGTCCAATGTGCTCCTGACAAGTTCCTGCGAGCAACATGTGCAAGGCCACGCCTTAGCGCAAAGCAGCGGAGGGATGAGCAAAGCGGCAATGACAGTCAGCAGAGCAGGCCTGAGCATTTGGATGGACTCCTGAAGTTTCCGATTCTCGCAATGACTAAACCGCCCCCGGGCCATACACGAGATACCATCACAGAATTAGCAAAGAAAATTGCCGTTTCGCTCAACATTGCGAAACAGACCGGTGCCCCGAAAGATATACGACTGCCTCCGCACCCTACGGAGCAGGGCTTGAGGCCGTGACGACAGGATTGATTTCGCTGACGCAATTCGGCTTGATTGCCGTCCGACAATACGCTGGCCGCCACAAAGTTTCGTGATTCGCGCAGATGCGTGGATCAAGAGCCTCGGGCGAGAATGGCTGAACATTTCCTCCGACGAACAAGACGTTCAGCGATCCTCGATGGCGCGGGGCCATGAGCGTGGGCCAATCATCGGTTCCTTGCGAACCGACGACATTCGCCACAGGTTGTCGATAGTCGAGCGCCGCAACCTTCCCGCTATCCGCTGTGGTCATCAGTCCGAGGCGGTTGTTCAATCCATAGCTCAGCGCGGTCGGTCCCGTCATATCGTCCGGGCAGTGCAACACACCCACCCCCTCCAGCCGGCCGGACACCTGCTGAGTCCAGGTCGCCGTGCTCCGCCCCACCCGCTCCGTCCCGATCATTTGCAGCACTAAACCAAGCTGACGCAAATTCGAACTACACTGGGACGCCCGGGCGCTCGCCCTGGCCATCTGGATCGCGGGCAGTAACAAGGCGACCAACATGCCGATGATCGCAATCACAATCAACAATTCGACCAGGGTGAACCCGCGCGCAGCGCGAGCGGGCACCGGCTGCGCGCGCAGCCTGAGCATGGAATGGGGCATAGTTGTTCCGTAGTTTAAGGTGGGCGTAGTTTTAAGGCGGGCGCTGCTTCAAGTGAGCGCTCTCGAACGCCTGCAATCCTGCGGTACACACGTGGGTGCAGGGCCGTTCGACCGTCTTAGGTGGGCACGCCTCAGTTGTCTGAGACGCGTATTCCATAGGTGGGAGCAAGTATTCTAACCGATGCGCTATCTGTTTGCCAACAGACATTCGCCCTGCAAATGCAATCCATGTGCCAAAGCGCCACAAGTTGTGAATTCGCGGAGTTTTCAGAATCTGATGGTGAGAAGAATTTCAGACATGTCGCTGGGGAGAACAAGCCTGTCGATTCCCGCAACACGGATTATAGAACGGGTGTCCCTCTCCTCTCTCCCATTTCGGATCAATCCACTCCTCACTCGGTTTACGGTTGTGAACCGATCCGATCCTTACATACAATCAAATGTGCCGGTTGTCTGTTTCCTCGCAATTGCCTAGTTCCGCACATCAACCCAACATGACGATACCAATCGGGCTAGGACTTATGGTGGCGTGTCTCGTGTTCTCATCAGCAGCGCAAGGCGACCAGCCGTTGGTGATCGCGCATCGGGGCGCTTCGTTTGATTCGCCTGAGAATACTCTGGCCGCGATCGCATTGGCCTGGAAACAAGGGGCTGACGGTGTCGAACTCGATTTCCAGGTAACTCAAGACGGGGAAGTCATTTGCCTCCACGACGCCGATACGGCGCGCACGGCAGGCGGCAAGAAACTGATCGTCAAAAAATCCACCTTCAGTGAATTGCGGAAATTGGACGTGGGCGCTTTCAAGGGCAAAACCTTCCAGGGTGAGAAGATTCCAACGCTGGCCGAAACGCTGGCCGCGGTGCCGCCGGACAAGTTGATCTTCGTCGAGATGAAGGGGGGGCCGGAGATCGTCGCACCGCTGGTGGCCGGTTTGCGGAAATCGGCACTCAAACCCAAGCAGATCATCCTCAAGTCATTCGACAGCGCCACTACGGCTGCCGCCCGCAAGGCCATGCCCGAGGTGCGCACCTTCTGGCTGGGGAGACTGGAGTCGAAGCAAAAAAATCCCCACCCGCCGGTGGCGGACGCCGTGTGCAGTGTGGTTGGCAAGCTCGAACTGGCCGGCATTTCGACCAATGGCAATCCGAAATTCATCACGCCGGAGTTGTATCAGCACTTTCGCAACAAAGGAGTCCGGGAGATCGCCGTCTGGACCGTCAACGACGCCGCTACCGCCCGCTACCACCGCGATCAAGGAGCCACCTTCATTCTGACGGACAAACCCGCGGAGTTGCGCGGTTGGCTGAAAAAGTGATCCGAAGCGCGCGGATGAACCGGTTCCGTGAGGCCGGTGAGGTTCTTGTTTCGTAATTTGCTGGGCATGCGGAAAGTGGCTGTTTTTGGTTTCAATATTTTTCAACTTTTTTCAGATTTATTTTCTGCCTGGTGGCGATTGAAAATGGATCGCTGGACTAATTCTGCAACTTGATTTTCGCTCTCCTTTTAGGTATAATAAAATAACAATTTACGCGACCAACGACTCCATGACGTGGTATCATTGCCCCGCCTGAGAAAGTCTCGGGTAGCAGGCAGAGCCCGCCCGGCACACCGTGCCTCCGGCGGGCTTTTTGCGTTTGGGTGGAGAAGAATCGCGTACGCGCTGGCAGTGCGCGCGAACCGCGCAGCGGGAGACGTGGCGTATCTGAAAGTGCGGAGCGTGGATAACAACGTAGATTGCATGTGAACAGGCCGTGTACAAAAGTGTGGACAAAAAGCGCAAAGTGTTGGCAGGGTGCGTTTTACGGCCGATGAAAAATTGGTGCGAAACACGGGGACACGGCGACGCATCAACAAGGGCTTTCGGATTGTTGAGACCCTGGAGGCTGGACGAGGAAGCGAGATCAAGATCTTTGGCAATTTATCATCTCGCATCGGTCGTGGTTGATCCCGGTGGCCGATGCGCGCTGCGCCAAGTGAGCAATCATGAGCAGCGTGAATGCCGGCATCGGGACGAACAGCTGCGCGAACACGTGCGCGAACGGATGCGCGAACGCCAAATGCGATATTTCCCGGGAATACTGGGTAATGTCGCTTTTAACGCCCCCTCCCCCATGACCTGGTATGACTTCTGAGTTTCTTCTGTCCGAGCAGCGGCGGTAGAATGGTTGGGTGGGGTGTTTCAGGTTGATTGAAGTGACGGGCTGGGAAGCCCATCCTACGTTTTGCGAGGGTTGGCATGATTCGTCGCGATGTCATCATGCCCGGCGGTGGGCTGGGTTGGCTGCTGGTTTCTCAGATCGAACATGCGCGGTTGGCGGGAACGCTGGCCGCTGAATGGGGCGCGCCCCCCTACCCTGCTGTCGAGCCCCGCGACGAATTGTTGCCGGCCATCGTGCGGCACGACGATGGATGGAGCGAATGGGAGCGGCGGCCGGCGCTCGATCTGGCCACGGGCAAGCCGCGCAATTTTCTTGAGATGCCGGTGGAAGACTATCTGCTGATCTGGCGGGCGTCGATCGAGCGGGCGGCCGCTTCGAGTCCGCTGGGGGGAGCGACCGTGGCGGGACACTTTCTCCACCTGCTGCGGCATGGGTTGGTGTGGGAGCAACACGGCACGCGTGCGGCGGCGGCCGCCCACCAATGGGGCGCCGAGTTCGAATCGCTCCGCCAGGGTTGGTTAGAAGAGTGGTCCGCCACAATAGCCCCGGGCTCTGCCCGGGGGTCTGCCCAAGAGACTGCGCTCGATATCGCCGCCGCCGCCGTATCCTGGCTCCAGTTTTTTGATCGGCTGAGTCTCTGGTTCTGCATGGCGGAGCAACAAGAGCCGGCGGAGTTGCCCACCTGCGGCGGTCCGCCGGTGCGGCTGATTCCGCAAGCTCGCCCAGCAACAGAGAGCGACGATGGAGACGTGCTGACGGTGAAGTTGGAACCCTGGCCGCTGCGGACACCCGAGTTCGATATTACGCTGGGAGCGCGGCTGGTGCCGGCGCGGCGGTATGTGGACGCGGCCGAATTGGCGGCGGTGCCGTGGCGAACCATGAGGTGGCGGTTGAGATTAGTGCCAGGGTGAGGCCAAATACCCTGCATTTCCCCGCAAACTTGCCGGTTTTGAAGGGCCGAATTATACTTGAATAGACTGTTTGGCCATGAGAAATCTGGAGTAAGCAGAGATCGGTCACCGTCGGGCTTGCCCCGGCGGAACCATGACTGGATAGCTAGATCGTGTCCACCAGCCATCCCTCTACAACTCGCCACTCGCCCGCCGCAACGCGGCGGGCGAGTGGCGAGTTAAAAGAACAAGGTTTGGTGGGATGATTCGTTCTAGCTGGTCAGTCGTCGCCCCACCGGGACAAGCCCGGCGGAGGCGGGGTCTGTGTTTCATCCGTGGCTCAATTTCCTCTTCGCGCGAGTGCTTGATTATGCATGGAACAATGACCCATCTCCGTCGGACTGCGTTGGCGTTGGCTGCGCTCTGCGTCGTGAGTATTACTGGCGCTCAAGTGCAAGCTGCCGAGACGGGTGGCGCCGCGGCGCCCAAATCGGGGCCGCGCAAAGTAGTGGCGGGTGTCGAATCGCGGGTGCCGGAGGATCGCAAAGCCGAGGAGACGATCGACCCGCACGATGTGGTCGAGTTGACCGTCGGCGTGCCCGACCTGAACTGGACGCCGCAAGCGCCGGAGAACGAAGCCACCGAGACGCTTCACTACAAGGCCACCAACACCTTGTTCCGCCGCGGTGTGTGGCAGTTTCAATTCAGCTTCCGGCCGCTGCGAATGATTCGCCTCGACCTGCCGCAGCCGGATGGCAAGATGCGACGCAAGGTGGTCTGGTACATGGTCTACCGGATTACCAATCCGGGACAGCATATGACGCCTGTCCAGGGAACCGAAAGCAAAGCCGCCCAGTTCGACGCTTGGCACAAAGGTTTGTATACGATCGAACGGGTGGATAAGGAAGGTCAGATGCTGGCCAACACGGGTGCGCATCGCTTCATGCCGAACTTCAAATTGCGCAGCCTTGATAAAGACATCAAGAAGGAATGGCTCGACCAGATTGTGCCGCTGGCCAAGGAGGCCATCTTCCGCCGCGAGCAGCCACCCTGCCGTTTGGAAGATTTTCACAACACGGTGGAGATCGCCAAGAATCCCATCCCTCTCTCCACGGGCCGGATCGACAACAGCGTGTGGGGTTATGTGACCTGGGTAGGTGGCGACCCGCCCCAGCCCGAGGCGACGGATATCGACCCCCGAATCGACTATTTTTCGATCGATATTTGGGGTCTGACGAACGCCTACCGCTGGAAGGACCAGCCGGGGGCATATAAGCCGGGGGATCCGCCCGGCAAGGGGCGCACGATGGAGCAAAAGGTGCTGCGGCTGAACTATTCCCGCCCTGGCGACGAGTATTTGCAGCGGGAAGAGGAGATCAAGCTGGGCATCAAGGGCCAGGTTGACTGGGAGTGGATTTACCGGTAAAAATGAGCGGTTTGGCCGATGCGATAAGCAGGCGATTGCTCACAGGCGAGCGGGGGGCGTAAGCCCCCTGTTTCCTCACTGCCTCTGGTTTCCGGCTCAATAAGAACACAGAAATAACGGGGGGCTTACGCCCCCCGCTCGCCAAGAAAATAGGAATGATCACATGGCACATAAGAAGGGACAAGGATCGAGCCGCAACGGTCGCGATTCCAACGCGCAGAATCGTGGCGTGAAGCACTTTGGCGGAGAGCAGGTGCGGGCCGGCAACATTCTGGTGCGGCAAGTAGGCACGAAGTTTCATCCCGGCCGCGGTGTCGGCCAGGGTTCCGATTTCACGCTCTTCGCCCTGGTCGATGGCGTGGTCAAGTTCGATCGCGAAGGCCGTCGCATCAGCATCGTCGAGACGGTCGAAGCGAACTAGTCTCACACCATGTTCGTCGATCGCGTCAAAATCCATGTAGCAGCAGGCGACGGGGGTAACGGCTGTCTCAGCTTTCGGCGCGAGAAGTTTGTTCCCCGCGGCGGACCCGATGGCGGCGATGGCGGCCACGGCGGCAGCGTCATTCTGGTGGCCCAGCCCGGCGTCGATAGCTTAGCGGCAGTCGCCCATCAAAAGCATCTGCGGGCCGAGAAAGGGGGCAACGGCGAAGGAAGCAATCGCCATGGCCACAGCGCCTATGACCTGATCGTGCCCGTTCCGCCGGGCACAGTGGTGCTCGACGCCCAGAAGCACTTCATTATCAAGGATCTCGGCCACGAGGGTGATAAAGTGGTCGTCGCCCGAGGCGGGCGCGGCGGTTACGGCAACCTGCACTTCAAGTCGTCGCAGAACCGTGCTCCGCGACAAGTGACGCGCGGCGCCGAAGGGGAAGCCCGCGAGTTGGTACTCGAGTTGAAGTCGATCGCGGACGTCGGCCTGGTTGGCAAGCCGAACGCCGGCAAGAGCACGCTGCTGGCTCGGCTGAGCCGGGCGCGGCCCGAGATTGCCGACTATCCGTTCACCACCAAAACTCCGAACCTCGGCCGTGTGGAAGTGGGAATGGACCGCGGGTTCATTCTGGCCGACATCCCGGGTTTGGTTGAAGGAGCGCACGCCGGCATCGGCCTGGGTCACGAGTTTCTGCGCCATGTGGAACGGACCAGAGTGTTGGTGCATCTTGTCGAGGCACAGCCGATGGACGGCACCGATCCGCTGACCAACTATCGAGCGATCCGCAACGAACTGGCGCTGCACAGCGAGCAATTGGCTCAGCGGCCGCAGATCGTTTGCGTGAGCAAATGCGAACTGCCCGAGGCCGAGGACGTGGCGAAGCAATTGTCGGCGGAACTTGGTGCGCCGGTGCTCTCAATTTCGGCGGTGACGGGCCAAGGGCTCGACGTGCTGCTGCGGCGGATTGTGGCGGAATTGGACGCTCATCCGGTGGAAGCAAGTGTTCCCTTGTAGGGTACGCGCAGCGTACCAAGTCCTGGGCCACAAGAATTCGCAAGCTTACAGTAGTCGCGTCAGGAAGCCCAGCGCGGGATCGTTGTCCAAGAACTGGTATGCTGCGCATACCCTACACCTTGTAACCGACCGCACTTCCGCCTATAAACCGCAGCATGGCACCTTCCGCATCCCTGCCGCTGATGGCGGTCGATATTGGCAACAGCCGCATCAAGCTGGGTTTGTTCGACAAGCCGGTTGATGAGGGTGGGCTGCCTATGCCCAGCCGGTGGTTGGGCTTAGACACCGACGAGTGGGACCCGGTGGAGATCGCCGTCTGGCTGGCTCCCTTTACTCCGCCGGATTTGGATTGGCGGATTGCCAGCGTTCACCGGCCGGCTGCCGCGCGGCTCAAAAAGTGGCTTGACCAGGAGCATGCGAGCAGCGCTCAACTGAGTCATCAGGAGTTGCCGTTGGTGATCGATCTGCCTGCACCGCAGGAGGTAGGCATTGATCGGCTATTGGGCGCTGTGGCGGCGAATGCCTTGCGCGGAACGAATCAGGGTGCCGTGGTGGTTGACGTAGGTAGCGCCATCACGGTCGATCTCGTTTCAACCGTTGGCACTTTTTGTGGCGGGGCTATTTTGCCTGGAGTTGGCATGTCGGCCCGCGCGCTGCACGACTTCACCGACCTGCTGCCGGAAGTCAAGCTGTCGGGACTGGCGGAGCCGCCACCCGTGCTTGGCACATGTACGCAAGAGGCGATTGCCAGCGGGCTCTTCTGGGGCGCCGTGGGGGCGATGCGGACACTGGTCGAAGGTTTGGCGAGTGAGATCGAGGGAGATCCGTTGGTGTTGCTGACCGGTGGCGCGGCCGAGCAGATTGCTCGGCTGTTGCCGGGTGAGGTGCGCTACGTGCCGCATCTGGTGCTGACCGGAATTGCGCTCTCTGCCATGGGCGAGTGATGGGACGCATGTCCAGCCAACAGCCCACGGTGGTCGTGCAACTCACACCTGCTGGACGCGGCGCGGTGGCTTCATGTCTGGTCGCTGGACCGAACGCCATCGGCTTGCTTGCGCCATTGCTGCGGCTGCGGAATGATCGCTCCTTGGAAACGCTCCACCCTGGCCGGGTCGTTGTTGGCCAGTGGCGCGGTTCGCATCCCGAAGAAGTAGTTGTCACGCGGCGGGGCACGGACGAAGTGAGTATCCATTGCCACGGCGGCCGGGTGGCGATTGCCACGATCATGTCCGATCTGGCTGATGCCGGCGGGCAGGTTGTTGAGTGGCGGCAGTGGCTCGGCCACTCGATGGCAGACGATCCGCTGGCAGCCGAGGCGGTCATTGCCCTGGCTCAAGCAAGGACCGAGCGCTGCGCTGGGATTCTGTTGGATCAATTCCACGGAGCGCTACGCAACGAGTTGCAGAAACTGATTCAGCTATTGGAACACGGTGAGGCGGAGGAGGCCAAGACACGGCTGTTGGAGCTGCTAAAGTGGTCGCCTCTGGGCCTGCATCTTGCCGCACCGTGGCAAGTGGTGATTTGCGGTGCGCCGAACGTGGGCAAGAGCAGCCTGATTAACGTATTGGTCGGCTATGGCCGGGCGATCGTGGCCCCGCAACCTGGAACAACGCGCGATGTTGTGTCCGCCTCCACCGCAATCGACGGTTGGCCGATCGAACTGTCCGATACGGCCGGCATTCGTGCGGCGGCCGATCCGCTGGAGGCCGCGGGTATCGACGCCGGACGGCAGCGTCTGGCCACCGCCGACGTGCGGCTGCTAGTGTTCGACCGCTCCGCTGCGTTTGGTTCCGACGAGCAGGGACTAGCCGCGGACTGGCCGGATGCAATGATTGTCCATAACAAGAGCGATCTGCCGCCGCACACAGATGCACGACCTGCGGGGATCAGCGTCAGCGCGCTGACGGGTGAAGGGATCGACAAGCTGCTGGAAGCGATTACGATCAGGCTCGTTCCGACCGTGCCGCCGCCGCAAAGTCCGGTGCCGTTTACGTCGCGTCAGGTGGAAGGTATCGCCGCTGCCGCAGAGCAGGTGCAACGGAAAGAAATGAATAGGGCGAGCGAAATACTGATGAGGTTGATTTCCCTTGATTGCAGGAGGAGTAAGGAACACTAATAAACGCTAATAACCGCTAATCTGATAATCTGATTAGCGTAGATTAGCGATTATTAGTGTTCCCCAACCTCTTCTTTGTTTCAAAATGCCGGGTTGTATTACTCGGTGCCTTGCGTGGGTATCCTGCCCTATGAGATACAATTTCCCATAAACATGCTCGCTCGATTGCTCTTACTCCTGATCGTCATTCCGCTGGCCGATCTGCTGGTGTTGTTGTGGATTGCGCAGCACACGTCGGCAGGCTTTGCGTTTGCCTTGGTGCTGGCCGGAGGAATTGCCGGAGTGGCCGTGATGCGCTGGCAGGGTTTTCATGCCTGGCGCCATGTGCGGCGTGAGATCGACGCCGGCCAAACTCCGGCCGTGGCACTGTTTGACAGTTTGCTGATTTTCGTGGCTGGGGTGTTGTTCTTCATCCCGGGTGTCCTGACCGATATCGCCGCCGCGGCCCTCCTCTTGCCACCCGTCCGCCGCGCGGTGCTGGCCTATATGCACCGCCGCATCGAAATCCTGCTCTACGGCCGAGCCAACCCGAAGCCACCGGCCCGAGACACGATCATCGAGAGCCGGGTGATCGAAAGCCGAGTCATTGAAACACCGCCGGAAAGCGGCAACACGCGGTAATCCACTCAGCAATCGGGAGACCAAAACGCGGGACTAAGACGCGTTGGGAATCATCTCTTGTTTCAATACCCGATGACCGCTCTAATTAGTAATGAGGCGTCTTGCGCAGCCACGAGCGACAATCAGCACACTTTCATTCGGGAGCCAAGCTATGGAGCTCACCGCAGTTCTAACGCACGCCGAAGAAGGGGGCTTCATCGCCCTCAATCCTGAAACGGGGACCACCACGCAAGGTGAGACGGTCGAAGAGGCTGTAGCCAACTTGCGTGAAGCCACAGCCTTATTCCTTTCTGAGTTCCCGTTGCCAGCAATGGGGCACCCCCTCGTCACCATGTTCACGGTTCCCGAGCCCACGCATGCCTAAGCTGCCTCGGGTATCAGGCGCTGAAGTAGTTCGCGCGCTTGAGCGCCTTGGGTTCGCCAAGGTGCGCCAAGGTGCGCCAAAGCGGTAGCCACGTCATCATGCGTCGCGAGTCGAAGGGCTGCGTAGTGCCAATGCACAGCGAAGTCAACGTCGGCACGCTGGCCGGTGTGCTGCGCCAAGCAGAGGTCTCCCAGGAAGAATTTGTGCGGGCCCTGCGAGGATGACGCAGGCTGGCCCAGACGCCGACTGCGGCATCTCGGTGGCAAAGTCACAAGACACGCGAAGCAGCCGAGGGACAGTCATTCCGAAGGGGGATTGTCACCTGATCGCTCATGCCTGTTCCTTGGGCAATTTACGAACGGAATCGAGTAGCCGAAGGGCGGATGCCGCCATCTCGCTGTCCGGAAACTCTTCCAGACATTGCCGGTAGGTGGCGAGTGAACGTGTTCCGTCACCAATCTGGCCGTAACAAAACGCAACTCCCAGCAGGTCCATTTCACGATAGCTAATGGAAGAGAGCGAGAACATGACAACGAAACGAAAACGATCAATCCAAGTATTCCGCTCAAAGAAGGCGAGACTTTGCCGATACTCTTCAATGGCCTGCTCGAATTGTTTTTTCTTGGCCAAACGAACCGCAGCATGATGATGGCGGGCAATCAAGCGACTAACGCACAAAAACCAGAGATAGAAGATTGCAAGCCCGAACAATGCGCCGCGAGTTGGGTCAATGAGTATTCCCAGGAGAACGCAAAGCCCAAGACAGGCAGCAAAGAAAACCAGTCCTGCCCAGGACATTTGCCGAACGACAGGGATGCGTGAAGTCATTGCTGAGTATAGCTAAGCTAGGTGGGCAGCCGAGGGAAAGCTACTCCGAGTATGGGTGTTAAAGTGCTCACGTAATTGTCAATCCAAGCAAAAGCGTAGCGCCCAGGATAGGCTCAACATACAGTACGCCGAAGGCGTGAAACATACCAGCCCAGGGAAAACCGACGCGAGTACAACGAGCGCCGGTGCCGCCCTGGGTCGGAATCGACCTCTACTGTTTTCTTCCCTCCCCATCGCTTGTGGCGGCTATGCCGCCACAAGCGATGGGGAGGGAAGGTTTGTTGAGGGTGGTGCTTACCCGGGGCGGCGCGAATCGCGGCGACGGCGCCGCGGTTCGCTCTGCCCCGGGCTATTATGTTTCGGCCCTTCGGGCCTGCGGAGGCCGCACTGGAGTGGCAAAAATCTCACATTGCTCACCCACCCAAGCGCGAGTGGCGGCGATTTCGAGCTTTCGAGCATGGGTGTCCCCCTATAGTCCGCCTGCGGATTCATCCGGTGGATCGTCGCGTTGAAAGCGTTTAACAATCCGTGCGATACCGCGCATGCCGAGCATGAGCCACAAGCCCAACCCCACTTGTAGTAGACTGGTCCAGAATTCGACTTGCCAACCGGCGTTTTCCCACGCCTGCTGCATCGAAACGCCCATCGCCATTGGTCTCGCAATTTGGTTAACCAGTTCCGGAATAGCAGAAACTAGGATGTACATTCCAATCGACGCAAATGCGACCGCGAGTAGATCCGTCGTCGCCGCTGCATTTATATCACATGTCGCAGGATCGTCGTTGTGGGGATAAATATGCAGTGCAATCGCATCAGCCTTTTTCCATAGAAATGTTCCGATTGCGAGTAAGACAAGTGGCGGAACAATTCCGTATACTACGGTCACCAAGTTGCGTACAAGATCGCTGTCACCAGACGCAACCGCGATGAGTGTAAGGAACGCCACAACTAGCGCTGACAAACTAGTTGCCACCTGAGCGAAAACCCATACTGCAAGTATTCGAAAGGCTAGTGCCGCAATCGCGCGATGTGTCAAATAATCACCTGTGCGTTAAGATGCTGCCTCTCTATTGCCGGGACAATAAGTCATATCTGTAATCGAGAAACGACACCAGGCTTACCGACCTCACCGATCCCGCTACTTCTTCTGCCGCCGAAACACGTCCCGGGCTTCATGCAAACCCTGGGCAAGCGTTTCCACTTCCGCCAGCGTGTTGTAGAAATAGAAGCTGGCCCGGGTGCTGGCGTTGATGCCCAGCCGTTTGTGCAGCGGCATCGTGCAGTGATGCCCGGCACGGACGGCGACGCCGCTGCGGTCCAGAAGCTGGGCCACGTCGTGGGCGTGGATCCCGTCGATGACAAAGCTGACGATGCCGGCCTTGTGCTTGGGTTCGGGGCCGAGGAATCGCAGGCCGGGGAAATCGGCGAGCAGCTTGTGGGCGTATTCGGTGAGTCTTTGCTCATGCTCGTGGATGGCCGGCAGGCCGATGCGGTCGAGATAGTCGATGGCGGCGCCCAGGCCGATGGCGGAGACGATCGGCGGCGTGCCGGCTTCGAATTTCGCGGGCAGATCGGACGGCTCAAAGCCGTCGCGCGTCACGCGGCGGATCATGCTGCCACCGCCGAGGAACGGCGGCATGGCCTCCAGCAATTCGCGACGGCCGTAGAGCACGCCCACGCCCGTCGGGCCGAGCATCTTGTGGCCGCTGAAGGCGACAAAGTCGGCCCCCAGCTTTACCACGTCGAGCGGTTGATGCGGAACGCTCTGCGCGGCATCCACCAGCACCTTGGCGCCCACGGCATGCGCCGCTGCGATCAGCTCCGCGACGGGGTTGATCGTGCCCAGCACGTTGGATACCGCGGCCACGGCCACGATCCGCGTCCGCTCGTTGAGCAGCGCCGGCAGTTCGTCGAGCTTCAGTTGCCCATCGTCGGTGATCGGCAGCCAGCGAATGACCGCGCCGCTGCGGGCCGCCAGTTGCTGCCAGGGTACGATATTCGAGTGATGCTCCATCTCCGTCAGCAGGATCTCATCGCCAGCGCGGAAGCCGCCGGCTGTCGCGCGGAGGCTGCCGCCTTGGCCACCGAAACCACCATCGCCCAGGCTGCGGGCGACCAGGTTGATGCTCTCGGTCGTGCCGTGCGTGAAGATCACCTCTTCACGATGCACAGCGCCGATGAAATGGCGGACCTTCTGCCGGGCTTCCTCATAGAGATCGGTGCTCTGGTCGGAGAGCCAGTGGATGCCCCGATGGACGTTGGCATACTTGGTTTCGTAAACGTCCGAGATCGCGTCGATTACTTGCCGCGGACGCTGCGTGGTGGCAGCGTTGTCCAGGTAGACCAGCGGCTGGTCGCCGTGCAGGACGGCCTGGAGGATCGGAAAATCCCGCCGCAGTGATTCGACGTCCAGCGGCAATGTGGTGACTGCGTTCATGGCTTCTCGCTGGCCGGAGTTTTGTCATCGGCCCCGTTGTGGGCTTCGTCATCATCCCCATCGGTCGGTGAAAAGACAGCCGATTGCAGCACCCGCCACGAGAGGAGGCAGCACTTCTGCCGGTTGGGTGTAAGCTTGGGGCCAAACAGTTCCAACATCTCTTGAGCCGTGAACTGGCGGATCTCGTCCACCGGACGGCCTTCGATCTTCTCGACCAGCATCGAAGCGGAAGCCTGGCTGATGCAGCAGCCGTCGCCGTCAAACCAGGCCTGCCGGATCAACCCGTCCGGGGCCACGTCCAGTTCGATCCGCACGACATCGCCGCAGAGCGGGTTGTCGTCTTCATGCGCGTGCGTCGGGTGCGCAAGATGCCCCCGATGGTAAGGATCCTCGTAGTGATCCAGCACATGCTCCTGGTAGATGTCCTCTTCTTCGCGGCCCATACTTCCAGTCTAGAGCCCCGGCGGGTAAGCGGCAAGGACGAGGCTCGCAAGCGGCGTATTTGCCGTCGTGCCACTGCTTGACAGCCGCGCATGTCGGTTAGTCGCAAGACAATCCGGCCCACTCGCGGCTTTCAAGCAGTGCGGCTGGAATTGCAGAAAACGGCCGAGTTGAGCAGCACTGCTTGGCGGCCGCATCGAGGTGAAAACTTTGTTTGGACGTAGCGGGGCGTCCTTCAAGCAGTGGCACGAGAATCCCAAGGGGACAGTCCCATTTTGCTGGGGCAAAATTGGGACAGTCCCCGCCCTACTTCGGCAGGCGCCCTTCATTTACCTTGGGCAGCGGCCCGGTGCAGGCTTTCATGAAGGCCACCAGATCAGCCTTCTCTTCCGGCGTCAGGTTCAGCTTCTTGATGTCCTTATCAAGATGCGGATTGGGATGGCCACCCTTGTCGTACCACTCGACCACTTCGTCCAGCGTCTTAACGCTGCCGTCATGCATGTAGGGAGCCGTCTGCTCCACGTTGCGAACCGTGGGGGTCTTGAACGCACCCTGGTCGGCTTCTTGCTTGGTGTGGTCGTGGCGACCCAGGTCGGGCTTTTCCTTGTGCATGCCGATGCCCAGGTTGTGGTACTTTTCGTCCGTGAGGTTCGCCCCCACATGACAGGCGGAGCACTTGGCCTTCTCGCCGAAGAACAGTTCGCGGCCCCGCTTGGCGCTGTCGCTCATCGGGTTGGCCTTGGCGTCGGCCAGCATTTTTTCGTACTGGGCATATTCCTCCGGCTGGTTCTGCTTCATGTCCTCCAGCTCGTCCTTGGACAAATCTTTGTAGACCTTGAGCCGTTCGTTGAAATCGTACGGCGCGGGGCCGGTCACGAGTGTCCGCTCGAAGCTGGCGATGGCCTTGGCCACGTTGTCGATCGTCACCCCTTCACCGGGGAAGATCTTGTCGAACTGCATCTTGTAACCCGGGATGGCGGCGATGCATTTGACGCACGCCTCATGGGTGTTCGACATTTCGATCGGATTGGCGATCGGGCCCACGGCCTGGGCTTCCAGCGTGCCGGCGCGGCCGTCCCAGAATTGCACGTCGCTCAAAATGCGGTTGTAGGCCACGGGTGAATTGCGGCCGCCGGTTTGGCCGCCGACGCCGACGCCGAACTGGGTATCGGCCGCATAGCCGTGTCCAGGGCTATGGCACGAAGCGCAACTCACAGTGCCGTCCTTGGAGAGGCGATTGTCGAAGTAGAGCTGCCGCCCCAGTTCGATCTTCGCTCTGGTCAGCAGATTCTTGTCGAGTCCTTTGATCTGTTGCTGAGCGCCGGAGAGCCCCAGCGGCAATTCCACTTCGAGCGTCTCATGCCGGGCAGGATTCTCGAGCCAGATTTGGATTTCTTCGTCTGCCAAGTCCCCTTCGCCGGGTATTCCGGCCGTCAGCGAAGCATCGCCCAACACGACTTTCTTCTCGACCGGGGCTTTCTTGATGGCCGAGAGTGTTTCGGCCGAAGGGGGTTTTGCGGCTGGCTTGCCTGCGGTCGTCGATGCGTTGGCGGCCGGTTTTGGGGAAGGCTGCGGTTCGGTGCAACCTGTAAAACCGGGAACCGCCAAGCAGGTCAGGAACACGGCCGATACGCAAAACGTAGGGCGACGATGCATTACAAAAACTCCTGTTGCCGATCGAGTTAATCGAGTTGTCTGGTTGGTGACTTGTCACAGGGATCAGCCGCCACGCGCTAGCGTCCGGTTCTCTGGGGCGAGCCAATTCCAAACCGGGGCTAGCGCCCGGCGGCTGATGGTGACTATCCTACTTGGGCCGCTTTTGGCTTGTCCAGGTAGAGCATGATGCAGATTAACCCGCCCAGTCCCCCACCGAGGGGCGGGCCGCCTGAATGCGAGGCAATGCATGGGCCGCTTATCCTCATATGCAGTAGAATGCAGGGGTTGGAAGAGTGTTCCTGTCGGGCTTGGACTTAGGTAGTCGAGAGCAACTCATCATGCCATCGATCCAAATCGGTGATCGCGCCCCAGACATATCTGCCGTAGCCCAAGACGGCACGCGGATCTCGCTGGCCAACTATCGAGGCCGGCAGCCGGTGGTGTTGTTCTTTTATCCCAAGGACGGCACGGCCATCTGCACCAAGGAGGCCTGTGCATTTCGCGATTCGTTCGAGGATTTCGTGGCTGCCGGAGCCGTAGTGATCGGAGTGAGCAGCGATTCGCAGTCCAGCCATCGCGAGTTCGCCTCCGCGCATCGCTTGCCCTTTCACCTGTTGAGCGACGACGACGGCGCGCTCCGAACTGCGCTGGGCGTACCCAAGACGCTGGGAATCATGCCCGGCCGCGTGACCTACGTCATCGACCGTGACGGGATCGTGCGGCACATTTTCAATTCCCAGTTCTCCGCCGGCCGGCATGTGAAAGAGGCTCTGGCGATCGTGCGGCAGTTGGCAGAGGGCAAAGAGGGTTGAACAGAAGGTCGCAAAGTTCGCAAAGAAAAGAAGGGAAGCCGGAGTGGCATGACACATGTTGCTGCATCGAATAAACCGCGCCGCTGGCGGCGGCGGTTGCTGGTTGCACTGGGTGTGTTGGCTGCTTTGGTGGCCTTGGTGGCGCTGTTGTTTGTCATCAATGGCCTGTGGTTGGCTCATGGTGAGACGCCGGTCGTGGGTACGGCCGGTGGAGCTGCGGTTGATAAGCCTGCCTCCAGCGATCCGGCCGAGATCAAGGTTCTCAGCTATAACATCGCCAAGGGGATGCTCAACGATGGAACCTGGCGATTCGACACGGCGCATGTCGATGAGCGATTGGCCAAGATTGCGGCGCTCATTCGCCAGGAGAAGCCGAACATTGTGTTTCTCTCCGAGGCCGTTTTTGAGTGTCAGCCCTGCTCGCGGAATCAGATCGAGTATCTGGCGGCCGAGACCGATCTGAAGCACTGGGCCTTCGGCGAGAACTACAACTTTGGTTTGCCGTTTTTTCGAATCGTCGGCGGTAATGCCATTCTTTCCCGCTGGCCCCTGACGCCGGTCAGCAATATTCCCCTGCCGATTCAAAAGCCGTTCTACATTACCAAGAACAACCGCCGGGCGTTGTTCTGCCAGATCGAACTGGCTGGATCGCCGCTGCTTCTGTCCGCCATCCACAACGACTCATTCAATATGAAGAACAATCTGGTCCAGGCCAAGCTGGAGTTGGAGAATATCACCGGCCGTCCCGCTATTCTGGCCGGCGACTTCAACGCCATGCCCCACGAACCGGCAATCAAGCTATTGCAAAGCTCCGGCCAGTTTACCGCGGTCTACGATGGCCCAAAGACGTTCCCCACTTCCAAACCCGACCAGACGATCGACCTGATCTTCGCCCCGGCCGGCTGGACTGTTGTCGAGCACCATGTGCCGCACTGCGATGCGTCAGATCACTTGCCGACGGTGACGACGTTTCGGCGCCGATAGATTGGTTGTATGGGCCGCGGATGGTCCTTTGTAACGCAGGAAAAGTTTTTCACATGAGGAAGCAGAGGGAGCAGAGTCCGCCGCTGGACCAAACTCTGCTACCTCTGCTTCCTCCTGTTCAAATCGCTCCTATTTTATTGGTTGCGGCGTGCCTGCCCTGCACGCCTTTGCGTCAAACCTTCCTCTCCGACAATTCCTTTACTGCTTCCACCAGCGCAATGGCATTTTCCACCGGCGTCTGTGGCAATACACCGTGGCCAAGATTAAAAATATGCCCAGGGTGGCCGGCGGCTTGGTCGAGAATTTCTTTCGCGCGGCGGCGGATTTCCGTCTTATCGGCCAGCAGCACCAGCGGGTCGAGGTTGCCCATGATGCCGTGCTTCGGGCCGATGGCTCGCCAGGAGTCGTCGAGCTTGGCTCGCCAATCGACGCCGATCACGTCGCCCCCCGCTTCGCTCAACAGGGGCGTCAGCGCTGGATTGCCGGTGCCAAAGTGAATCACGGGTACGCCCGGCGTGATCTGCTGAATCAGTGATCGGCTATGCGGCAGCACATAGCGGCGATAGTCGTCGGGGCCGAGGCAGCCTACCCAGGAGTCGAAGAGCTGCACTGCCTGCACACCGGCGGCGATCTGCGCGTTGACGTAGATACTGATTGCCCGGACCAGACGGCCCATCAGCGCGTCCCAGGCGCCGCGGTCGCGATACATGAGCGTCTTGGTAAATAGATAATTCCGCGAGCCGCCCCCTTCGATCGCGTAGCTCGCCAACGTAAACGGAGCGCCGGCAAAACCCAGCAGCGGCAGCTTGGAAGACAAGGCGGCTCGGGTTTGCCGCACCGTCTGCATCACATAGTCGAGCGCCGAGACGCTCGTCAGTTCCAGCACGCGATCGACGTCGGCCGCTTCACGCACCGGGTTGTGAATGACGGGGCCTTCACCCTGGCCGAACTCCAAGTCGAGCCCCATCGGCTCCAAGATCGGCAGCAGGTCGGAAAAGATAATAGCCGCATCCACTTGCAGTCGCTCGACGGCCGTCACCGCCACTTCCGCGCACAGCGCAGGGTTCTTGCACAGGTCGAGGAACGTCGTTTTCGCGCGCACTTCGCGATACTCGGCCATATATCGCCCTGCCTGGCGCATCAGCCAGATGGGCGTGCGGCTGGTTGGCTCGCGCCGCAGCGCCCGCATCATCACACTGTCGTGCCACGGCTGCTGGGTTCGGTCCACTGCCGCCGCTGCTTTGGGCTGCGCGGCCAGTGTGGCTGCCAAATGCCGCTTGCGAGCCAGGATCTCGCCCGACGCTTCCGCCGCCGCAACTACGAGTTGCCCCATCTTGCCATGTTCGGGCTCCAAGTCCACGGGCAGTTCATTCTGCCGCAGTCCTTCGCTGGTTGTTGGGCCGATCGAGGCCACCACCGCCTGGGCAAGCCCATGCCGCAGTTCCGCCTCCAGATCAAGTTGTTCGGCGATCACGAGCAAGTTTTCGACTTGCTGTGCGGAGGTGAAGAGTGCCACGTCGATTTCACCCGCCGCGATGGCTCGCACATTCGCTTCCAACGGCCCGGTGTCTTCCGGCAACTCCCAGTCATACACTTTCACGCGCACCACATGCGCCCCACGGGCTTCCAGCCCCGCCACCAGGCTCGGGTTCGGCTTGCCATATTCCTGCATCGCCACCGTCTGGCCCGCCAGTGGAACATGGGTGTCGAGCGTGGTGAGCAACTCGCGCCAGGTGTTGGGCTCCGGCACGCGGAATGTCGGCTTGATATTGAGTTCCTTCAGGACGGCCAACGGCTTCGGCCCGCGCACCACGGTGGTGGTGTCGGCCAGTGCGGAAAGAAATCGCTGACGATCGACATGCCGCTCGACAGCCGCCACGAGATGTCGCACACCCACGCCGGTCAGCAGGAGTACCACGTCGATACCGCCGGTCATCAGCCGCTGGGCGAACTCCACCGCCTGCGGATTCTCCGCCTGGGCAACTTCGCGCATCGACGGGCTGACCGAAGGCCGTCCCCCCTGCCGCTCGATGAGCCGGGCCATCTCCTCCTCCCGCCGGCTCTCGAACGCCGCCACTCGTAGTCCGTCAAAATTAGACACAGTAGTTCTCGCAAAACATGAGGGTTCAAGTGATCCATGCTAACGTCCCCCGCCCGTGGGTTCCACCGGCGTCCCCGGCTCAATCCCGACAACCTTCACGGTTGGTATCCTCGCCAAATCCAGACCAACAATGAAGAGGCGTACAGGGCACAGTTCGAGATCGACCCCAGAATCGCAATAAAGTTTATTGTCAAGGAAATCAGGTCGAGGCGAACAAAAAAGGCGGTGCAAAGCACGGAATAAAGCTAGGATTTCCGCGCAGGTAGGGATAGCAGGAGAAGGGCACGGCGAATTTATCGCCCGCCTCCTGCGGCAATCACCGTACATCAGCCCCAGGCTTGGAGTTGTCGGCAATGGAAATCATATTCGCACCCGCGGCCGCGATCATGGATCGCCTCCGTTACCCGTATAAGTTCGGCCTGATCAGCTTCCTGTTCGCGCTCCCTTTGATCCTGGTGATGTATTTCTACATCTCGGAGGTCAATGATCGGATCGAGTTCTCCAGCAAGGAGTTCCAGGGTGACGAATATCTCCGCCCCTTGCGGCACCTGCTGGAAGATCTGACCGAAAGCCGCCGGCTTGCCGGTCAATACGCCGCTGGCAACGCGCCGCTGCGGCCAGACTGGATGGCAAAGCAGGCCGATATCGACCGCGACTTCGCCCGCCTCGCGGAGCAACAACAACGGCTGGGCCAGGTGCTGCAAACCGGCGAGCGATACACCTTGCTGCAAGAGAACTGGCGATTCCTGCGAGACAGCGCCGCCAAGGTGCTCCCCAACGATCCCAAAGCGGCCGAAATTGAACTCCAATATACGAAGCTGATGAGCGAGGTGCTGGGGCTGGTTTCCCACGTCGGCGACACGTCGAACCTAATTCTCGACCCCGATCTCGACTCCTACTACCTCATGGACACGGTGCTGTTGAAGCTGCCGCGAGGCGCCGAATTGCTCTCCGAGGTCTGGACCTACGGCGCGAAACTGACGGCCCGCAAGGACAAACCGGTCACCGACAAAGAGCGGGCCGAGTTCATCGCCCTGGCGACGCTGGTCAAGTCGAATCTCGATGAGACCAAGCGCGGCTTGGAACTCGCCTTCCGCAACAACGCGAAAGACACGCTGGCGCCGAAGCTGGCGATGCCGTTGCGGCAGTACATCGAATCCGCCGACGCACTGCTGTTGTTCATCCACAAACAGACGGCCGCCGACACCACCGTGGCACTGGACGCGACCGAGTACGACGCGCTGGCCACACCGGCCCTCGCCAATTCTTTTCGGCTGTGGGACTCCACGGTGGCGCAATTGAACCATTTGCTCAACTTGCGGATCGCCGGATTTGTCGCCAACGAACGGTTGGTGATGGTTTTCACACTGATTACCCTGCTGGGCGTGGTCTACTTGTGGCTCGGTTTCTATATGGCGGTCACGCGAACGGTGACCGGGTTGGAACAAGCCACCCAGCGCATGATGAGCGGCGACCTGGACAGCGAAGTCCGACTGAGCAGCCGCGACGAACTGGGCAAGGTGGCTCATGCGTTCAACACGATCCTCGTCCATCTGCGGGCCGGAAGGCAGGCGGATGCCGATCTGCGCACCGCCAAAGAAGCGGCCGAAGCCGCCAACCGCGCCAAGTCCACATTCCTCGCCAACATGTCGCACGAGATTCGCACGCCGATGACCGCCATCATGGGTTATTCGGAGGCGCTGTTGGAACCCGAGCAGACCGTGTCGGATCGTCACGACGCGCTGCAAGTGATTCGCCGCAGCGCCCGGCACCTGCTGGAACTCATTAACGACATCTTGGATATCAGCAAGATCGAAGCCGACAAAATGACCGTCGAGCGGATCGATACGGACCTGCCACAGGTCACGTCCGACGTGGTTTCGCTGCTGCGGCCGTCCGCCATCGCCAAAGGACTCGGTTTCCAACTGACCTTCGGCGACTCCATCCCTCGCACCATTCAAAGCGACCCGTTGCGAGTGAAGCAGGTGTTGATGAACCTCGTGGGCAATGCCATGAAGTTCACCGACAAGGGAGAAATCCGGCTGAAGGTGTCGAGTACGATCAAAGATGCGAACCATGTCGTGGTGTTTGAGGTGAGCGACACGGGTATCGGACTGACACGCGAACAAATCCAGTCGTTGTTCCAACCCTTTACGCAAGCCGACGATTCCACAACCCGCCGGTTCGGCGGCACGGGGCTGGGTTTGACCATCAGCAAGCGTCTGGCCGAGCTGCTCGGCGGCGGACTGGCGGTCGAATCCATCTCAGGAATGGGGAGCTTGTTCCGCGTCACGATTGATGGCGGCCCGGCCGCCGGCGCGGAGATGGTCCACGGACTCACGGAATCCATTCAACTGGCTCCGGCAGGCGATCGAGTGAAAAAGCGGATTACGCTCAAGGGCCGCATCCTGCTGGCAGAAGACGGCCCGGATAATCAGCGGCTCATTTCGCTTCACCTGCGTAAAGCCGGGGCCGAAGTAGTGATCGCCGAAAACGGCCGCATCGCCGTCAACATGGCCCAGGCACAGCCGTTCGATTTGATCTTCATGGACATGCAGATGCCGGAACTGGACGGCTATGCCGCCACCAGCGAGCTGCGCCATCGTGGCTTCAAGCTTCCCATCATCGCGCTGACAGCGCACGCCATGGCTGAGGATCGCGCCAAGTGCCTGGCAGCGGGCTGCACCGACTATCTGACCAAGCCGATCGAAAAGAACACGCTGCTGATTGCAGCGGCAGGGTATCTGCCCGGCAGTGTGGTGGGAGATGTTGCAACACCTGCTGCTCCTGCAACGCCCGCGGCACCGGCCGTGGCACCGCAGCTACCTGAGAACACGCAGCGGCTCAAGAGTTCAATGACGGACGATCCCGACATGCAGGAGGCGATCGAGGAGTTCGTTGCCACGCTGCCGAGCCGAGTGTCGGCGGTCCACGAGCTCCTTGAACAACAGGATCTCTCGGAACTGCGGCGTGTCGTGCATCAGATCAAAGGGGCCGGCGGCGGATATGGTTTTGATGAAATTACCCGGCGTGCCGCCGAGGCGGAGAAGGCGCTGAAACAAAATGATCCGCTGGATAAAATTCAGGCCAACCTGGAGTCGCTGGTGGCCTTGATCCGCACGGTGGAAGGTTATCAATCCTCACAAGAACAAGAGCTTGTCCATGGCCAGTAAAATCCTCGTCATCGACGATTCGCCCGAGATTCACAAGCTGGTGCAAATCCGGCTCGGTAAGGAAGCGGTCGTGATCCATTCCGCCTTCGACGGAGTGACCGGCCTGGCCGCCGCAAGGCAGCTTCGCCCCGATCTGATCCTGCTCGACGTGGAGATGCCGGATCGGGACGGGTTTGCGGTCTGTGTGGACCTCAAATCCGATCCCGCCACGATGGACACGCCGATCATCTTTCTCACCGGCTCCGCGTCCACGGAGGACAAGATCCGCGGACTGGAACTGGGCGCCAGCGATTACGTGACCAAGCCGTTCGATCCGGGCGAACTGCGGGCCCGCGTTCGCGCCTCGTTGCGGTCGCGCTACCTGGTGGAACTGCTCTCGAAGAAGGCCATGATCGATGGGTTGACCGGGCTGTGGAATCGGACCTATCTCGATCTGCACCTCCACATGGAGCTTTCCGCCGCCCGTCGCTCCGGCCACCCGCTTTCCTGCGTCATGGCGGATGTGGACCATTTCAAGTCCATCAACGACACATGCGGCCATGGTTTTGGCGATGACGTGTTGCGCGAAGTGGCATCAGCCTTTACGCAATGTTGCCGAGCGGAGGATATCGCCTGCCGCTACGGCGGCGAGGAGTTTACCGTGCTCTTGCCCAACACGCCGGTGGAAGGGGCCGCGGATCTGGCCGAACGGATGCGCGAAGCGGTGGCTAAACGCACCTTCATCTGTCGCGAGAAACTCATCAGCGTCACCTGTAGTTTCGGCGTCGCCAGTTTGCGCGGCCCGTTGCCTCCGTCGTTGCTGGAACTTGCCGACGAGGCCCTCTATCGCGCCAAGCACGGCGGCCGCAACCGGGTGGAAGTCTGCCAGGAATTGTCGAGCGTCACGGCCCCATAGCCCCGGGCTCTGCCCGGGGGCCGTGCAGGGCTGCCAGGATTTCCTGAGCGCCACGGCCTGAGCCGGTCTCCTGCTGCCATTGCTAGCGCTGCATCTGCCTTCGCCGTCCAACTTTGAGTAACCCGCAAGGCTTGCCCAAGCCGAATGATCTGGAGTGATCCAGTGGGACTCTGCGCGCGGGGGAATATGCGAATCTCATCGAACAACAGTGGCGGACAAGCCGCAGCGGGGCGGTATGGTGTGCTAGCCATGCTGCTGGTTCTGTTTGTGGCCAGCCAAGCGTTTACTCCCAGGGCCGACGCCGCTGAGCCGAAGGGAACCACCAGCAAAGCAGCCCGGCAGGAGGCGGTGCGCGGCATCCCCTTCGACCGGCTCGATGCCGACGCCCGGAAGAAGGCCAGCTCCGTGGTCAATGCCGACAGTCTCTTTCGCCGCATGCCGGTGGAGACTGTCGATTGCGATCCGAATCTGTATTTGTTCCTGTTGCGCAATCCCGAGGTGGTCGTCGAGATCTGGCAACTCATGGGTGTGACCGATCTGAAGCTCACTCGAACTGGGGCGGAGAGCTTCAAGATGGCCGACAATGCGGGCACCACCGGCAATGTGGAGTTTCTCTACGGCGACCAGAACATACATGTGCTCTACGTTGAGGGCCAGTATCGCGGTTCGCTCTATCCACGTCCGATCACGGCCAACTGCGTGTTGGTCATGCAGAGCCACTACGTGCGAAAACCGGACGGCAGCTATGCCATCACCAGCAAGCTCGACACGTTTGTCGATGTCAAGAACGTCGGCATCGACTTGGTAGCCAAGACGTTTCAAAGCGTGTTTGGCCGCACTACCGACCATAACTTCGTGGAGACGGCCGGCTTCATCGGCAAGCTCTCCGAAACGGCCGAAGAAAACCCTGGCGGCATGCAGCGACTGGCCGCGCGGCTCACGGGAGTCGATCCGCAGGTGCGAGAGCAGTTTGCCCAGAACGCTGCCGAGATCGGCCGCCGGGCAGCGCAACGCCCAGGCGCCACGGCCCAGCAACGTCCGACGGCCAGTGGCGAGCCAACCACAGTGCGAGCCCAAGGGCAGATGATGCGAAGGTAAGTTTGGAGTCGTTGGAGTCCAGGCTTCAGCCTACGTCTATTTGGCCGAAATGGGTGCCATGCCGCGTTTGAGCCAGCCCACTATAGTGCGACAGGTCTAATCTATTGTCGGCACCGTCAGTAGTTTTACGGGCATGTCGTCGAGGCTCGTTTCGGTCCCTACCAACCATGCCCACGTGAACTGGTTATTGGGCATAGCCGTTGATTGGAGACGGATCCTGTCCATGGACCCTGCCGAACGTGGGCATGGCACCCAGCAGAGAATAGTCGCCTGTTGGAGTACAGGCTTTAACCTACTTTCGACAACGCAGCCTGAAGGCTGTACTCCAACAAGTGCCTACTACTTTAAGACCGTCGCATCCAGTTCGGTGATCCGCTTGGCCGTCAGATGGGGCTTGCCGAGTTGCGGCATGTAGCCTCGCTGGCCGGTCAGGCCGATCACGCGGCCCACGTAGTTGGCTAGCGGCAGCTCGGCTTCCGGGGTGACAAACGTAACGACGTTCCCCTTGGCATCGGTCAGTGCGAACCGGGGAGCACCCGGGCGGCGCGAATGAACGGGCGTCAGCCGGCCGACGCCGTCGAACTTGGTCGTGTCCGCAGCGACGGGAGCCACACTCTCCGCGGCCACGGCGGCCGAGTTGGCCAGCAGTTCGTTGCGCTGTTCGGTCTGCTGGCGCAGAGCGGCAGAGGCCGAGTATTGGGTACGAATCTGTTCGTACTTGGCAATCTCGCGCAACAACGTGCTGGCGCGGCCGCGATCCAGTGCTGAGCGCGAAGCGTTAAGCGCCGCTTTGGCCCGAGACTTCAGCGCGTCTAACTTCCATGTGGTCGGTTCCTCGGCGATCATCAGCGAGAGTTTGAGATTAATGTCGTCCAATTCCATTTGCAGCGAATTGGCCGGTGCTCCGGCAGGCGCGGTCGGGAGCGATACCGCTTCCCGGCCCGACGCGGTACGCCGCTCTTGCGGGAGCGTGGCACGGGCGGTGCGTGTCGGCGGGGCCGAGCGAGCAGGCTGTGCTGACTCTTCATAGGCAGCAGGTCGCACGGCGCTATCCTGCATCACACCCGTGGGGAGGGCGACAACTTCGTTCCGCTCAACGGCCGCCAAAGGCGAGCCGGGGGCGTCAGCCCCTGGAGGCGTTGCTTGCTGCGTTTGAACAATTCCCTCAGTCCGCGTCTCCTCCGAGGGCTTACGCCCGCGGCTCGCCGGGGTTCCGGCATCGGCCGTCGCGTTGGGAACCGCGTGCCCTTGCCGCGTCACGAACTTTCCTGCCACCCAGCGGAACTCTCCGGCTGGGGGAGCGATGCGATACCACGTTTCCGCTTTGGAACTGCCATCGGCCACGAACCGCTTCTCGCCGACGATCTCAACCAACTCTCCTCGGTCGAGCTTCACCTGTCGCACGTCGCGGACGTCGCTGAAGCGACTGCCGACGAAGGCCAGTGTATGGTCTTTGGCCACTTCGGCCACTCCTGCGCGGTCGGGCAACAGACGCACGTCGCTCCCGACGACCCAGGCAAAGCTCCCTTGGGGCGGGCGAATGGCGAACCAGCCGCCTGGGTCGTGGCGATAGACCTCGACTTCGGAGCCGCGGACGAGTTTTTCCGTCGGATAGTAGTTCTTGCCGGGGCCACTGCGAACATACACGTCGTCGGACGTGACATAGGCGGTGTAGGGGAATGTTTCGTCGGCTGTGGCGACTGCGCACAGCAATGCCCAGGCAACGGCGCAACAAGGCCAGACGGAAGCGCGAAACACGCGCATAGCAAATCCTCCGCATTGTTTAGCGGCGGGGCATCGCCCCGCGCTTTTCTGACGAGGAAACAGCGAATGCAAGGGTGCCGTGGCGGCAGAAGAGGACGGGACTTGTATCAGGTGCCGCCAGCCGGCTCAAGACCAACCGCAACGGCCTATGCCGCCAGCAGTGCAAGCAGTAAAATCGCCGTTCTCTCAAGGCCGATTGAACCACAGAGGCACAGAGATCACAGAGAAGAAAAAGGGCAGAAGATGAAGAAGAAGGAATGCTAATAAACGCTAATCTCCGCTAATCAGATTAGTGTTAAATAGAGTTTATTGGTGTTCCAAAATTGTTCCTTTCTCTGTGTCCTCTGTGCCTCTGTGGTTCCCAAAGGTAACCGGAACCGCCATGCCTCGCTACAATCCAGCTACCATCGAACCCAAATGGCAACGCTTCTGGGAGGAGCAGCGGACGTTTGCCACGCCGCGGCTCCCCACGGGTCCGAAGTTCTACGCGCTCGACATGTTCCCCTACCCCAGCGGCGACGGGCTGCATGTGGGACACCCCGAGGGGTACACGGCAACCGACATCGTCAGCCGCTACAAGCGGATGCGGGGCTTCAGTGTTCTGCACCCGATGGGGTTCGACGCTTTTGGTCTGCCGGCCGAAGAGCACGCCATCAAGACGGGCATCCATCCGCGTGTCGGCACGGAGAAAAACATCGACACATTCCGGCGTCAGTTGAAGATGCTCGGCTTCAGCTACGACTGGCAGCGTGAACTGGCCACGACGGACGTCGATTACGTCCGCTGGACGCAGTGGATTTTCTTGCAGATCTACGACACCTGGTACGACGTGGAGGCGCAGCGTGGCCGTCCGATCAGCGAACTGCCGATTCCGGCCGAGGTGACCGCTGAAGGTTCGGCAGCGGTTGAGCTTTATCGCGATGAGCATCGTCTGGCGTACGAGAAGTTCGCCCCGGTCAATTGGTGTCCTGCCCTAGGGACGGTGCTGGCCAACGAAGAGGTGATCGACGGTAAGAGCGAGCGCGGCAGCCATCCGGTCGTACGGATGCCGCTGCGGCAATGGATGTTGCGGATCACGGCCTACGCCGAGCGGTTGGAGCAGGATCTCGAAGGGCTCGACTGGTCGCCTGGTATCAAGACGCTGCAGCGCGATTGGATCGGTCGCAGCGAGGGGGCCAAGGTTGATTTCTATATTGGGCCGATTGGCACTTCAATTGATGATGCGAATCAACAGGGTCGTCCTGTTTGGGACGGCTTCGACACTTGGACACTTCTTCGCGAAGAAAATGGCTTCCCCGACAAGCCGACTGATGACGCATTGCGAGTGTACACCACTCGACCGGACACTCTGTACGGCGCGACCTACATGGTCCTCGCCCCAGAGCATCCGGCCGTCGAGCGTTTGACGACCGCGGCCCAGCGTGCGGATGTTGAAACCTATCGCCAGCAGGCTGCATCGAAGAGCGATATGGACCGTACGGAGTTGGCGAAAGAGAAGACGGGTGTTTTCACTGGGGCCTATGCCTTGAACCCAGTCAACGGCCAACCCGTGCCGATCTGGATCGCCGACTATGTACTGGCCAGCTACGGTACTGGAGCCATTATGGCAGTGCCTGCCCACGACGAGCGGGACTTTGAGTTTGCCGAGAAGTTCAAGATTCCGATTGTGACTGTGGTCGATCCGGGACAGGATTCTGCCAACGTGACGCGCAGCGAGGTTTTGGCCGGCGACGCATTGTTCTCAGGCGAGGGCCTGGCGATCAACTCAGGCACGTACAACGGCCTGACCACCGCCGAGTTCAAACAACGAATTACTGCCGACCTGCAAAAAAACGGCCTCGGTGCCGGCGCGATCAACTACAAGCTCCGCGATTGGCTCTTCAGCCGCCAGCGGTTCTGGGGTGAACCGTTCCCCGTGCTGCACCAGTTGGACAGCCAGGGTAAGCCCACCGGCATC
>JAIOPX010000432.1 GCA_021413705.1 Planctomycetota bacterium | reverse complement strand
CAAATCGCCAAAGTAGGCTTGCGACAGCGGCGCCTGTTCGATCTGCGAGAGCAGGTCTGGATCGGCGCGCTGTGTGAGCCACAAGCCGATCGATCGATCAATTCGGGAATAGCGCACCCGCGCCCCGCGAGTTTCCGTGCGGATGGCATAAAGCATGGCCGTGGCCAGCGCCGTGCCTGGTTCTACCTGCTGCTCCCTAAGATAGCTCGCCGCCAGCGTGGCCGACGCGGTAACAGCCGGGCGAACATCGCGAAACGCCGCCACCACCCGCTTCCGCGTTGGCGTTACATGGTGATCGATGACCGCGACCGCTGCCGGCCGACTCGAACGAGCATACAACTGGTTCTTGGTTTCCAGGCCGCAGTCCACCAGCACGACCGCGGCGTTTTCGACCGACGGCAATTCATCGACCAGTTCCAACGGTGGCTTGAGTAGTTCGACCATCAACCGGTTCTCGGCGCGAACAATCGCTCCTCCACCCAGCAGTCGCACTTCGACGCCGAGCTTCTCTTGCACGAGTCGATAAATGCCCCAGCCCGCGGCGATGGCGTCGGGATCGGGGTTGTCGTGCATCACAATCAGCACCGGTTCATGGCCACTGAGTGCCTTGAGCAATCGCTGAGAATGAGGCAAGCGGCGCGGTTTGTCGTGCATGATCGTCAGTCCCCAGCGTTTGATGTCAATGGAACCATTCTACATTGTTAATCCTCGCAATACTCCACGGTTAGCACCTTGGCTGGCGGGTTGCCGGCCACGGCAGGAGTCGCGGCCATGACATTCTCTTCATTCACCTTCGCACCACCGGCTTGGCCTGCCTGGGCTATCATGTGGCTCTTAGCTGTGAGCGTATATGCGGGTCTCAAAGTTCTGTCGCTTGTCGGAACAGCGGGTCACCCGGGACAAAGGACAAATTGGCCACGCACTGCCGGATATCTCTTACTCTGGCCAGGCATGGATCCCGATCCATTCTTGCGACGCGCCGCAAATGTAACGCCAACCACGCCCACAGCGGCGCGTCAGTGGGCCTTGGCAGCCTGGCGAATCACATTCGGCGTGATGTTAATCTACCTCGCCGCACCGATTGCACTGGGGCGTTCAGACTTATTGGCCGGCTGGTTCGGCATGATCGGGCTCTTGCTGATGTTGCACTGCGGGCTGTTTGATATTCTGTCGCTGGCTTGGCGGCGCGCTGGCATCAACGCTTTGCCGCTGATGAACCACCCGCTCCACGCCACGTCGCTGGCGGACTTTTGGGGCCATCGCTGGAATCGGGCTTTTCGCGATGTCGCGCATCGGTTTCTGTTTCGCCCATTGCTGCGACCTCTCGGAGCAGCAGGAGCCACGATGGCGGCCTTCTTTTTCTCCGGGGTGGTTCATGATGTAGTGATTTCGCTGCCGGCCGGTGGAGGTTATGGCCTGCCGACAGTTTATTTTCTCCTGCAAGGCGCAGGGCTGTTGGCCGAGCGAAGTCGCCTTGGCGAGAGTTTCGGCCTGCGACGTGGATTGCGCGGCAGGTTTTTTTGCGCCGTGGTAACGATTGGTCCCTTGGGACTGCTGTTTCACCCGCCGTTTGTGCGGGGGATTATTCTTCCTATGCTTCGCGCCTTAGGCGCACTGTGAGGCCGCGTCATGACACTTGCCTGGCTGATTTTTGTCGGTGGACTGTTGCACTTCTCGCTGCTGTCGGCAGGAGCGACGGCGGCCAAAGTTCTCGACTGGCCTGTTTCACTGGCCAAGCTCGATCCTTTGAACCGTCAACTAATCTGGGTCCACGGCGCGTTCATCGTCATGGTGATCGTGGCTTTTGGAGCGGTGTCGGTGCTGATGCCGACCGAACTGACCGACGGCACCCTGCTGGCCCGGGCCGTATGCGGATTCATCGCCTTTTTCTGGGGCGTGCGGCTGGGCGTGCAACTGTTTTTCTTCGATGCCAAGGCGCATCTGACCAGTGCCTGGCGCAAATTGGGCTACCGGGCGTTGACCGCCGTGTTTACCTACCTGACGGTAGCATACGCGGCCGTTGCTGTAATGTCGCGCGGATAGTGATCGGGGACTGTCGCAATTTTTGGGAACCAAAAATGGGACTGTCCCCTTGGAGTACCCTACTCTTCCACAACCCAGATATTCCGATAACGGACATCATTGCCGTGATCTTGCAGATGCAAGAAGCCGGGCTGGGCGTCCTCGGTCTTGTTGGGGCCGGCCAACGTGGGACGCGGCAAGTCCTGATTATCGTGAATCACCACGCCGTTATGACGCACCGTGACCCGGGCATTTTTCAATTTCTTGCCGTGCGAGGCGAATTCGGCCGGCACGAAATCAATATCGTAGGTCTGCCAACTCAGGGGCGGATAACACATGTTGACCTTGGGTTTGGCAATCTGATAGATGCCGCCGCACTCGTTGTCCAATCCCTTCAGACCGAACGAATCGAGCATCTGCACTTCGTAACGCCCTTGCAGATAGGCGCCGCTGTTGCCTCGGGCCTGGCCTCGGGCGGCCGGCATGTAGGGGAGCAGGAACTCGATATGCAGTTTGTGCTTGGCCAACAACTTGCGCGTATTAGCTCCCTGCATCAGCAAGCCGTCCGGCGTCATTTTGGCGTCGATGTTCTTGGCCTTGGTTGAGACCCAGCCATCGGTCGATTTGCCGTCGAACAGCACCAGCGCCCCCTTTGGCGGTTTTTCACCCAGCGTGGGGCTCGTGCGGACCACGTGCTTCAATTGGCCGATCGTCTTGCCATCGAGATTGGCGATGGACATGGCGCCATCCTTGATCGTGCCGGTGGCATACTTGCCTTTGAAGGTGACCGCGCCG
>JAIOPX010000431.1 GCA_021413705.1 Planctomycetota bacterium | reverse complement strand
GAAAAACGATGATCGGAATCTTTGAGGCTATCAGCAAGCGATTGGCGGAGGCATGGCGGTCGGAAGCCCCATCTGGACGCGGACATTCCTATCGCTGTCAGTGTGGGCGGCCGGTTTTTTTTCGAAACAGTCGCTGCCTGGGTTGCAATACGGAACTGGGCTATGAGCCGTTGCAGGCGCAGGTGCGGGCGATCGAACCGGGGCCGGAGGAGCCACTGTGGCGGTTCCACGGCCAGAAAGAGGATTCGCCTTTGTGGCGGCGCTGCGAGAACTTCGATTCCCCGGCCGGCTGCAATTGGCTGGTGTCGGCGGAGGACGCGGAGCCTCTCTGCATATCCTGCCGGCTGAACCGCACGATTCCTGAGTTGGACGATCCCGATAACTGCCGCTGGTGGCGGCTGATCGAGAATGCCAAGCGCCGCCTGGTGGTGCAACTGCTTAGCCTGGGCTTGCCGGTCAAATCCAAAGTCAGCGAAGACCCGGAAACCGGAATCGAATTCGATTTCTTGCGATCCCCTAAGAAGGGGCCGCGCGTGATGACGGGGCATGCCAACGGCCTGATCACGCTGAACGTGGAAGAAGCCGACGACTCAAAGCGCGAGAAGATTCGCAATGAGATGCACGAACCGTATCGCACGCTCCTGGGTCATTTTCGGCACGAGATCGGTCACTACTATTGGGATCGACTGATACCCGGCACGCCGTGGGAGGAGAAGTTTCGCGAAGTGTTTGGCGACGAGCGGCAGGACTATGGAGAAGCTCTGAAGCGCAACTACGAGCAAGGCCCGCCGACGGATTGGGCCGATCAATTCATCAGTTCCTACGCCTCATCACATCCGTGGGAAGACTGGGCCGAAACCTGGGCCCACTACCTGCATGTGGTGGACAGCCTCGACACGGCCTTAGGTTTCGGGCTGCGAGGGGAGGACGTGGAGGCCGAGGTCGAGCCGTTCACGCTTAATGATCTCTACGATCCTGCGGCACCCGATGCGCCGCGCGTTGTCTCGCTGATCAATGCCTGGGTGCAGTTGACCACGGTGCTCAATGAACTGGCACGCAGCATGGGCCAGCACGATTTTTATCCGTTTGTGATGTCGCGGCCCGTGCTGCGCAAAATGCACTTCATTCAGATGGTGGTGAAGGAGGCGCGTGAAGGACCGAAAGCGGTTGCCTAGAAGATAAGCTGCGCCCTCATGCCCACGATCAGCGACGGATCGACTTCCTGGCGAGCTGGCACGATCACTTGCAGATCGGGTGTGAGCCGAATGGCCGGTGTCAGCTCGTAGTTGTAGAACAGCTCGACTGCCTGACCGTTGCCGATCGGCCCGGCCACGGCGGTGAGGATATCGCCGATCTGGCTGCTGCTTCCGGAGTAGTACCAGCCGATGCCGAACGTGTCGGCGGGGCGACAAGC
>JAIOPX010000430.1 GCA_021413705.1 Planctomycetota bacterium | reverse complement strand
CTCCATGCCCCAGTAGCCGATCTGCAATTTTTCCGCGTCCGCGCGATAGGCCGCGCTCCCCCAGACGCCTTCTTTCTGCGGACTGCCCCACATGTGGCCGAACGTGCGGATCCAGTTGCTCTTGAACTCCGGCGGCTTGGCAGGGCCCCAGTCGGTGGCTACGGCGTTGGACTGTCCCTGAATCAAGTAGGCGTCACCACAGACAAGATTGTTGACGGTGTTAAGTACCGTTTCCTTGCCGTCGGCGATCGAGCCGAACTCCACTTTGTAAACGATCAACCCCGGCTTAAGCGTGGTGGTTAAGGCATACGTCTTGTCTGCGGCGAGTTGGCCCTTCTCTGTCGTGATGAGTTGGCCGTCGGCATAGAGCTTCAGGAAGACAGAATCGGCTGGCTGATCGAGCTTTCCGTTGTAGTAGAGTGTTCCTTCGTTCTTATCGTCACGAGCATAAAACTGGTTGTCGACCGGCTTTTCATCTTTGTCCGGCGTTCGGACTACCCAAGTGTCCTTCTCAGGCTCGGTGACGGCAATCTCTACGGTCTTGCTGATCGGTGTGCCGCCGTTGCTCATGGTGGCGGTGACATGGAGCGGGCCGCTGTTTTGGGAACGCGTCAGGCGAAGTTTGTCGGCCAATACTTCATTGGTCACTGCGAAGTCCGCCAGCTTCCAGGTGCAGAGAATTGGGCCGGCCTTCTGGGCTTCCAGATCCTTGAGGTTGGTAACTTGCGGTGATACTTCGATCGCGGTGCGGCCGTCCCAGGAGGTGGGCGCTTTCAGCGTGAACTGCGGATCCGCAATCGCTTCCTTAATCGTGATCGGGATCTCACTTGTCTTCACCCCGTCCGCGTAGATTGCCTTGAGTTGTAGCGTCCAAGCCTGATCGCCCGAGACGCGGCCTGTCGGAAGCGTGAAGTGGAGTCGGTCGGTGGCGACGATGGTTTCCTGGCCGTCACGCTTCAGTAACCAATACAACTTCTGCGCGCCGCCGGCTTGGGCCTTAAACGACACGCTCTTCCCCTCGGTCACGGTCGCCTGTGTCGGTAAGACCTCCAGTCCGTTGCCCGGCTGCACTACGTGACCTGTAAGCGTCTGCAACGGCTTCTGATTCTCGAATTGCAGTCTGGCCCAATCCGCGGAACGGATGACGTTGGAGATGCGCACCTCGTCTACATCGCCTGCGAAGTCATACACGTCATACCAACCGCCGATCCACATTCGCGCGGGTGTGCGGATATTCAGCGGAGCGCCGTCCGTTTTGGTAACTCCATCCAGCACGCCGTTGACGTACAACAGCGATTCGCCCTTCTGATAGGTATGAACGACATGCACCCATTGCGACCTGGGAACCGCCGACTTGCCGGCCACATCCGCGCCGGAGAAATAACACTCCATGCGGATGTGAGGCGGACTGCGGTAGTTGAGGATCACTTTCCCTTGTCCTTGCTCGTTTCCCCAACCTAGTACGCGACCGTTGGCCACTTCGGACTTGAGCCACGCTTCCGTGGTGCTGGGGCTTGAACCTTCCGGGTAGCCAACAATCTTGTCGCCACAGAAGATCCCCTTTCCACCTGGAAAATGCCGCGCGGGGCCAACCATGCCGGCAGCATCCGTGGTGCCGCGATCGACGGACTGAAGCTTTCCGGTTTCGTCTTTCACCGGATGGGTCATATGCCAGACGCTCAGATAGCCGTTGGTCTCATTGAACACGGCCTTGCCGCTCGACTCGCTCTCCGCTTCCGGATTGCCCCAATGGAGCTTGATCTCTTGTCGTGCGTTGCCCTTGACCACTGGCATGCGCACCCAAATGCTGGCGACTCCCTTAGCGGGATCCCAGTCCTCAATTTGGTAAGGAAGCGAATCGCCACCCGGCAATGAGAACCGTAGATCTTCGCCGCGCGGCTTGGCCTGACTGAAATCGAAAAAGTCTTTGTCGAGGTGCACCAAGAGCGGAAAATCTTTGAGCGTGGTTTTGGCCGGCAAGTTTGCCCCGTCCGGAGTCGTCAGCACATAGAGCGAACCGGAATGCTTCCAAGCGTGTCGATAGTCTTCGCCGCGGTTGCTCCGCATGACGGATTGCAGCCAGTTATCCAGATCACGCTTCATCCGGGCGACGACTTCCGGGTGAGCCGCGGCGATGTCTTTCTTTTCCGATACGTCGGTCGTCAGATCGTACAGTTCGTATTTGCCGGGGGCGACTCTATGGAGCTTGTATTGATTGTCGTTCCAAACGGCCGGACCATCTTCCAGACTGGTGGGACCGAAGTGCCAGAAGCCGATCGGTGAGGGGCGCTGCTTCATCTCGCCATCGATGAGCGGCACCAGACTGATGCCGTCGAGCGGCTGGACCTGATTTGGCACTTTGATCTTCAGAATGTCTACGATGGTTGGATAGAGATCGCTCGTGCAGGCAACAACATTGGTTATCGACGGCTGCTTGATCCGGGCAGGCCATTCGATGATACCGGGCACGCGAATACCACCTTCCCAGAGTTCACCTTTCTTGCCTCGCAGCACTCCGTTGGAGCCGTGCGCGTCAGGGGCGTTTTCGTCGAGCCACGAGCCGTTGTCGCTGCAAAAGCAGAGCAATGTGTTGTCCGCGATCCCGAGTTTGCGGAGCCCGGTGCGGAGCGTGCCCATGCTGCGGTCCACGCCGATGATTTCGCCATAATACGCAGAGCCGCCGGCCGCCTTGAGATCCTCGGGTAGCGGCTTGTGCGGCACATGCGGACTGCCGAACCAGACGACGGCCAGAAACGGCTGCTTCTTTTCGACCGCCTCTCCCATGAACTTCAGTGCCTGCGCCACGATCACATCCGAACCGTCGCCGCTGGCCTTCTCGGGCACGCCATTGTGGCCAAACGTCCAATCCGGCTCAAAATAATTCGAGACTGAAAAGGATTCGTCGAAGCCGACATTCAGAGGCGAGAACGGATCGGAATTGGAGATGATCTTGCCCGGGCCCGGCACTCCGTTGAGGTGCCATTTGCCAAAATGTCCGCTACGGTAACCGGCTTGCTTCACTGCTTGTGCAATGGTGATTTCTTCTTTGCGCAGCTTCATACCCGGCCAGAGACAGTTCATCCGATACGGATGTCGCCCGGTCATCACGCTGGCCCTGGTGGGAGAGCAACTGGGATGGGCGGAGTAGAACCTATCGAACCGCAGACCCGCGGCGGCCATGGCATCCAGGTTGGGTGTCTGGATCTTTTTCAAGCCGTTGTAGCTGACATCACCCCAGCCTTGATCGTCCGTCATGCAGAGGACGATGTTTGGCCTGTTCGCTTGAGCTGTGGCCGCCTCTGCCGCATCCGCCGGCATTGCACCTGCGATCACAATGGCCAACGACGCCCAGATCGCATCTCGATTACGGAAATTCATGGATCAGCTCTTGGGTTTAAGTTCTAGGGAGCGGACGGCCACGCCTCTTTGGAAAGGGGCGGCGATTTTTAAGGTCTGCACCCCTTTTTCCAGTTTGATCTCCGTGGCCGGAGTCACGCCCCACAAACCAGTCGTGTGAGGAACTTTAATGGTTACAGGTTTGCTCGTGCCGGCTGTGACATTGAGCACTTGCTCCACATTGGCCGCGGCCACTTTGATCTCTAAGGTGTAGTTACCTGTTGCGGGTACGTCGAGCGTGTACTCCACCCAACTGTCTTGCACGCTCTTGTCGAAATTGACCTGCTTACCACCGGTAAAGCAATCCAGGACGCGCGTGGCCAATTTGCTGGAGAATGCATCGGCTTCGATCCGTGTGACGTCCGTGGCCAGCTTGATCGGCCCCGCTGGCGCTGCGGCCGACGCTTTGATCGCCTTGGTTTTCGCGATCAGTTCCTTTTCGGCTTCTTCCGCCTTCAGCGACGCCGTCACGTCGGTCTTGACCTTCTTGAGCGACTTTTGAATGTCGTGGGCGACGTTCATCACGGCACCTTTCGGCTCCGCCGCTTCGAGGGCGGCGGCAAACCAACGCAGGTGTTCCACAGTCGAGAACTCCGCCGCATGCGCGCGCTCTTCAACGCCGGCCAGGAAGTCGAGGCCTCCCATGCCTTCGAGTTTTGATACCTGCCAGCCGCGGCCATAACCTACTTTCCAGGCGCTGCCGGGTTGCGGCTGGGCCATCGGATTAACACATTTGTAAGCCACGCAGGCATGGGCCGGCTGTCCCACGCCAATCGCTGGTACTCCGAACGCCTGGCAAATGAACACCGACCACGAAGAGCGAGGCCCGCATTTACCACCGCCCGCCAACACGTTCTTATAACAATTGTCGAAAGAGATCGGCGAGTTCCTCCGCCACACTTCGCTGGTGGAGTTGACCACCAGCTCGTTCTCTCTCAAGTCCGGCCGCCAGGTGTTGATCATTTGCCGTGCCCAGGCCAGATCCTCGTTCGAGGCGCCGGACTGAACGACCTTAGTTAATTCCCAGACGGTGAGCGTGTCGAAACTGGGGAACAGCTCCTTGTTCTTGTGGGCCGCCTTGAAGTGGAGATAGCGATCCAACGGGGCTACCGGCGACTTGGCTTGACCTGCACCCGGCGCACCGCTGCCCGGAGGCGCAATAGCCGTAGCGATGGCCAGCTTCAAATACAGCCCATCCTTGGCGTCGGGATCGGCGTTGACAATGGTCTTCCAAATTCCTAGGGGAGCCGTCGTAAGTAAGTAACCATTTTGCTCACGGGCAGCCAACCCAATCGGCACGACACCTTCCAAGTACAGGTCCATGGCCTGCGTGTTGTTGAGCAGCCAGCGGAGGAATATCTGGTTGGCAGGATCCGCCTTAGCAAAGTCGCCGAGCTTGTGTGCGCCGGTTTTGAAAATGAGCTGCCGCTGAACCAGCGTTTTGGCAAACACCGGATCCTTCAGCAGGGTTTCTAAAGCGGACTTCGAAAGTTTGTCTGCAGCACCAGCCGGAGCTTGCTCATTGAGCCACGAATTGGCGTTGGAAATATAAGTGGCAAAATCACCGCTCTTGATGGCGGTGTCCAAGTCCTGGGCATTGGGAGCCCCCGCATGGAGTGCCGCAGGGAGGGACGAAAGCATGACACATGCGAAAACGCATCGGATAGCCAAAGGCTGGAGAGATTTCATGGCTGCCTTTCTAGGTGGGGTGCAGGCATTATGGTGGGAGGAGCGAACAGTTATTGTGATTGACGGAAACCAATGGGGTCAAGTCAGTGCTTCATCAAGGTGAAAGGTGGTTTGCTGCTTTTGGTTGAATGCTACGCAACGCTGGGTTGTCAGTCGCCGCTTCAATGGCCACGATGGCAGCCTCCACGGCCGCGGTTTTCTGCATCCGCGGGCCTTCGGGAAAATCCAATTCGTTGCGGCATTGGACCGCCAGGTTTCTCAGGTCCGGCAAGAGTTCTTTGGCGTGTATGCCGTAGCGAAGCAATTCTTTCATGATCGCGCCCATCCGACTTTCGCTGCCATGAGGACTTTGAGTTTGCGCGAACTTCAAGCCGGCTCGCATCCCTTCTCGGAAGTGATACTTTGAAAGTGCCTTCAGCCCCGCCAATCGGATCTCATTTCCGAACATGGTGTCTGCCGGGGCCGGCGCATCAATGGCCGCGAGAATGTCCGGGGCCAGCGCTTCCACGTCTTCCTCGGTGAGCTGGTCCGCCAGCGTGTGATTGAGCTGCGCTCTGGCCATGCCGTCCGCATTGCGCGAGATCGCTTGGATTGCAGGGTAGAGCAGCTTGGTGTCGATTCCCTCGATCGAGCCTCGCAATAATCCGCCGAACAGCGCCTTTGCCAATTCGCCCTGAGTAAGCTGAACGGGATCGTCCCAGATGATTGGCAGCGGCGGCTCGGCGGTGGCGACGACGGCCCGCAACATGTCGCTGACCACCGGCTTGGCCTTATCACCCATGTTCTGTAGCGCCGCCGCCGCCTTAAAACGCAACCACCGATCGGGATGAGTCAGCAGGCGAACCAACACGGGTAGCGCCTCTGGATTCTTAATATGCCCCAGCGCTTCGCACGCCCCTTGCCGCTTGGCCGCGTCCTGTCCTTCGGTCATGGCAATGAGCGCGGGGACTAGGGCTTGTGCTTCGCCACGCCTAGCCAGCTCCTCCGCTGCCCAGCCTCGCACTATGGGAGACCAATCGCCTAGCGCCGTGACAATCTCCGCAGTCGATTTCTTGCCGCGCTGATCATAGAAATGGCCGGATGCCACCGCTTCCGCAATATCCTGTTTGCTCAGTCCATTCGCCGGGTTCGCATCCTTGCCAGTAATCCAAAGTTGCTTCAGAGGCAGCGAATAGGTCAGCACATAGCAAGCCGTAGGACTCAAGCCGTAGTAGCTGCTCGGGCCGTAGTAAGTATTGTCCTCGGTCTTGCCGGGACCATATTGTTCGCCGCCGTCATAGGTGAACGAACCATCGCAGCGGCGCACCAGATCGAGGTGCCACGCGGCTTCTTTTACGAATGCCGCTGCCGCATCCTGCCCGCCCACATTGGCCCCCATGGCGCTCCACAGATAACTGAACCCCTGGCCGGTATGCCCGTATTCACGGTTTTGAAATGAGGCGGTGACCATCTTGGCGAAATATCGGGCCTCGCTCGGTCGGTTGTTCTGTACCGCGTACATCACGGCGGCCATCGAGTTCTTGCCATTGTTCTCGTGATTAGGCCACGGAGCATGCTCGCCATAGGGAATCGAACCTTTGTCCACGAAGTAGCCGAAAAATTTTGATGCCCGCTCGATGGCTGGATCAATCTCGGGATCGGTCACCCCGCACCGTTTACCCAGCACGATGGAGATATTGCCGACCAAACCGGCAGCATTGACCGGACCATAGGGAGGAATGGAGCCGTGGAGCCCGCCATCCGCCCTGCGGTTGGCGATACCATGGCCGAACGTGCCGTACATACTTTGGCCCTTGGCCAGAAACGTCGTGTAGATCGTGATGGCAGGCAGGACTTCCTCATCGCGCGTGATCTGGTAGTACTCGCACAAAAACAAGTTCTTGTATCCCCAGTCCCAGACAAACATTCCATCCTTCAGTTCAATCTTCTGCGCCTGCGGGGCTATCTTGCGCGCGTAAGCCTGAACCTTGGGCAAGTAATCACGATTGCCGGTTGCCAGCAGAGCAAGGCCATTGACCGCGCCCCACAAGTCTTCTTGCAAGGGCTCCTTTTCCAAGACCTTGCAAGCCTTGGCAAAGATGAGCTTGGACTTCGGGCAATCATACTGGGCGGTCGCGCTATACGTGCCCAGCACGCGCAGATTCAACTCCAGCTGAGCGGTCTTGCCTTTGCGCCAACGCGTGAGTTTCAGAATCCCTTTGTTTTCAGTCTTTTCAGCCTCCGTGATCGCCGCGCCGATCGCTTTGCGTGCGTCGTCTGTAAAAAGGCTTCCACCCACGCCTAGAATCACATCGTCTACGCTTATCACACCATCCGCCGGCGAGTTGGCTCCGACATGCGTAATCAGAATCTGCCGGCTGGCTGTGGTCGTCCGCCCTTGTTGGCTGTCGCTGAAATTGTCCGCTCGCGTATAGATCCAGCCACGAAGTCCCGTCGACCCAAGGTTGTACGTGCGCTCGCGATCCACCTGGTTGTCGTGCGTCAGATCAGGAGGCGTTTTGGGCGGCTCCGCGGCAACGCCCATGACGTTGATGCTGACAGCACCAACAACCATCCAGAGCCAACAATGCCAACGCAAGCGATTCGTCATGGGGGAAGTCGGATCAAAGATATGGTTGGAGCAATCGGCTTGGACTGCGCTATTTGCGTCCGAGCATGCGGTCCAAGGCGTCGGAAGTGTGATAGACAATCGCCTCGGGCCAGTGCGGGAAGGGATTGAAGTATTCAAACGTGAGGTAACCGCGATAGCCAATCTGATCGAGTGCCGAGAGCACGGCAGGCCAATCGGTGGTGCCGTCCAACAACAGGCGGAAGGCGTTGAGATTGAACTCATGTGCCTTCTTGCTGTATTCCTTCAAATGGATGTTCTGAATGCGCTTGCCGAGCATGGGTATCCAATGCTCGGGGAAGTGATACTGCATGATATTGCCCGTGTCGAAGTGAACCTTCACGCGGTCGGAACCAAAGCTATCGACAAACGCGTTGATCTCTTGCGGGCTGTGCAGAAAGCCGTTGGCAAAAATGTTTTCGATGTTAATGAAAACGCCCTGCTTCTGCGCTTCGGGCAGGAGTTGGCGGACGCCCTCTTTGGCGCGGGCATCGGCCACGTCGTGCGGCACGGGTGGCTCATCCGGGATCCAAGGGGCATAGACCGAGCCGGGAACCACCAGTAGGTTCTCCGTGCCCAAGAGCTTCGCTGCCTGAATCATCCGCAGTGCAAGCTCAATTCCTTTTGCACGGCGAGCTGGATCGTTGTGGGTGAACGCATACGGCCAGAACAGGAATGAGCAGACGCCGCTGACCTGGATGCCGATCTTGCGCGCCATCTCGCCGATGGCCTTGATCTCCTGATCGCTGGCCTGCGGAGAGAGATCTCCTTCGAGCGCGAAGTTCAACTCGACACCGTCAAACCCCGCGTCCTTGCACAACTCGAGGCACTGCTTCAGAGTCATCTTCTGCGGATAAGGAAGCGCCCACAGATTGATCGACTTTTTCATGTCGTAACGCTTGCCGGCCGGTGGCAACCCTGCCGCGCTCTTGGTCGCCGGGGGCGGTTCCTCAGCGCCCAGTCCCTGTGCGGCCAAAAAGGTTCCGCCGAAGGCCGCGCTGTATGCCAGCAATTCCCGGCGTGTAAGCGGGTGAGAAGGATTCCCGTCCGTACAACTGTCGCCGTCGTCCGTCATGGTGATCCTTCCAAGGACGAGTGGAGATGCATCTACGGCTTAGGGCAACTGACGTTTTTGGTAGCTTTCTTGTCCGCGGCGGATTTCTTTTCCGCGACGGGCAAATCCGCGTACACAACTTCCGAACCGAACAGGCTCTTGGCCGAAGCCAAAACCTTCCCCTCGTTGGAAATGATGGTGCTGAATCCGTAGCCGCGCCAGGTCTGCTTCTCGTCAACGCTCCAGTTGGCGTCGATCAAGTGGAGCTTGAATGGCTTCACTTTGGCAGGCAGCTTGTGGAAGAACCACTCGGCAGGGTGTTCGTTGTCGGCCCAGGCGGTGGGGTAGAGCATCGCCCAGACCTGCTGATCCTGATACTTCTCCATGATCGTATAGATGTCGAAGCAGATTCCAATGCCGACTCGGCCGAACTCGGTATCAAACGTCTGCGTTCCGCGATTCCCATCAGTGGCCCAAGACTTCTCTGCGTGCGGCCACGGCTTCAGTTTGCGATAATGGAGCACCATTTCCCCTTGCCGGTTGACCAGGCAAGCCGTATTGAAATAACGAGGTTTATCTTGACCTTCCTGAAAATCAACTTCCACCAACGGAACCGTGACATAGATGTCGAGCTCCTTGGCCAGTTTACAGAAGTGCCTGGTGGACGGCCCCGGCACGGTCTCCGCGTAGCCGGCAGGATCCTTGCCGACATACTCTTTTTCCAGAGGCCGGCCAGCCACATGCCAGTTCGTCTTGCCGTCTTGCGACAAGTATCCCGTGAGAGCTACCTCAGGAAGGACGACGATTTTTGCCCCACTGGAGGCCGCGCTCCTGACCAGCGCGGTGAGCTTCTTGGTGTTTGCCGCCACATCACCAAGGTCAGATGAACACTGCACGGCGGCAACTTTGACCGTCGTTGGGGCCGCTGGCGGTTCGGCCGACTCGACTGAGGCAAGTTCAGAAACAAGGATCAGCAGCGCGGCTCCGCAGCAGATTAGCCAGATGCGCAAAATGCCGCCGAACTTCGGCAGAAGTGAATCCTCCAAAACATCCATAATGTTAGTAGCCTGAGAAGCTGCGTGGGTACGGTCGCGTTCCCGCTTCGCCCAGGCTCCAGACTAAACAAAAACCCATTATCTATTCTGGACAAAATCCTGCCTTTTTAAGTCATTGCGCGGTTCTCCTGGACTGCTTTCCAAGCGAGCTTATTCGCACACTATTTCTGAAGGCGAACAACACGCAGTAAAATACCGTCGCCGGGGGGGAGAATGTGCGAAACCGTTTGCGCGCGAGCTGAAGAGTCGAGTTTCATCTCAACCCACTGGCCCGTTTTCCTGTCGAGCATCGACACTTTGGAAAGCGGTGTGGCAAACGTAAGCACGGCGGTCCGCGGCGCTTTCCACTCTCGATTGGCCACCAGGATGAAGTCTTCACCCTGCTCGTTCTTGAAAAAGCCCAGCGTCAGCGAATCGGTTGCAGTCTTCACCCAGCTTTGCTCGGGCAAGCCGCGAGTTCCTGGCGGCAAGGGCGCCGTGTGGAAAACATCGACACTGCGCAGCGTCATCAGCACGGGGCCGAGCATCTTGAGCTCGGCGTTGATGTGCTGTGCATCTTGATTGTCCGCGCGCCAGGCCCACCATTGAATCCCCTTGGCGCCGTAGGCCAGCGCGGAATAAACGCTGTGGCGAATGCGAGCCGCATTGTCGGCGGGCACGGGGCCGTTCGGAGTGGCGACAGCCTCCACCCAGCAGATCAGTGGGATGTTCGCCCCCAGCGCGGCGCGGCGAAACTTTTCCAACAAGGGAAAGAAGGGTTCCTGCGTGGCCCACCATTGATAGTAGTCATA
>JAIOPX010000429.1 GCA_021413705.1 Planctomycetota bacterium | reverse complement strand
TCCGGCTGTGCAGAAGGACATGGGCATCGTCCCACCGGCCCACTTCATCGTGACCGATGCGAGCGGGAACTGCGTGGTGCTGGAATACATCGACGGAGAACTGAAGATCCACGCCAACCCCCTGGGCGTCATGTCGAACTCGCCGAGCTTCGATTGGCACATCACTAATCTCAGCAACTACGTCAACCTGACAGTCAGCAATGTGCCGCAGGTCGATGTGGGGGGAAAGAAGATCCTCGGACTGGGACAAGGAAGCGGCATGCTTGGTTTGCCTGGCGACTTTACGCCTCCCTCCCGATTTGTGCGCGTCGTGGCCTTCGCGCAAAGCGCGGTCCCCGTGGATTCAGCACGGGAAGGCGTTCTCCAGGCCTTCCACATCCTTAACCAGTTCGACATTCCGCGCGGCGCTGCCCGGGGAATCGAGAACGGCCATGAGGTGGCCGACTACACGCAGTGGACCGCCGTCTCCGATTTGACGAACCGGCGCTACTACTTCCGCACGTTCGACAACAGCCGCATCCGCATGGTCGATCTCAAGAAGGTCAATCTCGACGCCAAAGAGATTAAGACCATCTCGATGCAGGGGAGCGAACAAATCGAGGATGTTTCTGGGCAACCGAAGTAATCTAAAAACCAACAGACTCAACCATAAGGCGATAATAAGATATTCACCGTACGTCCGGCCTGTGTGAGGCATTAGCGCTAACATGGCGGCCAGCTACTTAGCGTGCATCTTCCCATCAAACTTGCCCGAGGCCGTGGATTTTTGCCCGCTGGCCTGATCCACCAGTGTGGCGTTCTCGATCGTGCCGAGCACATGCTGGTCGTCGGCCAATTTCAAGGTGAGTTGCGCGGGCTGGCCGTCCGGAGTGGAATAAAATGGGCCAGCGGCGGCCAGGGCGACATAAACCTTGGCTTGCAGCGGTTGCTCCAGAATATCGGCCAGCGAACTGGAGGGGGCGACGGCTTGGATGAAGACTGACGGATACGACTCCGTCTGCTTGTCCACATAGCTGGAGACTTGCAGGATAGCAGGCACTTGGCCGGCAGGGGCGGTCAGCTTGATCTGGCACTCCTTCACCTCGATCGGTGGCGTCATCCCGAGAGAGATCACGCGTGGAGGGGGTGGCGTGGGTTTTTCCGGCTCCACCTGCTTCGGCGGAGTCGTGGTGCCGGCCTGCTTCTTGACCGGTTTCTCCTCTTTGAAGAACGACTGCACATAGTCGCAGCCGGTTAATGCAATGGACAGAGCTAATGTAATGAAGATAAGGCGGCGCATAAATGGACTTCGAGATGATGTTAATGCTGGATGCGGTTTCATGGTGCGATTCTTCAGCGATTAAAAATAAAGGCCGGGCTGTTGATCAACGCCCAGGCCAAGTCCTGCGCCGCCACCAGCCGGGGGTTGGCCGCGGCCTGCTCCAATTGGGCCACCTGACTGCGAAGCTGACTCAGTCGTTTTTCATCGCGACGGAAATAATCCGTCAGCCCTTGCTGCTGCTCGGCCGTGCGCTTCGCAGGCTCGATCGCCAGCGCCTCCGCCAGCTTTGGCGGCAGGTTATCTTGCACCAGCGGCCGGGGCGCCGTGGTCAGTGACACGCGGAACCGCCCCAGCGCGTGCTTCTTGTCCACATGCTGCTGCGAGAGTCGGACGGCCAGATTCAAATTGCCTTCGCCACCTAAGTCTTGCTTCGTTTCCACGATCAAAGCGTGATTCTTGCCGGTCTGCGGCTGGATGGCCCAACCCGTTTCCTGGTTCCCGTCGAGCACGTTGGCCGGGGGAAACCCCTCCTGGGCAAAATCGGCCTGCGGGTTGGCCAACTCGATCGGATTGCCCGTGCTGTCTAAAATCTTCAATTCGCTTAGCACGAAATTGCCGTTCTTGGCACGCCCCGGACCTTGGCCGGGCAGTTTCTTGTCCGTGAGCGCCTCGATCCGAAAGCCGGTCACCCCCTTGGCCTCGGTTTCGATCACCACGACATATTCATCCTTGTCCAGCTTGTCGGAGACGAGGATGGAATGGTCCGGCAGCACCTCCAACTTGGCCCCGGCCTTCGAATGAACCGCCGCCGGCTTGATCGTCTGCCAGGTCGTGCTCTGCACCGACTTCTCCCAAGCGGCCTGCCGCTCGTTGAGCTGCCTTTCGTATTCCGTCAACTCCTTGCGGGCCGTCTCAAGCTGATCGATCTTCAGCGGCGAGTTGAGCAGCTTCACTCCGTTGGCCGTTTCCTGCGCTGTCGGCGGCCGGCTGAGGATGGACATGAACAGCGCCTCGACCACTTTCTTGTCGTCGGGTTCGGTGGCCAACAGCTTCGTAATCTCGTTTTTCGGGTCGGAAATCGCGTCGTTGATCGTGGGGCCCATGATCAGATTCATCACCGGGCCGAGCATCACGCCGCCCCCCCGCTCGCATTCGCAGGCGCTCTCCCGCGCCGGCCGGCCGAAGAGGTCCATAAACGCGTCGGGCAGCTTCTGCGTGGGGTCGATCATGGCCGTCGCCCGGCTTCCCACCGGCAGACCCGGCAGATGGCTGGTCGAGCCCGTCACCTTGTGGACGGCGTCGTACAACACTTCGGCCGAGAGTCGCCGGGCCAGCGCGTGCGAATAGTTCTGCGTGTCGCCATCGTTCCAGCGGCTGGTGGCCACCGACAATTGATACGTTCGCGACTTGCAGATCGTGGCCATCAGCTTTCGCACGTCAAAGCGGCTGTCGATGAACTCCCGTGTCAACTTGTCGAGCAGTTCGGGATTCGTCGCCGGGTTGCCGGCGCGAATATCGTCCACCGGCTCGATCAGACCCACACCCAGCAAGTAGCTCCAGATGCGGTTGACATAGCTCTTGGCGAAGTAGGGGTTTTCTTTGGCCGTGAGCCAGCGGGCCAATTGCTCGCGGCGCGAGCCGCTCGGTTGCGACATGCCAGGGTAGTCGTAGGGAAACTGCGGCGGGGCCATGGCGCCAGTTCGCTCGTGCGTCACTTCGCCTTTGTCGATGTCGGAGATGATCTCCAGCGCCGGCAGCGGCTTGTCCACGTCTGTGCCTCCCAGCTTCTTACCCTTGCTGCGCGGATCTTCCTTCCGTTCGATCTGGGCAAAGTAGGCGGACAGGTGATAGTACTGGTCCTGGGTCCAGCGCTCGAAAGGATGGTCGTGGCACTTGTTGCAGTTGAAGCGGACCGACAGGAACAACTGCGTCGTGTTCTCCATCACTTCGTCCGGCGCGCGGAGCCGTTTGAAGTATGAGGCAGGCGGGTTGTCGAGATTGGCCCCTTTGGCCGTCAGGACTTCATAGACAAACTCGTTGTACGGCTTGTTCGCTTCGACCGCCTGGCGGATCCAAGTGCGCAGGGCGCCGGCTCCTTCGGCCCCCAGGAACTTGGCGTTCACCTGCAGCATGTCGGCCCATTTATTCGTCCAGTGCTCAACAAACGCCGGGCTGCCGATGAGTTTGTCCACCAGCTCATCTCGCTTCACTCGAGCATCCCGCTGGTCGGCGACAAAGCTCCGCAACTCTTCGATCGTCGGCGGCAGACCGGTCAGGTCGAGGTACACCCGCCGCAAAAACTCCGCGTCGCTGCACACCTCGCTGGGGGTCACTTTGACGCGCTTCTGCTTGGCATAGACCAGTTCATCGATGTAGTTGAAGGCCGGGGCGTCGTTCCAGGCATAGCCGGTACGGTCCCCCATCACGTAGATCGGCGCGGCGGCATAAGCTCCCTCGAAGCGGGCCAGAATGGCTCCTTCGCCACGACGCAGGGCGGTGACCAGGCCGTGCTTGTCGGTGGCGAGAATCTCGATATCGCTCGGATCGATGAACGACTCCGCCGTCACGTCGCGCTTGGTGCCGTCAGCATAGGTGGCCAAGACTCGCATCTGCTGGCTCATCTGCGGCAGCGGAATCGTGATCCCCTGCGGGAAGATTTCAATCTTCGCCACGCGAGTACTGCTCAAATCAAGCTGCGCCCCGTCCGCAATCCACTGGCGCAAGATTTCATAGTAGGGCTCTCCCGGCTGCATCAGCGCGCCCCCCACGTGCGGCACGACACCTGTGGGCTTGAGCAACATGAGGCTCTGCTCCGGCGCCGCGCGATTGAACCGCCGGGCGAACACGTCGTCGGTCAATGCACGGTGGTCGTATTGCGGATCGTAGCCGCGCAGCGAGAGCTTGAAGCCATTCTTGCCGTTCTTCGAGCCGTGGCACGTGCCGGCGTTGCAGCCGAGTTTGCCGAGGACCGGATTCACATCGCGAACGTAGCTAGGGTGGAACGCGTCCTTCGTGCCGCGGACTACCAATGGCACTTCGACTTTTTGCCCGCGAAATGCGATGGACAACTTGCCCTGGCCATCCTGCTTTGCCCGAATCATGCCGAGCGATGAAACTTCGACCAATCCCTGCGGCTGATCGTATTGCACTGAGCGACTCAGATCAACCGTTTCGCCCGTCTTGAGTTGGCCGCTGACTAAAAGCTGGCAATAGCTCATCGGCCCAGCCAGCTCGATGGCCGCCGGCTCGACGGTGATCCGCTCCAACTGCGCCGCGATCGTATCGAGCGGCAGTGGCGGAGTAGGAGTCTTGTCGCGTGTTTCACTGCGAGCAACCGCAGTCAATGCAAAAACCACAGCCAGGGCAGGCAGACATCGCGGCACGACCGAAAGAAAGGTCATCAAAAGGCCTCGATAGAGTGAGTCGGCGGGAGATTCTCCATTGTAACCACCCCGTTTCAGGGGGCCAAGTGAGTTATGGAGGGCATTATGCTGCGGGCTTCCAGCCCGAAAGCCACCGCACAGACAACACGGAACCCATGCATTAGTTGATTTCTGTGTCGGGTACGATACTCTCAAAGCATTGTAGTAGATCCCGATTTACAGATGCACCTATGGCAATTCCTCTTTCCGAGCGCACGATCCGGCTGGCCACGACGTTGTTTGATGCCGAGTTGGCGGAGCAAATCATGGCGGTACTGGTTTCAGACATCAGCGAGAACATTCCATTTTGTGAAAAATCAAATCCCACAGGAATGGAACGAATTAGGTTTGCGATAATTAGATTGATCGCTGAAAATCCCGCCAACTTCGACGTCGCAATAGATCAAGCAAAAAAAGACTGGCGAGATCTTTTCTAGCAGCCGGTTTTGGCTCACCAGGAGAACATGATCATTGGTACTCTGAGGTTATTAGCCGAAGAGGACACTCAAAGCGAGATAGGTAAAGATTCCACTCCTTGTAGACGGACGGCCTTGCTATGCACTGCCCCGGAGGAACTACTGATGTGGGGCAGGACCAAGATTCAGAGTACGTTTCAATCGTCCCTCCGGGACGACAATGGTTTTTAATCAACCTTTTACCCGGCATTAAAATGCCGGGCTATTTTCAGGTGTCCCTCCGGGACAACGAAAGCCGGCGGAAGGCCGAAACTCTCACGGCTGCCGCCAATCCTCGATAGTCAGTCCCGAAATCCAGGAGAAGTCAGCAGCATTGCCAGTGACCAGAACGCGCCCATGTACCAGGGCAGTGGCTGCGATGATTAAGTCAGGATCCCGCCGAGGATGGCCTCCTTGTCGGCCCTCCACCCATAAGTCTGAGGTGCGATCGAGAATCGTATCGGTGATGGGAAACACCTCGACGTTCTGGCAAAAGATTTCAAAGCTCGCCAATTGCCGCGTCGCGTTCGTGTCCTTTAACCCGCGCAGCACTTCATAGCGTGTCATCGCGGAAATGGAGAATCGCAGGTGGAAGGCAAGATAATCGGCGGCTTTCTGAAGCACCGCCGAGTTTTTCTGCTTAAGAAATTCCGAGAGGATGTCCGTATCGAGAAGCGCGGCTTGCATAGAACATCAAGCTGGGTTGCGCGTCCAATGGTCCCGGTCGAGAATGACCGCTTCGACATCCTCGATTTCCTGGTCGGAGAGCCCATCATACACGTTGCACCATGAGGGCAGCGCTGCCGCTTTGTCAGAGGGCGATTGGCTTGTCGATGCGCCGATTGCTTTCTCGCTCATGGTTTTTACGTGGATAATGATCTGCTGATTTTCTCGCAGTGGCTGGCCAATGACATGCTCCAGCGCGTGACGATCATCGCTATTGATATCCCGGATGTTGCGAATGATGCTTTCCATACTTCGATTCTACGTCAAAATGCAGTCTTGGGGCAACTGAATCTATACCCTGCGCCGCTCGCGTCCCAGCCGGTCCGCGATGAAGGCCGCCGCGGCGGGGGCCATTTTGGTGTAATACTCAAAGCCATGCCCGCCGCCGGTGGTGGTCAGGTCGTGGTCGTGCGGGATGCCCAGGGCGGAGAGTTTCATCTGGAGACGATCGGCGGACTCGTGCCAGCGGTAATCGGTCGGGTCGCAGCAAAACCACAGGTTCCGCGGCCAGTTCAGC
>JAIOPX010000439.1 GCA_021413705.1 Planctomycetota bacterium | reverse complement strand
CACGTACAAGGTGTGGACAAAACCGTAGACAAACGATGCAAACTATTGGCAGGGTATGGGTTACGGAGAATGAAAAAATGTGCGAAACACGACAGAAAATCACAACGCGAGGCGAGCGCCATAGCACCAGAAGCGGCCCGGTGTCATCGGCGAATCAACATGCTTCCGCGCTGCTTCCGTGCATGAGGATGGGACTCCAGCGAAAGGTCACGCCCCCGCCGCGCCGGGACTTGCAGCCGGCAGGCGTTGACCCTCCAAGAGTGCCGAATCCGGGGCGCAAAAACCAACACTTGCGCGAACACTTGCGCGAACGGATGCGCGAACGCCAAATGCGATATTCGCGGCAAATACTGGGTTCAGGCACTGTTTACCCCCCTCCCCCCTTCCCTCCCTTGCAGAGTTGGGCGGAGGCATCTGGTGTCCCAACACGCCGGATCCCAGTGGCGACCGAATCCCGGCACGCCGGAACCAAAACGGCATCCGAACCCAGTCCGAATATCATCCGAATACGGTTCGAACAAAGTCCGAACAAACTCCGAACGAGGGTCCGAACATGCTGATCTGATAAGGAGTTACGTGTCGAGCTATTTTTTAGTACGCACAACCGAGAAACAGGCATCGATCCATGGAGATCAATGCTTCCAGAAACTCGGTTCCGTTGGCTCTTTGGCAACCTGATCTAACTCAATTAAACACTCCGCTGAATCACGTCCGCCGCAAGCTCCAGGCCGTCGACGTTGTGAAGCCGCTCGGCCAGCTCTCGGCAGCGCACCAACGTGTCGGGCGAGTCGAGCAATTCCGACAGAGCTGCCGCCACGACTGGGCCGCGAAATTGTTTGGGCCATACAGTTCGACCGACGCCGAGCCGCGTAATCCTGGCGGCGTTGTCCGGCTGGTCGTGGCTCATCGGCATGATCAATTGCGGAACTCCGGCGGCCAGCCCTTGGCCTACCGTGCCGATGCCGCCGTGATGCACCACCGCAGCGGCGCGAGGCAATACCTGGGAGAAAGGAATGTAATCGAAATGGCCGATGCCAGCAGGCAATGTAGTCGGCAGTTGCTCTGGATAACGGGTCAGCAGCAGGGCCCGCCGACCGAGCTTCTGAGTGGCATCGATCGCCGCGGCAAAGAACTCCTTCCCCTGGCGCATGGCCGACCCGGGTGTGAACACAATCGGTGGCGTGCCATCGCTGAGGAATTGTTCGAGTTCGGGGGGAACTTCCCGCGCCTCTGTTTCGTCCCAGAGGGGGAAGCTGGCGAGCGTAATGTGTGCCGGCCAATCGGGCTGGGGAGGAGCGAACCAATCGGGGAACATCCCCAGCACTCGGTGGGGAGAGTGCCACCAGCCATCGAGGAGACGATCGACGCGCGGCAAACCCAGCTCGGTGCGGAAGGCGTTCACCTCGCCGGCCAGGATCGGATCGATCAGCAGCTTGTCGGTCAGATAGTATTGAAATCGCTTGAGCCAGCCGGGGACGCTGGGACCAAGCAACAAGGGAGGCAAGGTGGGCGCATTGAATTGACTTCGCAACAGGGCCGGTTGGAGATCGACAGTAACCAAGGGTACGCCGAGCTTGTCTTGGGCCATGCGTGCGCCCAAGGCAGTTGCCGGAGCCACGACGACGGTTCGGCCTGCAACATTTCGTTGACGGATGATCTCATAAATAGGGCGCATCGTGTCGAGCATGGCGAAGCGGGCCACGAGCCGGAAGCCACGAGAAGGATGCCACAAATCGGGATGGTGGGTCGCACGATCGTACTCCTCGGCGGTGCCGAGCGGCACAAATTCGAGGCCCAATTGGCGAATCAAGGGTTCAAAATGTGGATTTGTGATGACCACTGGGTGGTGACCGCGCAGGCGCAAACGGTCTGCCAACCCGACGAGCGGGTGGACGTCTCCGGCACTCCCCAGCGGGATGAGCAGCACAGTCAGGGGCATGCGATAGTCCAGCAGAAGGGGCACAACTTGCCTGTCGCCCCAGCAGGTATGGATGAAAGTCACCGTTTATGTGGAAACTGTCAAGCAGTGGCAGGGGATGGATTGGCTTTGAATACTCTGAAATCGGAACCAGGACCGCTCCGCCGGGGTATAAAGTGACGGTAGTTTTGCGCACCTCATTCCCCCCAGTTTGACGAAATTGACGGCAATTTCGGCCGAATGGTCGCTGACCCGCCCTGGCGGTTTCGGTTAAACTAAGAGGGTGGTTGGGTCGCCAAACCGAACCATCTCGCTCTGACGGAAAATGTTCGCTGCCCGACCTACGGCAGCAGGCCGAGTCACCAACCGCGGGCAGGGGCCACCAAAGATGCAACAAGATTCCTTCGATCCCTACCGAAAATGGCTGGGCATCGCTCCCAAGGATCAGCCGCCGAATCTTTATCGGTTGTTGGGGATCGACTTGTTCGAGAGCGATCCAGATGTCATCGCCAATGCGGCCGACCAGCGGATGACGCATGTCCGCACATTCCAGTCCGGTCCCAACGGCGCTCTCTCCCAACAGATCCTCAATGAGGTATCGGCCGCCCGAGTCTGCCTGTTGGATGACGAGAAGCGAGCCGAGTATGAGACTGAGTTGCGGGAAAAACTGGAGCCGACCGCCACGATTCCCACGGCGCGGGCGGCAACCCCTCGGCCAGAATCCAACCGCTGGCGAGATGAACCGCTAGTCGATGCTGCTAAAATCCAAAACGATGACGACGTAGCTCCGAATGAAGGTAAGGAAAGGCCGTTGCTTCGGCGCGTGCCTCAGCGGCCGTCGGCGGCTTCCAACACCCGTACCACCACCTTGCGCAAACCCATTACGCGCACCGGCTCTCGCTCGCTGCCATTACTGTTGGGCATCGGCGCCGTGGGGGCGGTTGTCATAGGCGTGCTGGCTTTCATGCTCAGCCAAAGCCCCTCTGGTCAACAGCCTCTGAGCGTCAGTACTGCTGGAGCCGATACGAAAACAGTGCCGGTAAGTATTACGAAACCTGCTCCGCCACCAGTTACCAAGCCTCCCATTCCTGTCGCGACCCCCCCCGTAGTTCAACCTCCTCCTCAACACCCGCGTCCCCCGCGTATTGAACCTGTTGGCGACAGGATTGTTGAGGCAGGCAAGTCGCTGGAACTGACCGTTCGCACCGAAACTCAGGAGCAACCGGGTCGCAGGTTTCGCTTTACCTTGTTATCCGCGCCGGCCGGAGCTTCGATTGTTGAGGATATGGGGATTTTTCGTTTTGTGGCACCGCAACTGACCGCTGAGCAGTCGTCGAATGTCGTCGTGCAAGTCGCCCTGGCGGACCATCCCGAACAGAAGGCAACCACGATGTTTCAGCTCCGGGTTCGCCCGGCGGCTGTGACACCCCCTCCGGTCGCTCCGATCGTCCGGCGTCCCGGGTTCAAGTCACCTGTGCCGTCTGCTGAAGAGTTGGCCGTCCAAGTGCAGTTGCTACGCACGCAGTATGCCGCCGAATATGCAGATGCCAGCCAGCAAGGCCGTCTGGCTTTGATCACCAAGTTGCGTACCGAGGCGCTGCGCAGCAGCGAGCTAACCCGTCGCTATGCCATGCTCAACGAGATTCGCGGATTGGCCAGTGCAAATCGTGACGTGAACGGCGCATGGCAGTCTATCGATCTCATGGAAATGACGTTTGATATCGATGGGACGACATTGCGGACTGAAGCCATTCAGGAACTCATGGGTCCAGCGGAGGCATCCTCGGCGCCCCGCGACATAGCCCAGAAGTATCACGAGTTGCTGCAAAGGGCGCTCTGGACAGGACGATTTGTTTCGGCCGAGAAGACATTCGAGCCGGCCCTTGCAGCGGCGAAACTGTCAGGGGATGCAGTTCTTCAAACGACGATGGCAGCGACTGTCAACAGTTTGCGCGCCTTGGCTCGCGAAGAGGAGGCCGCTGAGAAAGCTCATGCGTTGTTGGAAAAGAATCCAAACGATGCCGAAGCAAATTTTCTTTGGGGGCGATTCTTGTGTTTGATGCGCAATGACTTTACCCAAGGGCTGCCGTTATTGGCCCAGGGTGCCAATAAGACTTATCAGTCGGCCGCCAAGGCGGAGTTGGCCACTCCGGTCGTCCCGTCAATGCGGAAGCAGGCGGGCGACTTGTGGTGGGACGTGCAGAAAGAGGAAGGGCCGGCGGGGCGTCAGCGCGCCATGCGGCGTGTCATGTATTGGTATGGGCAGGCGCGCAACGGCTTGGATCAGGCCGCGCTGGCGGAAATCAATGCGCGACAAGCGGAAATGATCGCTGTAGTTTCAGCGCCGCTGAACGCACCGAAGATCGACAAACCGGCGCCTGAGAAGCCGGTTGTGGAGAAGCCGGCCCCCATCCCCCCGCTTGCGGAGAAGCCACCCGCCAAACCCCCGTCCAAGCCTGGCGTGCGACCCGAGTTCAAACCGCTCCAAGGAGCGGCTCTGACCACGTTCGTTCGCGCCGTCTTGAAAAGCGGCGGGCGTGTCCGGGTGGAAGGTGGCTCGAACTGGATTTGGAAGGATGAAGAACTCCCGCCAGGTGATGACTTAACTGTTGCGGGTCTGGCGTTGGAAAAGAATGTGACAGACGATGCGGTGGTCAAGAACATCAGCCGCATCCATTCGCTTAAGGAATTGACGCTGGACTGCAAGGGTATCAGCAACGGGGCCATTCATCGGTTGTCGGACCTGACGAATTTGACCCGGCTCGAATTGACTGCTCCGCGGCTGACAGACAGTTTCATTACAGGGTTGCAGGAAATGGGAGAATTGCGCTCCCTTGCGCTTCGCGGCGATCAACTCGGCGGCGCCAATCTCGAGGTACTCTCAGGATTGCAGCTTAGCTCCTTGGAAATTACCGGTGGCCGTATTTCGGAAGGCACACTGGTGGCGGTCGGGAAGCTCGAAGGCTTGCAGACACTGATGTTGCGGGGAGGGAACTATTCGCCCCGGGCGATCGATCGACTCCAAGCACTTTCCAAGCTCACCAGCCTGACTTTGCAGGCGTACTCGGTGAATGACCAGGTCGTCACGCATGTGGCGGACTTGAATTCCCTCACGAGACTTACGTTGGAAGGCCCAATCGCCGGAGCGACGCTGCCTTCGCTGTCGAAGTTGGAAAATCTGGCATCACTGTCGATCATCAGCAGCATGATGGAAGAAAAAGATTTGACGGCGATTGGGGAACTGAGCAATCTGAAACGACTCACTCTGAAGACCAAGCCTCTGTCGAACGGCGCCCTGGAGAAGCTTTCGGGCCTCAAGAAGCTGGAATCGCTCGATATCCAAACCAAGGGTGGATTCAATGAATCTGGACTGAAGCATTTCGACGCCATGCCGCGATTGACCAATGCTCACCTTGCCGGATTGAATATCTCGATGGAGGGATATGAGAAATTCAAGAAAGATCACCCCAATACCTATCTTTCACCAAAACCCGATTGGGGTGAGGCCATCGGTGAGAAGCTCAAGCAGTGGAAAGACCGCGAAAAGGGAATGGGTGGTCCGCGCCGCCCGCCAGGCCGCGGCTAGTGGAATGGGCCTCTAAGCCCGTGTAGTAATGTAGGATGGGCTTCCCAGCCCGGCTCAGAATGTAGGATGGGCTTCCCAGCCCGTCCATGAGTGACGGGTTAGTAAACCCGTCTGACGTTGAGGCGCAGTTCCATTGACCAGCGATTGCCCATCCCCGGAGCATGCTACGCAGCCCTCCGCAGAGACTCTCGCACATTCTGGCCCCGCGGACACTCTGCCGGATCTTCAGCCGCTTGAAGATTTGGAGGACAACAATCCGCGGAAATTGCACAGTATTCCTCCGCCTCATTTTCCACCGCCGCCCGAGATTCAGCCCGAACTGATCCGCTATTCGCTGCTGGAATTGTTGGTGTTGATCACGCTGACCGCAGTGATGCTGGCCTCGATTCGGCTGCTGGGAGCTGCCGTGTTTGCTGGTCTGACCGGGGTATTGGGTTTCTTCATGTTGGTATTTATCTCACTGGCCAAGCCCACCCGCGGGATCATCCATGTTGCCTGGTGGGTTCTTCTGACCGTCTATCTCGTTGCAGCCGTAGCGGCCGTGTTGAACAAAGATCTTTGATACCCATCCCGAGACGGCTGGCCGTGTAGAATGAGGTAATGGCAACAGTCCAAGTAGAATTGTTCGGCGTCCCCCGGCAGCGGGCTGGCCAAAGTGTGATCGAGGCCCAAGGTTCACGGCTTGCCGACGTGTTGAGCGACTTGGCCATCCGCTTTCCTGCCTTAGCCGAGTGCTGCATCGATGGCGATCGGCTACGTGCGGGTTATGTGGCGAGCCTCGGCGGCCGGCAATTCGTGACTGATCCGCAGACACCACTGACTCCAGGCGAATCCGTGTTGATCCTGTCGGCTGACGCAGGAGGTTGAACTCTGTTGACTTGCGAACACCAGTTCCCGCATTCTGGCTTGAAAGTGCCTGGCTACCACGGCAGGTATCGCCGCATTGATGTAGGGCTGGGGCAATCGACCGATATGGGTCTGGACGAGAATGTCTTGCGGCGATTTATTGGCGGCTCTGGGCTGGGCGCTTATTTGCTGCTGCGAGAAAAGGCGGACGCTGTCGATCCGCTTTCTCCTGGGGCGCCGCTGGCGTTTGTTTTCAGCCCGCTGGTTGGGAGCCCACTGACTACGTCGGCCAAGTTCGCTGTGGTCTGCCGCAGTCCACTCACTCAGCGCATTAACGATTCGCTAGCCTCCAGCGCCTTTGCCATCGCCGGCAAGCGATGCGGGGCCGACGCGATTGTGATTGTGGGGCGGGCGGCAGAGCCGTCGGTGTTGGTGATCGACGACGATGATGTTCGCGTGGAGCCAGCCGAAGAATTGTGGGGGCTTTCGTGTGATGAGGCCGCCACACTGTTGCGTAAGCGCCTGGGGGCCGACTTTCAGATTGCAGCCATTGGCCCAGCGGGAGAGCGATTGGTACGGTACGCCACGATTTCTCACGACGGGCGACATGCCGGCCGCGGCGGCAGTGGAGCGGTGCTCGGCGCCAAGAATATCAAAGCCATCGCGGTGCGGGGCACGCGCCGCACAACCTGGGCGCATGCCTCCGGGCTGGTGGATCTGGCCCGCGACATTTCCGCTCGTTCGTTCGGCCCGGCCACAGCCAAGTATCGCGAGCTGGGTACGGCCGCGAACCTGCTGGTGTTTAACCGGCTCGGCGTATTGCCTACCCGCAACTTTCAACAGGGCTCGTTCGCGGCCGTGGCGGAGCTCTCGCCGGAGCAAATGTCGGTGGCCCGCGAGAAAACTCGGGCGAGTTGCGCCGCCTGTACGATCGGCTGCGAGCATATCTATTCAGTGAACCAGGCGAGCGGGGGGCGTAAGCCCCCTGTTTCCTCCAGCGTTCGCGTCGAGTACGAAAACCTTTTCGCGCTTGGCCCCCTGTGCGGCATCTCCGATCCCGACGCCGTCCTGACCGCCTCACAACAATGCGATGCGTTGGGCTTGGACACGATCTCCGCCGGCGGCACGATCGCATTCGCCATGGAGTGTGTGGAGCGCGGATTACTCGATGCTCCGTGGCTAAAGTTTGGCGATGCCACGGCCTTGCACCGCGCGATTGACGAAATCGGCCAGCGGCGCGGCCTCGGCGGCCGTCTGGCTGAAGGGAGCCGGCGACTGGCTCTAGAGATCGGCGGCAATGCGATCGACTTCGCCCCGCAGGTCAAAGGATTGGAAATGCCCGGATACGAGCCGAGAGCATTGCAGACCATGGCCCTGGGCTTCGCCGTCGGCTCGCGTGGCGCCGATCACAACCGCAGCGGCGCCTACGAGGTCGATTTCTCCGCGTCGGTGGACCGCCGCGCAGTGCAGCCCGAGGACGCCTGGCGAGCGGCCGAAACGGAAGACAAAGCGGCCCTCATGGATTCACTGATTCTCTGCAAATTCCTCCGCGGCGTGTTTGAAGATTTTGTTGCCGAAGCCGCCGAAATGCTCCGTTTAGTCACCGGTTGGGACGTGACACCGGAAGAGTTGCAAACGACCGCCGCCAGAATCGTAGCTGCCAAGAAACTGTTGAACATCCGCTCCGGCTGGCAACCGAATGAAGACACGCTGCCGGCCCGATTTCTTGAGCAGGCGCTGCCGGGCGATGACCGGGCGGTGCTATCGCGGGAGCGACTTGGCTTGCTCGTATCCGCTTATAATACGAGCCGTGGTTATACACTTGAAGGCTGGCTGCCGGAGGATGTAGTTGAGTCTTTGGGATTGGGGGACGTGTAGGAGAGGATGGCATAACCGCTTGGTAATGTGAACTTTGCATTGCGCAAAAATTACCCCGAAGGGGTTTTGTTCGCACAGCCCAGGGTCGCGCAGCGCACCCTGGGTCCAGATTAAGAAGTAAGGTTACCCCGAAGGGGTTATATCGATTTCGTCCTGGATCCTCGAATCAATCCCAGACATACCGCTCATCCCACTGCAGTCCGTAAATTGTCAGCAACCGTCTGAATTCATCCTGAAACGATTCGGTGTGGTGATGTTCCTCCTGGTTATCAATATATGAAATCAGGTCGTTCACATGACTTGGGCTTACAGAGAATTCTCCGTAGCCGCCTTGCCAATAGAAATTCGCGAGTGATGGTCCCTTCGTCTTGATCCACTTGGAAGACGCACGTTTCATTTCCTTGATGTAGTCGGAGATTGAGATGGTACGGCCGAAGCGGCAGAGTATGTGGACGTGATCTGCCACGCCACCCACGCGTATTACGGGGCAGTCAAGTTTGTTGGATTCGTTTCCCAGAATGCGATGCATTTCGTCGCGCAGAGCTTTGTCTTTCAAGAACGGCAGGCGATTCTTTGTGGAGAATACAGAATGGAGATACACCTGCGCGTGCGATTGTGACATACAGTAGGTTCCTTGATCCAACCCCTTCGGGGTAGCCGGATAATAATACCGATAACCCAGGGTGCGCTGCGCGACCCTGGGCTTTGCGAATTGAACCCCTTCGGGGTAGAGCAACGAAAACGGTCGCTTCGATTGCAGCAATGCTAGCTGGAGTGCGATGTACTGAGTAGTAGGAGAATTATCTGCCTACCGCCGCTGAAGCTCCACGCAAATGCCGCCGGCTCTGAGTGCCTTGTGCATTGGCGTGAACCAGAGTTCCTGCCGCAGGCTAAGACCGAATTGCTCGCACTGCCCCAGCAATTCGGCCCGATTATACGTGCGGCAACACCACATGCGGCTCGTCCAGGCGCCGGTGAAATTGTCTTCCGTGGCAAACAACAGCATCCGCCCGCCGGGCGACATTACCCTGGCCAGTTCCGCCAGGCCGACCCGCACATCGGGCAAGTGCTCGATGACATAGCCGCAGGTCACGCAATCGAAGGAGGCGTCGGCAAACGGAAGATGGGTCAAGTCAGCGGCCACCAGCCGCGGCCTGGTGCTGCGAAGTTTGCGGTGGGCTCTGCGCAGCATCGGGCTGCTGAGGTCGATTCCCGTAATGTGCGCTTCGCGATCGGCATATTTTAGGAGATGGCCGATGATCTGACCCATGCCGCTGCCGACGTCGAGAATATCTCGGCAACCCGTCAGATCGAAACGCCGCTTTTTGAGCAACCGCTCGCCGAACTGCAAGTGGCCGGAGATGCGGCTGAACGTGTCGAGCATGGCCCCTTTGGGACCGCCATAGACCTTCCGCACCTTGTCCTGATATTGCTCATGGCTGAGCTTGCGGATCAGGTCGTTCTCGACGATGCGATTAAAAACATTG
>JAIOPX010000451.1 GCA_021413705.1 Planctomycetota bacterium | reverse complement strand
GATGGCCCACGCCCCGGCCGACGCCTGCTTCATGCACTGCCTACCCGCGTGCCGCGGATTGGAAGTAACCGACGGCGTCATCGACGGTCCGCAAAGCGTCGTGGTGGCCGAAGCGGCCAATCGAATGCATGTGCAAAAGGGCATCCTGGCATGGCTCCTAGGAGCGAAGGGGTAGCGAGAAGGATTTACCACGGAGGCGCGGAGACACCGAGGGAGGAAGGAGGAGAGGAATTACGTTACTGACCGAGAATCGGTCGTTTCTTAATCCCGAACCTTTTGGAGGTGTAAGATGTTGCTACATGAAGAGTTAACGGAAAACATTATTGGAGCGGCGATCGAAGTACACAAAGCTCTCGGCCCAGGACTCTTGGAGTCGGCTTATGAGGCATGTTTGTGTCACGAACTGAGTCTACGAAATCTAAAATTTGTTCGGCAGAAGAAAATTGCGATTCAATATAAGGGAGTGTTGCTCGACTGCGCCTATTTTCTCGACCTGATCGTGGAAGACAAGGTATTACTGGAGCTGAAGAGCATCGAAGGAATTCATCCTGTCCATGAAGCACAATTGCTCACCTACATGCGACTGACAAAGTTGCCAATCGGATTCTTGATGAATTTCAATGTGCCCGTCCTGAAGGACGGTCTCGTCCGTAGAGTGCTTTAGTAAACTCGTTTCTCTTTCTCCGTGCCTCTGTGTCTCCGTGGTTAACATGCCTTCCCAGCGTCACGACAATCGTAAACCCGACGAGTTGCGCGAGATTTCGATCAAGCGCCGCTATACGCGCCCTGCGCCAGGAAGCGTGCTGATCCGCGCCGGGCGGACGACAGTGCTCTGCACGGCCAGTGTGGAAGAGTCCGTTCCGCCGTGGATGAAAGGGAAAGGGCGCGGCTGGGTGACGGCCGAATACAGCATGTTGCCCGGCAGCACCAGTCCGCGCAAAGCCCGCGAACGGGGCTCGAAAGTCGATGGCCGGACCACCGAGATCCAGCGACTCATCGGCCGCAGTCTACGAGCGGTAGTCGATATGGAAGCCCTGGGAGAGCGAACGATTACCGTCGATTGCGACGTGCTGGAAGCCGATGGCGGAACGCGGACGGCGGCCATCACGGGAGCATTCGTGGCTCTCGCCGACGCAATCAGCTCGATCGAGAAACTTCCTGACCCGAAGAAGAGTCCCTTGACCGGCAGCGTGGCGGCGGTGAGCGTGGGGATCGTTGATGGCCGCGCCGTGCTGGACCTGGACTATGTCGAGGATGTCGAGGCCGCGGTGGACATGAACGTCGTCATGACCGGCAGCGGCAAGTTCATCGAGATTCAGGGAACCGGGGAAGAGGCGACGTTCGACGACGACGATCTCGCGGCGCTGTTGAAACTGGCTCGCGGCGGCATCAAGCGGCTGACTGCGATGCAAAAGGAATCGCTCGGGAGGCAGTGGCCTTTGTAGGGGACTGTCCCAATTTTGCCCCAGCAAAATGTTATTGTCTTGCGGAGCAAGCATGGGACTGTCCGCTTGGCGTAGCTGGCCGACTCAAATCAACCATCCGGGTCTTCGCCTTGTCCCGGCCACTCGAGCTTCTTCGCTTCAAGCAATAGCCCGAACTACCCGAACATCGACCCTCCCTGGACTTCAAACGCATTCTTGTAGTGTTCGATCACCGGCTTCTTAGCGTCCGCAGGCCAGGTGACGGCCACTACGTCGAACCGGGCGGGGCATTCCAGCAAACCGTGGCCTTTGAGATAGGCCAGTGCCACGAGCGAGAGTTTCCGCTGCTTGCGGTCGTCCACGGCTTCCGACGGATGACCCCTGTCGTGCGAGGCGCGAGTTTTCACCTCGACGAACACTACCGTGCGACCGGCGGAGCCGCGAGGATCGACCATCACCAAGTCGATCTCGCCGAACCGGCGTCGCGCGCCGCGCTCGATGATTCGGTAACCCAACCGCTTCAGGAATCGCGCGGCTGCCGCCTCACCGCGCTGGCCGAGCGTTTGCGGGCGACGCCAACGGGTGAACCAATCGCGGAGAAACATGCTGACGCCCCATGTAATGACAAATTACGAACGTCGAAATCCGAATGACGAAATTATGCGCTAGCTCACCGGGACTTCGCCTCGCCAAAGGCTCAGCTCCAGTCCCGGCCATCCTTCGTCATTCGTGCTTCGACATTCGTCATTGCTCCTCTACATGGTTCCTCTACTTTTTTGGCTCAACTTTGCGCTCGCGCTCACGCAGACGAACGGCCTTGCCGATGCGATCGCGGAGGTAATAGAGCTTGGCCCGGCGGACCGTGCCGCTGCGGATGACTTCAATCTTGGCGATGCGCGGCGAGTGGAGCGGGAACTTGCGCTCCACCCCTTCTCCCTGCACGATCCGCCGCACGGTGAATGTCTCGCGACTTCCGCCGCCGCTGCGGGCGATCACCACGCCGTTGAAAATCTGAATCCGCTCCTTGTCACCTTCCATAATCCGCGTGTGGATATCGACGGTGTCTCCGACGTCGAACGAATCGACTTCCGGCTTCAGGCTGCTGGCCTCGGCCAGTTTGAGAATCTGTTGGCTCATGTTAGTTTCCTTTACGGTTGGTGTCGTCTTGTCGTTCACGCGTCCGCCGCAGGCTTTCCACTTCCCGCCAGGCCGCAATCTCCTGATGATTTCCGCTGAGCAGGATTTCCGGCACCTGATGGCCGCGATATTCTCTCGGTCTTGTGTACTGTGCAAATTCCAAATGGCGATTGGGCCCCGAAAACGAATCTTGCTTGGCGCTCTCCTCGTCTCCCAACACACCCGGCACCAGCCGGATGACGCTGTCGATCACCACCATCGCCCCCACTTCCCCTCCGTTGAGCACATAGTCGCCGATCGAAATCGTGTCGGGTTCGAGAATGTCTCGCACCCGTTCGTCGAATCCCTCATAACGTCCGCAGAGCAAAAGCAGCCGCTCGCAGCCGGCAAGTTCCTCTACGATCGGCTGTGTCAGTCGCCTCCCTTGCGGAGTCAGCAGCACGACACGACCTGGTTTGTCTCCTTGTTGTTGAACCGCTTCCACACACTCGACGGTCGGCTCGACTCGAATCACCATGCCCGGCCCGCCCCCAAACGGCCGGTCATCGACCGACTTGTGTTTGTCGGTCGAGAAGTCTCGGATGTTGATCAGGTTGACTTCAACCAATCCTCGCTCGATCGCCAGCTTCAGCAGGCTCTGTCCCAAATAGCCTGGAAACATCTCCGGAAACAGGGTCAATACGTCAAATCGCATATTGTATCATTCACGCCAAAGTATCCTTCACGCTCCGCGTGAAGAAAACATCACGCGGAGCGTGATGGATACTATCGGCGCTACTCCGTTGCCTCTGCAGCAGGCTCTGGAGTTGCCTCTGGGGCAGGTTCAGCGGCTACTTCCGGTTCAGGCGCTGGAGCCGCTTCGGTGGCTGCGGCTGTCTCGGGTGCCGGCTTCTCACCCTTCTTGGGCTTCTCGGGACGAACATAGGCGGGCGTGCCAACCTCGGCCACCATCTTAGGCGTGGCCAGTTTCTCGGTGGCGGCCTGCTGCGCGGCCAGATGCGTTCCCTGCGGGCCGTACTTCTTGATCAAAATGCGGACCCGATCCGAAGGCTGGGCACCCACACCGAGCCAGTATTGCACCCGCTCGTGGTCCATGCGAACCCGGGCGTCGGTCTCGGGGATCAGCGGATCGTAGGTTCCCAACTCCTCAATGACGCGACCGTCACGCGGACTGCGGATATCGATCGCGCAGATGCGAAAGTAGGGACGATGCTTGCGCCCCAGTTTTTTCATGCGAATGCGAACTGACACGTGGTTCTCCTTGGGTTTTAGTTACTTGTTTTTCCCCATCCGCTTGCGGCGGCGGGCTTCTCGATCTCTTTCTTTCTTAATCCGAGTTCGTTCCTGGGCCGTGAGCCGCTTGCCGGTGTCCCCTTTTTTCTTGGCAAGCTGGGCGTTCGGATTAGCCGAAAGCTGACTCTGCATCTGCTTGGCCATTTTCATCTTTTCCAGCATTCCCTTGCCGGCCATGTCTTTCATCAGGCTGGCCATGCCGTCGAACTGCTTGATCAGGTCGTTGACCTCGTGCGGCTCGACACCGGCTCCGGCGGCAATCCGTCGTCGCCGGCTCTGGTCGATCATTTTCTTGGGGTTGCGCTTCTCTTCGGCCGTCATGGAGTCGATCATGCCGAACAGCCGGCGCATCTGCTGTTCCATGTCCACGTCGCCCATCATTTGGCTCAGACCGCCGTCGAGCCCCATCATGCCCATCACTTTTTGCAACGGGCCCAGCTTCGTGATCTGGGTCATCTGCTTGCGGAAGTCGTCGAGCGTGAACTGCCCTTTGAGGAGCTGTTCCTGCTGGCGGGCCATCTCGTCCTGGTCGAACTTTTTCTGCGCATCTTCAACCAGCGTCAGTACGTCGCCCATACCCAGGATGCGGCCAGCCATCCGTTCCGGGTGGAACTCCTGCAATGCGTCGAGATGTTCGCCGGTGCCAATGAACTTGATCGGCACGCCGGTGATATGTTTGACCGAGAGCGCTGCGCCGCCGCGAGAGTCGCCGTCGAGTTTGGTCATGATGCAGCCGTCGAGCTCGAGCGCTGCGTTGAACCCTTGGGCGCTGTTGACGGCGTCCTGGCCGGTCATGCCGTCCACGACAAGGTAGACCTGGTCGGGCTCGACGCGGCGGTCGATCTGGGTCAGCTCATCCATCAACTCCTGGTCGATGGCCAGCCGGCCGGCCGTATCGAGGATCAGCACATCCACCCCGCCAGACTGCGCCTGCTTCAAAGCACTTTGGCAGACTTTGACAGGGTCCGTCGCACCCGGCTCGCTGAAGACCGGCACGCCGATTTGGCGGCCCAGCACATGAAGTTGTTCGATGGCGGCGGGGCGTTGCAAGTCGGCGGCGGCGAGCATCGGATGGCGGCCACGCTCCTTGAGCATCATCGCCAATTTGCCACAGGTGGTGGTTTTGCCGGAACCTTGCAGCCCGCAAAGCATCAGCACCGTCACGCCGCTGTGCAGGTGGAGCGAATGATCGACCGGCCCCATCAAGTTGATCAACTCTTGATTGACGACCGAGACCAATTGCTGGCCCGGCGTGAGCGAGCGGAGAACTTTTTCACCCAGGGCCTGCTCCGTGACCCGGGCCATGAAGTCTTTGACGACCGAGTAGCTGACGTCGGCCTCCAGCAGGGCTTCCTCGACCTTGCTGAGCCCGTCTCGCATGTTCGATTCGGTCAGAGCGCCGCGACCCTGGAGGGATCGAAACGCATCGCCGAGTTTTTCGGTCAGGGTACTAAACATGTCGGTCCACAAATAGTCACAGGCACGCACGATCTAAATGCCGTGGTGCCTTCTCCTGGGAAGTCCCTCAAACTGGGGGCCGCCCGTCAGGGTGAAAGGACCAATTGTAGCGGTATGGGTGTGGTGCCGGCCAGGGGACTGTCCCACTTTTGCCCGAGTAAATTGGGACTGTCCCCCTTGAGTAGCCGTGAGTAGCCCTTGAGTAGCCGTAATTTCAAAGTCCTTAGACGACCAAACCCCCTATAAGGTGTACGCGCGAGCGCTCGCGCTCCGTCCGCGCGTTGTAGGTGAATTGTCCGCGCCCTGTCCGCGCGGCGCTCACGCCGTTGCACGCTGTGCACAGGATGGTCGCCCCTCGTAAGCGGTCGACATGCTGCTGGTCGATGGGGGACGCGGGCAACTCAATGCCGCGTTGGCGGCCTTCGATGAATTGCAAATCCAGCGGCCGGCCGTTATTTCACTGGCCATGCAGGAAGAAGAATTTTACATCCCTGACGAGGAAGAGCCGCTGAAGCTCTCGCGGCATGCGTATGCCCTGCGACTGCTGCAATACGTGCGCGACGAAGCCCATCGCTTCGCCCAGCGCCCATCGCTTTGCCCAGCACTATCACCACATCCCGCGGCAACGATCGATGCTGGGACACCAAGTGCCCAAGAAACCACGCAGCGCAAGCCATAAAGCCGCGACCGGTGGTCGCGGAAAGTGCGTTGTCCGGCCACTTTGGGGTAGCTATAATTCAGCCATGACCAACGAGCAATTCAAAGCGACGTTACATCAGCACCCGTTCCGTCCGTTCACGATTCGAATGGTAGACGGCCGCGCATTCGAGGTTGCCCACCGTGACTTTGTCGCACAGTCTCAATCCGGTCGGACAGTCATCGTGTTTCAGCGCGATGAGAGCTACAGCGTTCTCGACTTGCTGCTGATGTCCGAACTTCAAGTTAGCAATGGCCACGTTGTCTGAACTCTGGGTTGAACTGAACCGCTTTGAGACTGATTACAGAAAGCGCTTGTCACCGTATTGTTGCCCTTCACGAGATTGCCATGAGCCAACAAGTTGCGTTTGCGGATGCTCTCCATGCCGCTGAACAGTTAGACACAGACGCCCAGGCTGAATTGGTAGCAGTGCTGAGCCGACGGATTGCCGAGCGTGGGCGGGAACGCGTCGCAGCGGTTGTAGCGGAGTCCCGCACAGAGTTTGCGGCCGGAAACTGTTTGCCTATGACGGCAGCAGAATTGCTGCGCGAGGCGCAGTCGTGAGACGTGTCCTCATACCGTCAACAGCCTTTGCGCGAGATCTGCGCAACTGGCTAAAGTCGCGTCCAGGCTCGGCAGAGGCAATTGAGGCTAAACTCGAGCAGTTATCGGCCGATGCGTCACATCCCTCATTGTGAACACACAAATTGACCGGACCTCTGGCGGGATGTTGGGCATGTAGCGTTGGCTACGACTTGCGGGTGGTGTTCGAGTACACGCAATTTAATGGAGCCGAAGCAATTCTTCTGCTGGCTCTGGGTACGCATGATCAAGTCTATTGAGCGACCATGAGTTACAACCCGGGGACAACCCCTTTCGAGAGATGGATGTCCCTCAACAGGCCTCACGCCGCCCGCGTGTACGACACCACGGCTCCGAGCAACGACCTTTCCAGTGCCCTTGTCCTCGCAATCCGATAGTAGGCAAAACGGGAAAACCAACGGTATCTTGACTAAGTTCAAATCCTGTTACCTCGAGATCTGAACGAAGACGAGCCCCCTCTCCCCCTGGACCCCTCTACCCTCATCTCCGTTCCGGTGGGGACAATGGCGGCTGGCGTTCAAACTGCCAGCAACTCGACACCAAGGACAGGCTTATTATGCGGCCGTTCGCGATTTCCGTGATTTCATTACTTGGGTTTTGGAACTGTTGTGCTGTCGCTGACGAACCTAAGCATCCGATCGGCGTCATAACGATGCAAACAGATCCACCCAGTTCGGGTTCGTTGCTAGTTTGCATTGAAGGAACCCCATATTTTCAGACCGTTCGCAAACGGCACGCCGACGATCAGCCCGTAAAATGGCCGTGGAAAAGCAAGGAAGAATGCCGGCATTTTGAAATGACATCAAGCATAAGTACGACCAGTTTAAAAAACCTCGGGCCTGGCGGACTTAATGTAGAGGGTAAGAAGTTCATACCCAAGGACGACTGGGTGAAACTTGACGTGGCCCAAATAGGATATTTGACTGCTGACCATTCGACGAATCCACCGTCGATAAAACTGGAGAAAGATGCTGGGAAATTCTCAACCTGGAAACTCCACCCCGACGAAACAAAACGCCTGTGGTACATCGAGAATGAAAATGACTCCGGAAAGCCCGCTTGGCTTTCCAAGAGCCGCGACACCCAAGCTGTCATGGCCTTAGGTAATCAAGGGGCGCATGTCGTCGAGTATCGGCGCGCAACGCTGTCAAACGAGGTTAAGCCAAGTTTCCGCATCGGCATTGCAAACGACGAAAGATGAGGTTGGCTAGCTATGCGAATCGTTGCACCGTTCTTAATATTCGCGATCTTCATAAGCTCGACCCTTGGGCAAGAACATGTGCAACACCGTCCTATTTGCACAATCGCTTTTCAAACGGATCCGCCAACGGGGGGTTACCCACTTGTCTGTATCGATGGAACGCTATACTTCGAACTAACGCGCACACGCCTAGCCAGCGATGCTCCAGTGCGTCGGCCTTGGAAGAGCAAGGAGACCTGCGGCTATTTTGAACTCATGTCCATGAAAGGAGAGACAACCATAAAGAATCTTGGTTCTGGCGACCTGAATGAAGCGGGCACGACGTTTATTCCCAAGAGTATTATTGATGTTGATCGCTCACCCGCTGGGTTTTTGGGCGTTGATTACACTGGTACTCCTCCCTCAGTAATAATTCAAAAAAACCCTGGGAAGTTCTCGAAGTGGAAAATCGATCGCAGCGACAAGCAGCACGGATGGTACATCGAGAATCTGAATGATTCCGGCAAGCCAGCTTGGCTTTCGATGGATCGCAACGCCGTGGCTGTTGTTCCGCTGGGCCGCGACGCGAAGTCCGTTGTCGAGTACCGCCGCGCTGTCCTGTCTTTTGAATCCAAGCCACCTTTTCGCATTACGATTCAAAGCGACGAAAGCAAGTAGAAATGTTGTGCCCTTCCCAAAAATCTTGGCCACCAGCAAGGATTAAGCCCCTGGAGTAATGGCCTCTCCGATCCAAGCTCACGCGACGCACAGAAGGCCAGATGGCACCGTCCAAGCTAGCTGGCTAAAAAGTTCTAACCGTGTCCTGTTGCCCCGGCTTGATGAGATCCAATGGGAATCGTGCGAGTGCTGCCTTGTGTAGAGGACTGGCTCAATGCTGAAGCAGAGTCGTGGTCGCCGCTACCCGACCGCGACTACGTCGAGCTTGTCCGTCGATGGCGAGAAGGCTTTTTGCCCCTAATCGCGGCCGGTACAGCTTCGTTCACAGGCAACCGCGCGATGCAGGTCATCGCGGAACGGCTGCCGGCCGATGTTTGGCTGTTCAGTGGAGTACAGGTGCCGAAGTTGGCCAACACGGGCGGCCTGGGAGCAGCGGGATATCACGCGACCGGTCTCCGAAACATGCGGCGCGAGTTGGCAAACCAACTGGAGTTGATTGCCGCCGTGAGTAACCTGTCATGGTCCTGCGTCTTTTCGCACGAGGCCGGTGCGTTCGTGTGGGAGTGTCTCTATGAGTTGTCACCTCAAGTGAAGATTGTGGCCTAAATGACCGTTTGTGATTTTGCGACAAGTGATATTGGAGGTTTAGGCGGCGCATGAAAAATGGGAATTCCCAGTGTCCAACACTAGCCGCGGGTTACACGCCCGCAGGAGGGAATTCCCATGGACGGGATTGT